>NZ_JAOWCH010000050.1:0-192985 GCF_030337065.1 Citrobacter sp. Cb004 | reverse complement strand
CTAGGGAAGGTGCGAACAAGTTCCTGATATGAGATCATCATATTCATCCGGAGCGCATCCCAGAGGGACATCATGAGCCATCAACTCACCTTCGCCGATAGTGAATTCAGCACTAAGCGCCGTCAGACCCGAAAAGAGATTTTCCTCTCCCGCATGGAGCAGATTCTGCCATGGCAGAATATGACCGCTGTCATCGAGCCGTTTTATCCCAAGGCGGGCAATGGCCGACGGCCCTATCCGCTGGAGACCATGCTGCGTATTCACTGCATGCAGCATTGGTACAACCTGAGCGACGGTGCCATGGAAGATGCCCTGTACGAAATCGCCTCCATGCGCCTGTTTGCCCGATTATCCCTGGATAGCGCCCTGCCGGATCGCACCACCATCATGAATTTCCGCCACCTGCTCGAGCAGCATCAACTGGCACGTCAATTGTTCAAGACCATCAATCGCTGGCTGGCCGAAGCAGGCGTCATGATGACCCAAGGCACTTTGGTGGATGCCACCATCATTGAGGCCCCCAGCTCTACCAAGAACAAAGAGCAGCAACGCGATCCGGAGATGCATCAGACCAAGAAAGGCAATCAGTGGCACTTTGGCATGAAGGCCCACATTGGTGTCGATGCCAAGAGTGGCCTGACCCACAGCCTAGTCACCACCGCGGCCAACGAGCATGACCTCAATCAGCTGGGTAATCTGCTTCATGGAGAGGAGCAATTTGTCTCAGCCGATGCCGGCTACCAAGGAGCGCCACAGCGCGAGGAGCTGGCCGAGGTGGATGTGGACTGGCTGATCGCCGAGCGTCCCGGCAAGGTAAAAACCTTGAAGCAGCATCCGCGCAAGAACAAAACGGCCATCAACATCGAATACATGAAAGCCAGCATCCGTGCCAGGGTGGAGCACCCGTTTCGCATCATCAAGCGGCAGTTCGGCTTCGTGAAAGCCAGATACAAAGGGCTGCTGAAAAACGATAACCAACTGGCGATGTTATTCACCCTGGCCAACCTGTTTCGGGTGGACCAAATGATACGTCAGTGGGAGAGATCTCAGTAAAAACCGGAAATAACGCCAGAAATGGTGGAAAAAATAGCCTAAATAGGCTGATTCGATGTGTTTGCGGGAAAAAAATCGGCCCAGATCCGCGAAATTTTAATCAGCGAGTCAGCTTGGGAAGAAATGACCTGCTTATTCGCACCTTCCCTAATGGAGAGGCCAGAAAAAGAACAATACCAGATATCTCATCTGGACTTGCAATACGACCAGCTGCGTTAAAAGATTTAACTTTTTCACACATTACCTAGCAAAAACGGCATTCGCACATCTTTAAGTTTACCTGTTGGGTAGGGGTTATTATGGCTGAAAATCGGCAACTACGGCTCGGCACTATTCTGCATGGCGCAGCGGGAAATATGTCCGCATGGCGTCATCCGGCGGCACAGGCCGATGCCAGTATTAATTTTGATTTTGTCAAAGAGACGGCGCTTATTGCGGAAAAAGGGAAGCTGGATTTTATTTTTGTCGCCGATGGTCTGTATATTAATGAAAAATCAATCCCACACTTTTTAAATCGCTTTGAGCCGCTGACGGTATTATCTGCTTTGGCCAGCATTACCCAAAATCTGGGATTGGTTGGCACGGTATCCACGTCATACAGCGAGCCGTTTACTACCGCACGGCAGTTCGCCAGCCTTGATCATCTCAGCCAGGGGCGAGCCGGATGGAACGTGGTCACATCACCTCTGGAGGGTTCGGCAAAGAACTATTCCCGTGCCCAGCATCCAGAACATGCCCTGCGTTATCGTATCGCCGATGAATATTTACAGGTGGTGAAAGGACTGTGGGATTCCTGGGAAGATGATGCTTTTACCCGTAATAAGGCAAGCGGAGAATTTTTTAATCCGCAAAAACTGCATACGCTTAACCATCATGGAGATTATTTTCAGGTCGCAGGGCCGTTAAATATTGGGCGCACGCCACAAGGCCGTCCGATTATATTCCAGGCGGGTGCTTCACAGGATGGTAAGAAATTAGCGGCGCAGCATGCCGATGCTATTTTTACCCATCAGGAGTCGCTGGCGGAGGCCAAAGAGTTCTATCAGGATGTAAAAAGCCAGTTGGCCTACGCCGGGCGACATCCCGAACAACTGCATATATTCCAGGGCGTCAGCGTGATTGTTGGCGACAGCGCAGAGGATGTTGAGCAGCAGTATCAGACTACCGCAGCGCTGGTCTCTATTACCGACGCGCTGAACTACCTGGGCCGCTATTTTGAACATCATGATTTCGCCCAATATCCACTGGACGCACCGTTCCCGGATCTGGGTTCCCTTGGACAAAACAGCTTTCGCAGTACGACTGATGAGATCAAACGCAACGCGCGTGAGCGTGGCTTAACGCTACGCCAGGTTGCTCTGGAAGCGGCCAGTCCACGCCCACGTTTCAGCGGTACGCCGCAACAGGTTGCCGATGGTCTTCAGCAGTGGTTCGACGAAAAAGCCGCAGATGGTTTTATCATCCAGGGTGGAACACCAGATACCTTCCCACGTTTTGTCGAACAGGTTGTCCCCGTGCTTCAGGCGCGTGGCCTGTTCCGCCATGAATATCCCGGTACGACCCTGCGCGCAAGCCTGGGACTCGCGACACCTGCAAACCAATTCACACAATAAGAGAAAAACGCTATGCAGAAAAAATCAGTCTTCCTCGCGCTGTCACTGGCTTTCAGCGCTAACGTCTGGGCAAATGATGTGACTATTAACGGTACGGGCGTAAGCCTGGAAGCCAATAAAACGCCAATCAATACGGCAAAAAATCCGCAGGCGATTGCGCAGTTGCCCGCGAACCTGCACCTGGCCGTACCGGGTAAATTCACCGTGGCGATTGCCGGGTTAAGCCAGCCGCCGCTGACCGTCTTTGCCGATGACAATAAGACACTGATCGGCAGCGAGGCGGACATCGCTCGTCTGGTGGCTGACAGTCTGGGGCTGGAACTCAACGTCGTACCCACGTCATGGGAAGACTGGCCGCTGGGCGTCACGTCCGGCAAATATGATGCCGCGATCAGCAATATTACCGTCACCAAAGCCCGCAAAGAGAAATTCGATTTCGCGACGTATCGTAAGGACTCCCTTGGCTTCTATGTCAAAACCGGCAGTAAGCTGAAGAAAATCGAGCAGGCAGAAGATATCGCCGGTCTGCGCATCATCGTCGGTTCGGGGACAAATCAGGAAGCCATCCTGCTCGCCTGGAACGATGAGAACGTGAAGAAAGGGTTGCAGCCGTTTACGCCGGTGTATACCAAAGATGATGCCGCGCAAACCCTGGCCCTACAGTCAGGCCGCGCCGATGCTTACTTCGGTCCTAACGTTATCGGCGCGTGGAAAGCTGCACTCAACGGTAAAACGCAACGGGTGGGCAGCGTTGATGGCGGTTGGCCAAAAGCGGCACACATCGCTGTGACGCTGAAAAAGGACAGCGGTCTGGTTCTGCCGGTACAAACCGCCCTCAACGGCGTAATTGGCAACGGCGACTATGACAAGGTGCTGAACCGCTGGGGAGAAGGGGTGGAACGTATTCCGCAATCTGAAATCAACCCGGCCGGTTTAGGCGACTAAGGAGGTCATCGTGAGCGATCAATTTCGCGTGGTCTCACCTGAAGCCAGCGAGCTGCAGCCAATTTTGAACGGTCTGTTCGGTGAATATGCCGCCCGCTATGGCGATTATTTTTCTCGCGACGCTGAAGTGGAGCTGACCGAATGGTATCTGGCACCGCAGGGACTTTTCGTGGTACTGGAACGCAGCGGCGAGATTATCGCCACCGGGGCCTACAAACCTTACGACAAAGACACCGCCGAGATTAAGCGCATCTGGACGAAAAGCAGCCTGCGTCAGCAGGGGCTGGCGGCGCGCGTGGTGCAGGAGCTGGAACGCAGGGCGCTGCTGGCGGGCTACAGCCGGATTTATCTGACCACGGGATTTCGCCAGCCGGAGGCCGTGCGACTTTATTTAAGCCAGGGCTACGATCCGCAATTTGATACAGCGCGCGATCCCGAAGAGTACAGCCTGCCACCGTTTGATGGCCGGCTGCGCTTTACCAAACTGTTGACCATCGCCGGTCAGGCCAGAATAGCCTGAGGAGAGAAGATGAAAACGACGGAGAGTATTAAAGTCGTACCGGCGCGCTATCCGATGCGCACCGCAGGAGCAGTCATTGCCTTGTTTGTCCTGGCGGTGATTATCCAGTCCGTGGCGTTTAATCCGCGCTGGGAATGGGGCGTGTTTGCCCGTTGGTTCTTTGATCCGGTTATCTTGTCCGGCCTTGGGCAAACTCTGCTACTGACGCTTATCGGTACCCTGTTGAGTATTATCATCGGTGGTCTGCTGGCGCTGGCACGGCTTTCATCTTCCTGGTTGCTGAACGGTCTGGCATGGGGATACATCTGGCTGTTTCGTTCGTTACCGCTGATTGTGGTGCTCATCGTTTTGTACAACTTCTCCTATTTGTACGACACGCTGACGATTGGTATTCCGTTTACTCCCATTCAATGGGGCAGTTTTGAGACCATCAATGTACTCGGCCAGTTTTCCACCGCGGTGGTTGGCCTGACGCTGGTGCAAAGCGCCTATACCGCTGAAATTATTCGTGGTGGATTTTTAGGGGTTGACCACGGCCAGTACGAAGCAGCGGCAGCGCTGGGCTTACCCGCATGGCGACGTACGCTGCGAATTATTCTGCCGCAGGCGCTGCGCACCATTTTGCCTGCTGGCTTCAATGAAATCATCAGTCTGGCGAAAGGGACGGCGATGGTATACGTGCTGGCAATGCCAGAGCTGTTCTACACCATCCAGATGATCTACAACCGCACGCAGGAAGTGATCCCGCTGCTGATGGTGGGTGCGGTGTGGTATCTGGTGATCACCAGCGTCCTGTCGTTAATTCAGCACCTGGTGGAACGCGCGCTGGCCCGCAGCGAGCGACGTTCCGCAATCAATACCGCCCGGGTGAGCCGTGCAGAAAAACGCAACCGTCAACGTCCGCAGCAGGAGGCCATCCATGTCCCACTCGCCTGAAGGCCATATTTCCATTACCGGCGTCAGCAAATACTTCGGTCGCCACAAAGCGCTGGATAATGTGTCGCTGGAGATCCCTCCCGGAACGGTAACGGTTATTCTTGGCCCGTCCGGTTCAGGGAAATCCACACTCTTGCGGACGATCAACCATCTGGAGCGCGTCGATGAAGGGTTTATTCAAATCGATGGCGATTACATTGGTTATCGTCGGCAGGGAGACAAGCTGTATGAGCTGAAAGAGGCGGAAATTTTGCGCCAGCGCGTTAACGTCGGCTATGTGTTCCAGAATTTTAATCTGTTCCCGCACTTAACGGTGCTGGAGAATTTGATTGAAGCGCCCATTGCGCACGGTCTGGCATCGCGTAAAGCCGCCACCGAGCGGGCATTAACTCTGCTTGATGCCGTTGGCCTGCGTAATAAAGCCGATGCCTGGTCGCGTCATCTCTCCGGCGGTCAGCAGCAGCGTATCGCTATAGCCCGTGCGCTGGCGCTAAATCCACGCGTTATGCTGTTTGATGAACCCACTTCAGCGCTGGATCCTGAACTGGTTGGCGAAGTTCTGGATGTCATCAAAGCACTGGCGCAGTCGGGAACCACGCTGGTTGTGGTGACGCACGAGATTGGGTTCGCCCGGGAAGTGGCGGATCAGGTGGTGTTTATGGTCGATGGCAAAATTGTCGAACAGGGCAGCAGCGAGCAGGTGCTGAATCATCCACGCCACACGCGCACCCAGCAATTCTTGTCGAAAGTGCTGTGAACTTGCAGGGAAAGATAGGCAGGCCTGCATAGACTGACGAATGCTGCTCTACACTTAGGGTTTTAACTTTGGGGGTTGCAGCATGATTAGGGTCTATGGGGTGCCGGGCTGGGGATCGGCCATCAGTGAAGTGATGCTCACACTGGCGGAGATCCCTTACAGCTTTATTGATGTTGATGGTTTTGACCGCGACGGGCCTTCGCGGGAGTTGCTTAAAAAAATGAATCCGTTGTGCCAGGTGCCCACACTGATACTGGAAAATGGTAACGTGATGACGGAAACGGCGGCGATCGCCCTGATGATCCTCGATCGTTGTCCTGAACTTGCGCCACCCGTTGGGCACGCTGAGCGCCAGCAGTTTCAGCGTCTGTTGATATGGCTGGTGGCAAATGTCTATCCAACGTTTACCTATGCCGATTATCCACAACGCTGGGTACCAGACGCCGCGGCGCAGTTAAAAAAGAACTGTATTGAGTACCGCAAATCACTTTATATGTGGTTGAACGACCAGCTAATCGCTGAGCCGTACGCGTTCGGCGATCAGCTAACACTGCTGGACGTTTATATTGCCGTTATGCGCACCTGGGGGCCAGGGCATGACTGGTTTCAGGACAACACGCCCAATATCAGCGCCATCGCTGACGCGGTTTGCCAGCACCCGCGACTGCGTACTGTACTGAAAAATAATAAGATTATTTAAACAAAAAAACGCTGTTCCGCAGGAGTGCAAATCCCGGAACAGCGGGCGAACTATCGCCATAAGCTTACATTACGCGACGGACGGGCTCAGCGTAATACGATCCAGTGGCCCCACGATAAACAGATAAGAAATCAGGCCAATCAGCCCCATCGAACCGACGTACAGAATGGCGTAATCGAATGACTGGGTATTCGCCAGAATGACGCCGATCACCAGCGGCGTGATAATACTCGCCATATTGCCGCACATATTGAATACGCCGCCAGCAATGCCGAGCACTTCTTTTGGTGAAGTATCGCTAAGTACGCACCATCCCAGATTGCCAAAGCCTTTGGCGAAAAATGCCAGACTCATCGCCGCGATAACCACAAATTCTGACGAGGTGTAGTTAGCGATAACGATGACACAGGAAAGTAACATTCCGCAGATAACGGGTAGCTTACGAGCAACCGTCAGGCTGTAGCCGCGCTTTAATAGCCAGTCTGAAAAAACGCCCCCTAACAATCCACCGATAAAACCGGCAATAGCAGGAATACTGGCGACAAACCCCACTTTAAGGATCGACATTCCTTTAGCCTGATACAGATAGGTAGGAAACCAGGTCAGGAAGAACCAGGTGATTGACGTCACGCAGAACTGCCCGATGTAAACGCCAATCATCATGCGGTTGACGCAGACGCTTTTTATTTGCGCAAAGGTAATCTTCTGTGGCTCTTTTTTATTTCCCAGCGACGGTTCGCCACCGCCTTCCCGGATATAGTCAATTTCCTGCTGGTTTACCTTCGGATGATGCATAGGATCTCTGACTTTTACCAGCCAGAAGATGCCAAGAATAACGCCAATCGCCCCGATGTAATAAAAAACAAAGTGCCAGCTGAGATTATGCAAAATAATCGTCATTAACGGTGTAATTACCCCTAACGAGATATATTGCGCGGCCTGGTAAACTGAGGTGACAAATCCTCGTTCGTTATTAGGAAACCACTGCACGCTTAATCGGCTGTTGGCAGGAAAGGCCGGAGCCTCAATGGCACCCATCAGTAAACGTAAGATTATCAATACCACAAGTGGACTGGCGTACAGATAAATGGTGCCCTGAAACATGGTCACCAGCGACCAGCCAATCAGGGCGCAGCCGTATACCAGACGAGAACCGTAGCGATCAAGTAGCCAGCCGCCAGGCAATTGCATAATGACATAAGAAATACCGAAGGCAGAAAAGGCCAGCCCCATTGCTTCGGGATCAAAACCTAATTCTTTGCTCATAATCGGAGCCACGACGGATAACGTCGCGCGATCGGCGTAATTAAATACGGTGGCAAGAAACAGAAATACCAAAATACCGTAACGCACTTTTGTGCGCTTTATTATTGTGTTCATCACCCACTCCTTTCATAAGGTTGAGAGCGTTTCTGTAGGGAAGAGGGCGGGTATTACTTACCCGCCAAATAAATTAAGGACGTTTACCAAACTCGCAGGTTAATTGCGTCCAGCGGCGCGTCTGCTCGCTGATGCTGAACCCCAGGCCGTGACGGTCGGAAACCCACATCCGCCCATCGCGCAGCTCAAGCTGTTCATTAAATAACGGGTTCAGCCATTCGAAATGTTCCAACCATGGCTCAAGCGGGTAAGCGGCGGACAGATGCAGGTGAACTTCCATGGCAAAGTGCGGAGCCAGTTTGCGACCGTGTTTCGCCGCCAGGTCCATAATTTTCAGAAACGGTGAAATTCCCCCCACACGCGGTGCATCGGGCTGCACAAAATCACTGGCATTACCGAGGATCAACTGTTCATGTTCGCGGAAGCTGGTCAGCATTTCACCGGTAGCAATCGGGGTATCAAGCGCGGCGGCCAGTTGGGCGTGACCTTCCACATCGTAGGCATCCAGAGGCTCTTCAATCCAGATCAGATTGAACTGCTCCATTTTTCGTCCCATACGAATGGCGGTTTCTCGATCCCACTGCTGATTGGCATCGACCATCAGCGGGAAGTCATCGCCCAGCGCTTCACGCACCGCGGTTAAGCGGCGAATATCCTCGGCGCAGTTTGGCTGACCAACCTTGAGTTTGATGCCGCCGATGCCGTTTTCACGGGAAATAACGACGTTTTTGAGCACCTGATCCAGCGGCGTATGCAGGAATCCGCCGGAGGTGTTGTAACACTGCACGGAGTCCCGGTGTGCACCCAATAGTTTTGCCAGCGGCAACCCTGCACGCTTGGCCTTCATATCCCACAAGGCGATATCGATAGGGGAGATAGCCTGAACCGCCATGCCGCTGCGCCCTACGGAAGCGCCAGCCCACAGCAGCTTGGTGTAGATCTTGTCGATATCGTTTGGATCTTCGCCTAACAGGTTATCGGCAATTTCTTTGGCATGAGCATAGATTCCCTGGCCGCCAGCCCGTTTGGAGTAACTAAATCCAACGCCTTCAAACCCGTCGCGACTGCGGATCTCCGCGATAATAATGGCAACTTCGGTTAGGGGTTTCTGGCGACCGGTCAGCACTTTGGCATCGCTCACGGGTGTTGCCAGAGGAAGGAAAGCCAGGGACAGCTTAACCCACTCGATACGGTCGCCGGTTTCAGCCGCGGTTTTTGCATTGGCTGATTTGGCATACGTTACGGCATCGGAATTCGCACTTAAAGACATTCTAATCTCTCCTGGTGATAACAAATGATTGCGCTAACATTTTTAGTGTTAGCGCAATCATTGCGCCAGCGAATTGAATGCGTTTTGAACAATCGCTCACAAATACTGAGACAAAAGGGCAGTAACTTGTAAACAGCATCACATTCCAATACTTTATGGGTAAATGCACAAGTCATTATGATGGCGCTATCATTTCAGATGGCGCTAATTAACTAAGCTGCTGTTTTCTCAGCGTTATCGTAGAGGGGCGCTGGCAATAGCCGAAATCATGATGAATAATGCCAGGATAAATCAGCGATTTTTGACAAGGGCATCGACAGTGAAAAATCCCAGACCTCCGCGCGCACCCACGCTGGAAGATGTTGCCCGTACCGCGGGATTGTCGCCCATGACGGTGAGCAGGGCGTTGAATACCCCGCAACTGGTGCGCCCGAGAACAGTAGAAAAAGTGATGCAGGCGGTACGCGCCACCGGATATATTCCCAACGCGCTGGCCGGGGGGCTGGCGTCGCGTCGCAGTAAGCTTATCGCTGTGGTTGTCCCACAAATTAACAACAATATGTTTGTCGATACCATCCAGTCATTAAGCGATGAACTGGCTGAACGCGGATACCACATCTTGCTCTGCGTGTCGGGTTATACGCCGCAAACAGAGGCTGATCTGGTGGCGACGCTGCTTTCTCGTCGCCCGGATGGTGTAGTGCTCACCGGTATCCATCATACCGCCGAGCTGAAAAAGGTGATTCTTAATGCGGCCATCCCGGTCGTGGAAATATGGGATTTAACGCCAACGCCCATCGATATGCTGGTGGGGTTTTCGCATGAAAAAGTCGGGCAGGCGGTAGCAGACTATTTGCTGGAAAAAGGGTATCGCCGTCCTGGTTTGCTATGGACCGCCGATCGCCGGGCAGGCCAGCGTAAACAAGGACTGTGCGATGCGCTGAGCCGTCATGGTATTGCGGCTGGTGCACAGGTGGATGTCCCGCTTCCTGCCTCTCTGGCATTGGGGCGTAGCGGGTTGGCACAGCTATTGGCTGAACGCGCGTTTGATGTCATCGTCTGTAGCTCAGATACGTTAGCCCAGGGGGCGATCATGGAAGCTGAAAGCCGTGGTCTACGCGTGCCGCAGGAATTAGCGGTAATCGGTTTTGGCGATCTCGACTTTGCCGCCAGTAACCGACCTGCCATCACCACCGTCAGCGTCGACAGACGGGCTATTGGACAACGCGCCGCCTCTCTGCTTGCCGATCGTATAGAACAAATTCCGCGTGAAGACGATATTATTGATGTTGGATTTCACCTGGTGGAACGAGAATCCGCATAAGTTACCTGCATCCCAAAACAATAAGGAATCTGCTATGCCGCACGTCGATATCAAATGTTTTCCTCGCGACCTGAACGACGAACAAAAATCCGCGCTGGCGGCGGATATTACCGACGTCATTATTCGTCATTTGCAAAGCAAAGACAGTTCAGTGAGCGTGGCGCTTAATGAAATTGAGCCCGAGGCGTGGCAGGGCGTGTGGGATGTGGAGATTGCGCCGCAGATGGCCAGGTTGATTAAAAAACCCGGCTACAGCATGTAAGACAAAACGGGCGGATTTTCCGCCCGTTTTGTCGTGCCATTATTCAGCTGCTGTTATGAGTTTTCCACTGGAGACAAACGTTCCGGCCCCAAGGTGATGCAGGGTATTGAGCTTGCCATCATCAAACTGCCAGCGTCCTTCCACGAAGGCTCGCTCATCAGCGGCAGCCGAGACCACTTCACCAAACAGCGTGTCATATTTTTCCTGTGCCGCAGTGGCAGGCAACAGGCGACACTCCATCCAGGCCAGACATTTGGCTTCAATCAGCGGTAAACCCAGTACCGGTCCCTGCACCACGGGAATGCCGTAGCAGTTGAATTTATCTTCCACCCGACCGGAAACGCTGCCTACGGCCCAGGTCCAGTTGGCGGCGGCAACGCCCGGAATAACGATGCCGAATTTGCCGCTACGTTCAATGAGCTCACGTGACCAGGCGGTCTTGTCGACAACAATCGCGATCCGCGGTGGTTCAAACTCCACGGGCATTGACCACGCGGCAGCCATCACATTTCGCCGCTCGGTATGCTCATCCCGGCTGGTGATTAATATCGTTGGGCCGTGATTTAGCAACCGACTGGCATGTTTTAATTCGATCGGACGAAAATGGCTCATGGATGCTCCTTGGCTGAGAGATAACACACCACAATAAACATAGATATTAACGGTATTAGCGATTTTGTCGCCTCGTCTGGAGGAACAACGCACAAAATCGACGGCGCAAAATTAAAAATGCGTTATAAGTACTGCATTAATTGAACAGGAACTCCGTATGACGCCTTTTTTAACCGCTTATTTTGCCCGTATTGGCTGGTCAGATTTGGCCAGGGTCAACATTGAAACCTTACGGGCGCTGCATTTACTGCACAACGCCGCCATACCTTTTGAAAACCTGGATGTATTGCTTCCAAGAGAGATGCAGCTTGACGATTTGTCTTTGGAAGAGAAGCTGGTGACGGCGCGTCGCGGCGGCTATTGTTTTGAACAGAACGGAGTATTTGAGCGGGCGCTACGCGAAATCGGTTTTACCGTACGCAGTCTTCTCGGACGTGTGGTATTGGCGAACCCGCCAAGCCTGCCACCACGCACGCATCGTCTGTTGCTGGTTGAGTTGCAGGGGGAGCAGTGGATCGCCGACGTTGGCTTCGGCGGGCAGACGCTGACGGCGCCGATTCGTCTGCAGGCGAACATTGAGCAGAAGACACCACACGGCGAATATCGGCTGATTCAGGAAGGTGAAGACTGGATCCTGCAATTCTGTCATCACGAACACTGGCAATCAATGTACCGCTTCGACCTGGTCGTACAGCATCAGAGCGATTATCTGATAGGCAACTTCTGGTCCGCTCACTGGCCGCAATCACATTTTCGCCATCATCTGTTGATGTGTCGTCATCTGCCTGACGGCGGGAAATTAACGTTAACCAATTTTCATTTCACCCATTATCAGGATGGACACGCGGTAGAACAGATTAATCTGCCTGACGTCGCCAGTCTGTATGCTTTGTTGCAGGAGCGGTTTGGCCTGGGCGTGGATGACGTGAAGCATGGGTTTACCCAGGATGAGCTGGCGACGGTAATGGCGGCGTTTGATACGCATCCGGAGGCGGGGAAATAGGGGCATCGGAATTAGTGCCGGATTGGCGTAATCGCCTTATCCGGCCTACGGGAACAATTAAAAATCTATCGTCCATTCTGCGTGAAACAGGATCACCGCCGAACCGGTAATGGTGACTTTTTCTGGCTGGTTATCACGGATAGTCACCGTCACATCAACAATACCGTCGCGCCCGAGCGCACGGCCCTGATGTCCCTGAACACGTAACGTTTTCCCATCATGCGCCATCAGCCCCTGGTGAACCAACCACGCGCCCATTGGACCGTTGGCATTGCCGGTAACCGGGTCTTCCACAATCCCAATTGCAGGCGAAAACATGCGGCCATCGGTGGCGTTTTCGCCCGGGCGGATTTGAAAAGGAAAGAAGCCGTTACAGCCAATTTGTTGGCTGATGGCTGTCAAAGCCTGCAAATCAGGGGAAAGGGCGTCGAGGTCCACCTCGGGCTTAAGCGGAATCATCACTTTCGAATGCCCGGTGGTAGCAACCTGAATCGGCAAGCCTGCCAGCATATCGTCTTCGCTCAGGTGTAGGGCCTCGATAATCGCACTACGAATAGCCCCTTCCAGCGGAGGTTCAAATCCGGGTACGCCTTGCTCAAGGCTGATACGATAGTCTTTCCCGGTAGCTTCGATATCCACCCGATGACGACCAGCCAGCGAGGTTTGCCAGACTGTACTGTTGCCCAAGCCAAGCACGTTTGCCCGCACATAATGTGCAGCGACGGTAGCATGCCCACAGATAGGAACTTCGACCGTCGGCGTGAAATAGCGGATGCGAACATCGCTGTCGTCGCTGGTCAGTAGGAAAGCGGTTTCCGAATGACGCAGCTCGCGAGCAATGAGTTGCATCTGCGCTTCGCTCAGTCCGTCAGCATGCAAAACCACGCCTGCTGAATTGCCGCGAAAGGGTACCGAGGTAAAGGCATCGACGTGGTAAACCTGTGGTTTCATTAACGTTCTCCCTGGAATGGAGAAGCATCATAACGTGCAAAATGCCGGATGGCGATGATCGCTATCTTATCCGGCCTACGGTGCCTGGTTGTAGGCCGGATAAGGCGTGTCGTCACCCGACATTTCAATGCGGATTTATCGGCGTGAACGCACTATTTGATAGCGGCGGGTAAAGTACTCAAATGGCGCACTCCACACGTGAACCAGGCGTGTGAACGGGAACAGCAGGAAGATAGTCATCCCCAGAACCAGATGCACACGGAAAATCAACGCCACGCCATCCAGATGCGCAGACGCGCCGCCCTGGAAAGTCACCACCGACTGCGCCCAACCTACCAGTTTCAGCATTTCACTGCCGTCAGGATGCTGCGCAGAGAATGGGATGGTGGTTAAGCCGAGGATACACTGAATCAGCAGAACGCAGAGGATCAGGATATCGGCAGTGGAGGAGGTTGCACGAATGCGCGGATTGGTCAAACGACGTACCAGCAAGCCAGCGCCACCGACCAGCGTCAGCACGCCACAGAGCCCACCGGCGATCATCGCCATCTGCTGCTTCACCGCAATCGGCAGGAACCAGGCATACATCCAGTGCGGGGTTAACATGCCAAACAAGTGCCCGAAAAAGATCCCCAGAATGCCGATGTGGAACAGGTTTGACCATAACACCATGCCGCGTTTGTCCAGCATCTGGCTGGAAGAGGCCCGCCAGGTGTATTGCCCGTAGTCATAGCGTAGCCAACTGCCGAGGATAAACACCGTGCCGCACAGGTACGGGTAGATATCGTAAAAAAAGACGTTCAGGTACTGTATCATTTCGGGCCTCCCGCGCTGACGTCGACATACTGAGGTGCCACGTCCTGGCTAAAGCGTCGTTGATAGTTTTGTAACGGTGAACTGTCACAGGCGGTGGCGTTATCCTCGATAAACTTCACCTGTTCCTCTTCCCAGACGGCATCCAGCGCCTGTCGGGTATCGTCGCGGGTTTCCGTGCCAACCTGTTTAGTGACACTGTCACTTGAAAGAGGGCTTCCGGCAAGCAATAGCAGGGCGTCAAACAGTTGATACCACGGCGTATCACGCTGTTTCAAACGCCCACCCAGCAGCGCCAGAATCGGTGCGACGTTCTGCAATCCTTCTTTGGCCTCCGCTTCCGGCAACACGCTTAAGTACTCCAGATACAGCGGCAGATGATCCGGCAGTTCGCGGCAGTCGAGCTGCAGTCCGACCTTTTCGTACTGCGCCAACAGATCAACCATCGCCTGGCCCCGATCGCGAGACTCGGCGTGCACGTGCTCAAACAGCAGCAGAGAGGTGGCCCGGCCCCGGTCAAATATCTCACACCATTCGGCTTGTTTATCCAGTAATGGCGCATTGAGCAGTCCCTGGCTAAATTCGGTAAGCATTGGGGCATCGCTGGCCACAAGCGCCAGCGCCTCGTCTTTACACTCCCACAGCAACTCGTCGGGATATTCCATCAGCAGGCCGATAACCTTCAGGATTTGCATTATTCACCCTCCGCTTTATCGCGCACTTCGGTGATGTCGATGGCGTCAATACGGCTGCTGTTAAACAGGTTGAATTTGGTATCTGAGCCATGGCAGCCGTCGCCAAAGGTAAATCCGCAACCGTTTTTCTCCGGGAACGCATCACGCGCCATTTCACGGTGGCTGGTCGGGATCACGAAGCGGTCTTCATAGTTGGCGATGGCCAGATAGCGATACATCTCTTCAACCTGCTCAACGGTCAGACCCACTTCCTCAATCGCGCGGGTGTCCGTAACGCCTTCTACGGTTTGCGAACGCATATAATGGCGCATGGCCATCATTCGTTTTAGCGCCCGCAGTACCGGACCGGTATCGCCCGCGCTAAGCATGTTGGCAAGGTACTGAACCGGAATTCGCAGTGATTCAACCGCTGGCAGAATGTTGCCATTGTGCGGCAGTCCCCCCGCGTCAGCGACCGACTGAATCGGCGACAACGGCGGTACATACCAGACCATCGGCAGGGTGCGGTATTCCGGGTGCAGCGGCAGCGCCAGCTTCCAGTCCATCGCCATCTTGTAAACGGGCGAACGTTGGGCCGCTTCGATGACGTTGTGCGGAATACCTTGTTTTAACGCCTCTTCAATGACCGCCGGGTCGTGTGGATTGAGGAACACATCGCACTGACGCTCGTAGAGATCGGTCTCATGCTCGGTGCTGGCTGCTTCTTCGATGCGGTCGGCGTCGTACAGCAATACGCCAAGATAGCGGATGCGTCCCACGCAGGTTTCCGAACATACCGTCGGCTGGCCCGACTCAATACGCGGGTAGCAGAAAATGCACTTCTCTGATTTACCGCTCTTCCAGTTAAAGTAGATTTTTTTGTACGGACAACCGCTGATGCACAAGCGCCAGCCGCGACATTTATCCTGGTCGATCAACACGATGCCGTCTTCTTCACGCTTATAGATGGCACCGCTCGGGCAGGTGGCGACACAGCTTGGGTTCAGGCAGTGTTCGCACAAGCGCGGTAAATACATCATGAAGGTGTTTTCGAATTGCCCGTACATCTCCTTTTGCATTTTCTCAAAGTTACGGTCGCGGGCACGTTTTGAGAACTCACCGCCGAGCAACTCTTCCCAGTTAGGACCCCAGATAATCTTGTCCATCCGTTTGCCATCTATCAGCGAACGCGGACGTGCGGTGGGCTGATTCTTGCTTTCCGGTGCGCTATGCAGATGCTGATAATCGTAGGTAAAGGGTTCGTAATAATCATCGATTTGCGGGATCACCGGGTTAGCAAAAATTTTGGTGATAACGCCCATCTTGCCGCCCAGGCGCGGCCTTATCTTCCCGTTAACATCGCGAATCCAGCCGCCTTGCCACTCTTCCTGATCTTCCCAGTTTTTCGGATAGCCAATGCCTGGCTTGGTCTCAACGTTGTTAAACCACGCATATTCCATCCCTTCACGTCCGGTCCAGACGTTTTTACAGGTGACGGAGCAGGTGTGGCAGCCGATGCACTTATCCAGATTAAGAACCATGCCTACCTGTGAGCGTATTTTCATTTTTTCGCCTCCTGTACCTGATCGCGACCTTCATCATCCAGCCAGTTAATATTTTTCATTTTTCTAATCATGATGAACTCATCGCGGTTAGAGCCGACCGTGCCGTAATAGTTGAAGCTGTATGCCAGTTGCGCATAGCCGCCGATCATGTGTGTGGGTTTCGGGCAGACGCGGGTGACTGAGTTATGGATCCCGCCGCGCATACCGGTGACTTCCGAGCCTGGGATATTCATGATTCGCTCCTGAGCGTGATACATCATGGTCATTCCCGGCGGCACGCGCTGACTCACCACTGCCCGCGCGGTGAGCGCGCCGTTGGCGTTAAAGGCTTCAATCCAGTCGTTATCCTCAATGCCCAGCTCTTTAGCATCGGTCTCACTGATCCAGACAATGGGGCCGCCGCGCGACAGCGTCAGCATCAGCAGGTTTTCGCTGTAGGTAGAGTGGATCCCCCATTTCTGATGCGGAGTCAGGAAGTTGAGCGCTTTTTCCGGGAAGCCGTTAGGTGGAACTTCGCGCATATTGCTGACGCTACGGGTATCGATAGGCGGACGATATGCCACCAGACTTTCACCAAAGGCTCGCATCCACGCGTGATCCTGGTACAACTGTTGGCGACCGGACAGGGTACGCCACGGAATAAGCTCGTGGACGTTGGTATAGCCTGCGTTATAGGAGACATGTTCACTTTCCAGCCCGGACCAGGTGGGGCTGGAGATGATTTTGCGCGGCTGCGCCTGAATATCGCGAAAACGGATTTTCTCGTCTTCTTTGTTCAACGCCAGATGCGTATGGTCGCGTCCGGTCATCGCTCCCAGCGCTTCCCAGGCTTTCACCGCCACCTGACCGTTCGTTTCCGGTGCCAGGGCGAGGATCACCTCAGACGCGTCCAGCGCGGTGTCTATCAGTGGTCGGCCTTTCGCCGGACCTTCGCGTTTGGTGTAGTTCAGCTTGCCGAGGAAATCGACCTCCGTCTGGGTATTCCACGTAATACCTTTCCCGCCGTTACCGAGCTTGTCCATTAGCGGACCGAGCGAAGTGAAGCGTTCGTAGGTGGCGGGATAGTCACGTTCCACGACGGCAATATTGGGCGCCGTTTTCCCCGGGAGGAGATCGCATTCGCCTTTACGCCAGTCCTGAATGTCAAACGGCTGCGCCAGCTCTGCCGGGGAGTCGTGTTGCAGCGGTTGTAATACCACATCCGTTTCTTGCCCAAGGTGCCCGACGCAAACCTCAGAGAAGACTTTGGCGATGCCTTTATAAATTTCCCAGTCGCTCTTCGATTCCCACGCAGGATCGACCGCCGCCGACAGCGGGTGAATAAACGGATGCATATCCGAGGTGTTCATATCGTCTTTTTCATACCAGGTGGCGGTCGGCAAAACGACATCGGAGAACAGGCAGGTACTCGACATACGGAAATCGAGCGTTACCAGCAGATCAAGCTTGCCCTCTATCGCCGCGGACTGCCATTCCACCTCTTCAGGTTTAATACCTTCGCTTGAACCGAGCGCTTCTCCCTGGATCCCGCTTTCGGTACCCAGCAGATACTTGAGCATGTATTCATGCCCTTTACCGGAGGAGCCGAGCAGGTTAGAGCGCCAGACGAAGAGATTACGCGGATGGTTGTTACCACTATCCGGCTGCTCGCAGGCAAAACGAATTTCACCCGATTTCAGCGCCTGTGCAGTGTATTGCGCTGGCGACACTCCCGCTTGTTCTGCCTTTGCTTTGACGGTCAGAGGGTTGAGGTTGAGCTGCGGCGCGGACGGCAGCCAGCCCATTCTTTCTGCACGTACGTTAAAGTCGATCAAATGTCCGCTAAACTTCGACGCGTCAGCCAGCGGAGAGAGGAGTTCCTGAGCGGTGAGTTTTTCATAACGCCACTGGCTGGAGTGATTGTAGAAAAACGAGGTGCTGTTCATCTGACGCGGTGGGCGGTTCCAGTCCAGCGCAAAGGCCAGCGGCAACCAACCAGTTTGCGGACGCAGTTTCTCCTGACCCACATAGTGCGCCCAGCCGCCACCGCTTTGTCCCACACAACCGCAGAACACGAGGATGTTAATCATTCCACGGTAGTTCATATCCATGTGATACCAGTGGTTGACGCCAGCCCCGAGGATAATCATCGAACGGCCATGGGTTTTGTGCGCCGTATCGGCAAACTCACGGGCGATTTGTTCGATATGACGACGAGGGACACCGGTAATTTGCTCTCCCCAGGCCGGGGTGTAGGCTTTCACTTCGCTGTAATCTTGCGCGCTATGAGCGTCATCCAGACCACGGTCGAGGCCGTAATTCGCCAGCACCAGATCATAGACGCTCACCACCGGGCAACGGCTGCCGTCGGCGAGGGTAAGATGTTTTACCGGCAGTTGACGAATCAGCACGGGTTCCTGTTTCACGCTGCGAAAATGTGGGTTTTCGTTGCCGCCGAAGTAGGGGAATGCCACGCCGGTCACTTCATCATGCTGACCAAGCAACGAGAGGGAAAGTTCTGTTTCAGCGCCAGCCGCCAGTGGCTCCAGGTTCCATTTACCTTTCTCGCCCCAGCGAAAACCGATAGACCCGTTCGGGACCACCAGTTCGCCAGCAGTGTTAAAGGCCACGGTTTTCCACTCCGGATTGTTACTTTCACCCAGACCATCGACAAGGTCTGAGGCGCGCATCATGCGCCCTGGCACGTAGCTGCCATCTTCCCGGGCATCCAGCAAAACCAGCATCGGCATATCGGTATAGCGACGACAGTAATTGATGAAGTAATCGCTTGGATTGTCGAGGTGGAATTCTTTCAGAATCACGTGGCCCATCGCCATCGCCAACGCGCTGTCTGTCCCTTGCTTGGGGGCCAGCCACTGGTCGCACAGTTTGGCGACTTCCGAGTAATCCGGCGTAATGGCAATCGTCTTGGTGCCTTTGTAGCGTACTTCAGTAAAAAAGTGCGCATCCGGGGTACGGGTCTGCGGCACGTTTGACCCCCAGGCGATGATATAGCTGGAGTTATACCAGTCGGCGGATTCTGGAACATCGGTCTGTTCGCCCCAGGTCATCGGTGATGCAGGCGGTAAATCGCAGTACCAGTCATAGAAGCTCAGGCAGGTTCCGCCCAGTAGCGAAAGATAACGTGTGCCTGCGGCATAGGAGACCATCGACATAGCAGGGATCGGGGAGAACCCGGCCACGCGATCCGGGCCATAGGTTTTCACCGTCCAGACGTTGGCGGCGGCAATGAGCTGATTAAGCTCTTTCCAGTTGGAACGGATAAAACCACCGCGCCCGCGTACCTGCTTGTAGCTCTGGCATTTTTGCGGGTCGTTCATAATGGATTCCCAGGCCAGCACCGGATCGGGCTGGCGGGACAGGGCGTCGCGCCACAGTTCGATCAGACGTTTACGCACCAGGGGATATTTCAGACGGTTGGCGCTGTAAAGATACCAGGAGTAGCTGGCACCGCGCGGGCAGCCACGGGGTTCATGATTTGGCAGGTCAGGGCGGGTACGCGGGTAGTCGGTTTGCTGCGTTTCCCAGGTCACCAGTCCGTTTTTGACGTAGATTTTCCAACTGCATGAGCCGGTACAGTTAACGCCGTGGGTAGAACGCACAATTTTGTCGAACTGCCAGCGCTGACGATAGCTGTCTTCCCAGTCCCGGTTGGTGTGCATCACTTGCCCGTGCCCATCGGCAAACGTATCGCCCTTTTGTTTAAAGTAGCGAAAGCGATCGAACAGTTTACTCATGACATAACTCCTGCTTTGAGAATATTGCCGACGGTGAATCGAACGGTAGGCCGGATGGCGGTTAACGCCTTATCCGGCCTAGCGAACTGTCCGATCCTGCGGTATCCATTTTGTTATTTTTTTTGTGATTTACGGCCATAGACCAGCCAGGTCACCAGCACGCAGACGATGTAAAACACGAGGAATATTTTCATTGCGCCCACCGGAGAGCCAGTCAGCGCCAGCGATGAACCAAATGCTTTGGGGATGAAGAAGCCCCCCACAGCGCCAATAGCAGAGATGAATCCCAGGGCGGCAGCGGTATCGGTTACCGCCTCACGTTGGGCCTGTTCTTCAGTACCGCCGTGCAGCTTGACCCGGTATATGGTGATTTTGCGAAAGATCACCGCGATCATCTGGAAGGTTGAGCCGCTTCCCAGACCCGCAGTCAGGAACAAGCCCATAAACACCAGGTAGAAGGCGACAAAGTTTCCTTCGCCTGACCCTGGCAGGGTGAGGAACAGCAGGGCGCTAAACAACGCCATAAAGATGAAGTTAATTAACGTGACGCGCACACCACCGAATTTGTCAGAGATCACCCCACCTGCCGATCGTGCAAGAGCGCCGATGAAGGGGCCGAAGAACGCCAGTTGCAGGATATTCACGTCCGGGAACTGAGTTTTCGCCAGCATGGCAAAGCCTGCCGAAAAGCCGATAAATGAACCGAAAGTGGCGAGATACAGCAGGCTTAATAACCACAGATGAAAACGTTTGAGGACCGGCAACTGGGAAGCAATTGAGGCCTTCGAACTGGCAATATCGTTCATTCCCATGCCTGCTGCTAAGGTGGCTATCAGCAGTAACGGAACCCAAATCCATGCGGCATTGGCCAGCGACAATAACGAGCCGTCGGCTTGCGGTACGCCCTGTACACCCAAAAAGGTAAAGATAGGCAGAAAGATCACCAGCGGCGCGATCAACTGCATCACGCTGACGCCAAGGTTGCCGAGACCACCGTTAACGCCTAATGCGCTGCCTTGTTTCGCTTTGGGGAAGAAAAAGCTGATATTACCCATGCTGGAGGCAAAGTTTGCGCCAGCAAAACCACACATCAGCGCAATGATAATAAATACGCCAAACGGAGTAGCGTTATTTTGCACGGCAAAACCGAGCCAGACGCAGGGAATCACCAGAATAATCGTGCTAAAAATGGTCCACCGGCGCCCACCAAATATAGGTACCATAAAGGAGTAGGGAACGCGCAATATTGCGCCAGAAAGAGAAGGCAATGCCGTTAATAAAAACAGTTGGTCAGTAGTGAAATTAAAACCAATTTTATTCAGATTGACGGCCACGGCGCTGAACAACATCCAGACGCAGAACGCCAGCAACAGACAACTTACTGATATCCAGAGGTTTCTGCGTGCAATATGCTTACCTTTGTTTTCCCAAAAGGCAGGGTTCTCCGGTTTCCAGTCAGTTAAAAGATAACGATTATTTTTCTCATTTGATGCTGACATATTATTCTCCATGCCCATGCCGTTCATGAAAAAGAAATAAACGCACAAAGCGCCGCGCGAGTTCTTTTTAGAAACTATTGAAAAGTTTTGGGAATATTGACTGAAAGAATAGATAAAAAAGTGCAATAACGCGGCGTGATGAGGGAATTACATGTTGCTTAAGTGTTACCAATTGTAAAAATAAAAGATGTATTATTAATTCATCTATAACATCAATTAACTAACTCTAACGTAATCATACGATCCAAATGGCGTTCGAATGCAGGGTCGGCCATTTCCTCAATGCCTAAGACATAGATGCCATCCAGGCCGCAAACCAATGCGATTAAGCGCCAGGCCACCTCGGCCGCATCCGGTATTGCTGAAAATTCACCTGCACTCTGTCCTTGAGTGATGATAGCGGCGGTTTCTTCATGCCACATCCGCATGGTTAGCAGGTAGGCGCTTTTGATTTCCGGATCTTTATCCGCCAGGACCTGCGCTTCGCGCCACAGTTTAATGTAGGGTTCGAACCCGCCATCTTCGCTGCCCAACATAGCATGCAGTCGTTCGCGGAAGCTGGCGTTATCACTGACCTGTTCGGCATCCAGAAGGGTCCGTATCAGTTGCACAAAAGCGAGGGATTTTAACTCACCCGCAGAGGTAAAGTGATGGTGTACCTGCCCGGTGGACACCTGAGCTTCCGTGGCAATACGCCGCACCGTCATAGCAGTAAATCCTTCCTCAAGCGCGACACGCATGGCCGCTTGCAGAATAACTTCCCGACGTTCGTCCCGATTCAGATAGCTCATCTTTCCTCCTGTACCCGTATAGCACGCAGTCTAACAAAAAGTTGGACATGCGTTCAAATTTCCGTAGGATCGCTAAAGCTGGACACGTGTCCAGTTTCAGTTTCGTTAGGGAGTTTTATGTTTCGTCAGTGGTTAACGTTAGTCATTATTGTACTGGTCTACATCCCTGTTGCGATTGATGCAACGGTGCTGCACGTTGCCGCGCCCACGCTGAGTATGACGCTGGGTGCCAGTGGTAACGAGCTGCTGTGGATCATTGATATTTATTCTCTGGTAATGGCCGGAATGGTATTGCCAATGGGCGCGCTGGGCGATCGTATTGGCTTTAAACGTCTGCTGCTGTTAGGGGGCGGATTATTTGGTCTCGCATCGCTGGCCGCTGCCTTTGCCCACAGCGCGGGTTGGCTGATTGCCACTCGGGCTGTATTGGCGATTGGGGCGGCGATGATTGTTCCGGCAACGCTTGCGGGTATTCGCGCCACATTCGCTGAGCAACGGCATCGCAATATGGCGCTCGGTGTCTGGGCTGCCGTGGGTTCCGGCGGTGCGGCATTTGGCCCACTGGTTGGTGGGATGCTGCTGGAGCACTTCTACTGGGGATCCGTGTTCTTAATTAATGTGCCGATTGTCATGGTGGTAATGGCCTTAACCGCACGCTTAGTGCCGCGCCAGGCCGGACGTCGCGATCAATCGTTAAATTTCGGTCATGCGATAATGCTGATTGTCGCCATTCTGCTGCTGGTTTACAGCGCTAAAACCGCGCTGAAAGGGCATACGGCGACCGCTGCCATTGCGTTGACGCTGTTAACCGGCGCGTTACTGTTGTGGCAGTTTGTCCGCATCCAGCTTGCCGCTTCCCGCCCGATGATTGATATGCGGCTGTTCACGCATCGCATCATCTTAAGCGGCGTTGTGATGGCGATGACCGCCATGATAACTCTGGTGGGTTTCGAGTTACTGATGGCTCAGGAGCTACAGTTTGTTCATGGTTTAACACCGTATCAGGCGGGACTGTTTATGCTGCCGGTGATGCTGGCAAGCGGCTTCAGCGGACCCATTGCCGGTATGCTGGTGTCACGCCTGGGATTACGTTGTGTGGCAACGGCGGGTATGGCGCTTAGCGCCGTCAGTTTTTACGGCCTGGCGATGACAGATTTCAGTACTCAGCAGATTCAAGCCTGGATATTAATGGCTTTGCTCGGTTTCAGCGCCGCCAGTGCGCTGCTGGCCTCAACGGCGGCTATCATGGCGGCAGCCCCGGCAGAAAAAGCCGCAGCCGCGGGCGCCATTGAGACAATGGCTTATGAACTGGGGGCCGGGCTTGGGATCGCTATCTTTGGTTTGTTGTTGAGCCGCAGCTTTTCAGCCTCGATTCTGCCGCCTGTCGGACTTAATCCACAGGAGATAGAACGAGCCTCATCGTCAATGGGGGAGGCGGTGCAACTGGCGCACTCGCTCCCGTCGTCGCTGAGTGAGGCGTTGCTGTCGGCTGCTAAAGAAGCCTTTACCTGGTCGCACAGCGTGGCCTTAAGCAGCGCCGGCAGCATGCTTATCGTATTAGCGGTAGGAATGTGGTTCAGTCTGGCAAAGGTACAGCGTCAATAACTAATGGGCTAAATGACAGGGGTAATCCATCTCTTCGACTTCTTTCCCACTCAGTCGAGCGTATTGCCCCGTCAGCCTCCAGAACGCAGGCTGTGTTTCCGTATAGATCTCTGCCGCTAAAACCAGGCGGCGGCGATCCACCTCATTCAGTTCCAGCAGCGTCCACGGCACAAAATAACGATCGCTGCCCGTTAGGGTAAACCACAGCGGGCACCCGCAACCGGAACAGAAGAAACGTTCACCACGATTTGAAGAAGGGAAGTGCGAAGGTTCTGCTGAATCTGGCGACATCAGCGGCTGAGCGCTGGCTTCCAGATACATAGCGATGCCACCTGACCACTTCTGGCACAGCGTACAATGACAGGCATAGACATCCAGCATTTCGACGTCGACGGTAAAATGACTCTGCCCGCAAAGACAACGACCAGTGAATGTCTGCACGGCATACTCCTTATGACCGAGTCTACATTAAGAGAAAAAGCCAGCCCTGGAAGGACTGGCTTTGTATTCAGACTACAACAAAATTAGAACTGGTAGTTCAGACCAACAGCAACGATGTTGTCAGTGCTTACACCGGCAGCTCTTGTGAAGTTGTTGGCATCCAGCAGGTTGATTTTGTAATCAACGAAGGTGGACATGTTTTTGTTGAAGTAGTAGGTCGCGCCCAGATCTACGTATTCAACCAGATCCTGGTCGCCGTAACCGTTGATGTCTTTACCTTTAGACTTCAGGTAAGCAACGGACGGACGCAGACCGAAGTCGAACTGGTACTGAGCAACAGCTTCAAAGTTCTGTGCTTTATTTGCAATACCGATGATCTCAGTACCTTTAACAGTACCACCAAAGGTAGTCATGTTACGGGTTTCGGAGTAGGTGGTTGCCAGGTAGATGTTGTTCGCATCATATTTCAGGCCAGCAGCCCAAATTTCAGCGTTCTTACCGTCAGCTTTGAACTGACCGCTGTGGTTGTTCTGGGAGTCAGTACGGTCAGATTTCGCATAGGTTGCACCTACGCCGAAGCCATCGTACTCATAGGTAGTAGACAGACCGAAGCCGTCGCCATTAGCTTCTTTGTCGGCGCTACGATCGTTTTTACCCTGGTACTGCAGGGCAAAGTTCAGACCTTCAACCAGACCGAAGAAGTCGGTGTTACGGTAGGTTGCAACGCCAGTAGTACGACCAGTCATGAAGACGTCAGTCTGGGTCCAGGTATCGCCACCGAACTCTGGCAGAACGTCGGTCCATGCGCCGATGTCGTAAGCTACGCCGTAGTTACGACCGTAGTCGAAAGAACCGTATTCAGCGAATTTCAGGCCAGCGAATGCCAGACGGGTTTTATCTTTGTCGGAACCCTGATCTTCAGAACGGTTGCCTTTGAATTCATATTCCCACTGACCGAAACCAACCAGTTGGTCATTGATCTGAGTTTCGCCTTTGAAGCCCAGACGCGCGTAAGTTTTGTCGCCATCGCTGCTGGTATCGTTAGAGAAGTAGTGTTGAGCGTGAACTTTACCGTACAGGTCCAGTTTGTTTGCGTCTTTGTTATATACCTCAGCTGCGTTTACCGCACCTGCCGCCAACAGGCTAGTCACTGCCACTGCAACTAATTTAAGTTTCATTCTAAATAATCCTTATAATTATTTCTTGGTGTGTTTCCTAAACCATTGCTAAACGAAGGGGTTCGTCAATGGCAAACCATTTTTAAATGACGCAGTGGTATAAGTTCAATAATAAGTTTCATAATATTGCGAAATATTTGAAGTTGTGTGATCCAGATCTACATAATATAGCTGATTGTATTAATCTTAATATGTGACAGATCGGAATGGGTATATTTACATGGGGAACTATTGTGCAGGCTATGATTTAAATGGCGTTAGTTTCGCAGGTGTAATATATACATGTGAAGAGATATAGATGACCGAGTAATACTTTCGGGTGTTAATTAATTTCCATATGTTTAACATTTTATTAAACAAATATAAACATAAACCGCAGCGGAATGAACAATTATTATTCATTAAATTGTCTAAAGTATAGCCGGATTTTATTTGTTTGTGATAAAACCCGACTTTTTTCAGGCACGGCGCGTTGCCAGCCAGCAAAGCAGAGACCCCGCGCAGACCATCAGCGCTCCTTGCCAGAAGGATAGTGACAGCGGGGCGCTGAGCAACACCGCCGCCAGCGCAGAGGACAGCACTGGAGTAAAATAAGACCCGACGGCCATAACGGTCACGTTGCCATGCAAAATGCCAATATTCCACGCGGCATAGGCAAATCCTAACGTTAATGCTGCCGTGAACATTTTAATCGTCACCGAAGTGCTGAAAACCATTTCCGGTTGAGGCGTAATAAAATAGTAAACCCACAAACTTGCCGCCGTTAGTAAAACGAACACGGTGATGCCGTTAAAACCTTTTGCATATTTATTGGTCACCGTGCAATACGTTGCCCAGATAAAAGCGCCGAGAAAGGCGAGAAAATAGCTAAGCGGACTGCTGGCAACATTACTGATAATTTCTCCAGGATTGAGGCCGTTTTCACCCCCCAACACCCAACAAACCCCGGTCAATGCGATGATTAATCCGGGAATCACCAACCAGGTTGTTTTTTGGCCATTAAATAAGATGGCAAATAATATTGTCAGACTTGGCCAGAGATAATTGACCATACCGACTTCAATAGCCTGGTGACGAGTGGCGGCATAGCCCAGGGCCAGCGCTAAGCATATTTCATAGCTAACAAAAAGCACGCTACCGGCGATTAAATATCGCACAGGAATTTTTCTGATATTTGGGAATCCGACGGTAAATATCAGCAACAGGCCGCTTAATGTAAAAATCATCGCCGCGCCGCCTGCCGGCCCCAGTCCTTCGCTTACCCCACGAATAAGCCCGACCATCGTGCTCCAGAGCACGATGGCAATAAGCCCAATTAACGTTGCTTTTTGTTTTGTCATGCTGATTGTCTGTCCATGGTACTGGCAAAAATTAAGCTGAAATGTATAGCACCTTTACACCGTAGCGCGCTAATTAATTCCCTTTTGTCTACTCCCTTATGGGTACAAAGGTTAAGCGAAGTGCACTATTTAGTAGCGGAACCGTTTCGTTATTGATTTGACGCAAAAAAAATATGGATATAGCTGATAGTTTCGTCGCGAAGTTGTACATGTCATCTTTCAATCATGCCGCGCTGGCGCAATTTGAGAGATTTCCTGTACGAATCCCTGCAAAAAAGAGGAAAGCAATGGACGTCAGCCGCAGACAATTTTTTAAAATCTGCGCGGGCGGTATGGCGGGAACAACAGTAGCCGCTCTGGGTTTTGCACCCAAAATGGCACTGGCTCAGGCGCGAAACTATAAGCTGTTGCGCGCCAAAGAGATCCGAAACACCTGCACATACTGTTCCGTAGGTTGCGGGCTATTAATGTATAGCCTGGGAGATGGAGCAAAAAACGCCAAAGAGTCGATTTACCATATTGAAGGGGATCCGGATCATCCGGTGAGTCGTGGGGCATTATGCCCTAAAGGCGCAGGATTACTGGATTACGTGCACAGTGAAAACCGTCTGCGTTACCCGGAATATCGCGCTCCAGGCTCCGACAAATGGCAGCGTATCAGCTGGGATGAGGCTTTTACCCGTATCGCGAAGCTGATGAAAACTGACCGCGACGCCAACTTTATTGAGAAGAATGAGCAGGGCGTAACGGTAAACCGCTGGCTTTCTACCGGGATGCTGTGCGCATCTGCGGCAAGTAATGAAACCGGCATGCTGACGCAAAAATTTGTGCGCTCACTCGGCATGCTGGCAGTAGACAACCAGGCGCGCGTCTGACACGGACCAACGGTAGCAAGTCTTGCTCCAACATTTGGTCGCGGTGCGATGACCAACCACTGGGTTGATATTAAAAACGCCAACGTCGTGATGGTGATGGGCGGTAACGCCGCTGAAGCACATCCGGTGGGATTCCGCTGGGCGATGGAAGCTAAAAACAACAATGATGCCACGCTAATTGTTGTTGACCCCCGTTTTACACGTACAGCCTCGGTAGCGGATATTTACGCGCCAATTCGTTCCGGCACGGACATTACGTTCCTGTCCGGCGTCTTGCTGTATCTGATTGAAAACAACAAAATCAACGCTGAATACGTTAAGCATTACACCAACGCCAGCCTGCTGGTGCGGGATGATTTTGCTTTTGAAGACGGCCTGTTCAGCGGTTACGACGCGAAAAAACGCCAATACGATAAATCGTCCTGGAACTACCAGTTCGATGAAAACGGCTACGCGAAACGCGATGAAACGTTAAGCCATCCTCGCTGTGTCTGGAATCTGCTAAAACAGCACGTTTCCCGCTACACGCCGGATGTGGTGGAAAACATCTGCGGTACGCCAAAAGAAGACTTCCTGAAAGTGTGCGAAGTGCTGGCTTCCACCAGCGCAGCGGATCGCACCACCACGTTCCTGTATGCGCTGGGCTGGACACAGCATACCGTCGGGGCGCAGAACATCCGTACCATGGCGATGATCCAGTTGCTGCTCGGCAACATGGGGATGGCAGGTGGCGGGGTCAACGCTTTACGCGGTCACTCCAACATTCAGGGTTTAACCGACTTAGGGCTGCTCTCTACCAGTCTACCAGGCTACCTGACGCTGCCGTCAGAGAAACAGGCCGATCTGCAAACCTATCTGGCCGCTAACACGCCAAAAGCGACGTTGGCCGATCAGGTGAACTACTGGGGCAACTACCCGAAATTCTTCGTCAGCCTGATGAAATCTTTCTACGGCAATGCGGCGCAGAAAGAAAACGACTGGGGCTTTGAGTGGTTGCCGAAGTGGGATCAGTCCTACGACGTCATCAAATACTTCAACATGATGGATAGCGGGAAAGTCACCGGCTACATCTGTCAGGGCTTTAACCCGGTCGCGTCCTTCCCGGACAAAAACAAAGTGGTGCAGTGCCTGAGCAAACTGAAGTATCTGGTGATTATCGATCCGCTGGTGACCGAAACCTCTACGTTCTGGCAGAACCACGGCGAATCAAACGACGTTGATCCGGCTTCTATTCAGACCGAAGTCTTCCGTTTGCCATCCACCTGCTTTGCGGAAGAGGACGGATCCATCGCCAACTCCGGTCGCTGGCTGCAGTGGCACTGGAAAGGTCAAGATGCCCCGGGTGAAGCCCGCAACGACGGCGAAATTCTGGCCGGTATTTATCACCGTCTGCGCGACATGTATCGCACTGAAGGCGGTAAAGCCGTAGAACCCGTGCTGAAAATGAGCTGGAACTATAAGCAGCCGGACGAACCGCACTCCGAGGAAGTGGCAAAAGAGAACAACGGCTATGCGCTGGAAGACCTCTATGATGCCAACGGTGTGCTGGTTGCGAAGAAAGGCCAGTTACTCAGCAGCTTTGCGCTTCTGCGCGATGATGGGTCTACGTCATCGTCCTGCTGGATTTATACCGGTAGCTGGACCGAGCAGGGCAACCAGATGGCCAATCGCGATAACGCCGACCCGTCAGGTCTCGGTAATACGCTGGGCTGGGCCTGGGCATGGCCGTTAAACCGTCGCGTGCTGTATAACCGCGCTTCGGCGGACCCGCAAGGTAAGCCATGGGATCCAAAACGCATGCTGATCCAGTGGAACGGCACGAAGTGGACGGGGAACGATATCCCGGACTTCAACACCGCAGCACCGGGCAGTGGCACCAATCCGTTTATTATGCAGCCGGAAGGGCTGGGTCGTCTGTTCGCTATCGATAAGATGGCGGAAGGTCCGTTCCCGGAACACTACGAGCCAATGGAAACGCCGCTGGGTACGAACCCGCTGCATCCGAACGTGATCTCCAACCCGGCAGCGCGTCTGTACGAAGCGGATAAGTTACGCATGGGCACGAAACAGGACTTCCCGTACGTCGGGACGACCTATCGTCTGACCGAACATTTCCATACCTGGACCAAGCACGCATTGCTGAATGCGATTGCTCAGCCAGAGCAGTTTGTGGAAATCAGCGAAACGCTGGCGGCGGCGAAGGGGATCTCCAACGGCGATCACGTCAAAGTTAGCAGCAAGCGTGGATTTATTCGCGCAGTTGCCGTGGTTACCCGTCGTCTGCGTACTCTGCACGTCAACGGTCAGCAGGTTGAAACGGTTGGGATCCCGATCCACTGGGGCTTTGAAGGAGTCGCGCGTAAAGGCTATATCGCCAACACCCTGACGCCGAATGTCGGTGATGCAAACTCGCAAACGCCGGAATACAAAGCGTTTTTAGTTAACATCGAGAAGGCGTAAGGGAGGCGAACATATGTCTATGGAAACGCAGGACATCATCAAACGGTCCGCAACAAACGCCATCACGCCGCCGCCTCAGGCCCGTGATTACAAAGCTGAGGTCGCGAAGCTGATCGACGTTTCCACCTGCATAGGCTGTAAGGCCTGTCAGGTGGCATGTTCAGAGTGGAATGATATCCGCGATGAAGTCGGCCACTGCGTCGGGGTGTATGACAACCCTGCCGATCTTAGCGCCAAGTCCTGGACGGTGATGCGGTTTACCGAAACCGAACAGAACGGCAAGCTCGAGTGGTTGATTCGTAAAGACGGCTGTATGCACTGTGAAGATCCGGGCTGCCTGAAGGCATGCCCGTCTGCCGGGGCTATCATCCAGTACGCCAACGGGATTGTTGATTTTCAGTCAGAGCACTGCATTGGCTGCGGCTACTGTATTGCCGGGTGTCCATTTAATATTCCGCGCCTCAATAAAGAGGATAACCGCGTGTATAAATGTACGCTGTGTGTGGACCGCGTCAGCGTCGGGCAGGAACCTGCCTGCGTGAAGACCTGTCCGACCGGGGCAATCCATTTCGGTACCAAGCAGGAAATGCTGGAAATGGGCGAACAACGTGTGGCAAAACTGAAAGCACGCGGTTATGAACATGCCGGTGTTTACAACCCGGAAGGTGTGGGTGGCACGCACGTGATGTACGTTCTGCATCATGCCAACCAGCCGGAGCTGTATCACGGCCTGCCGAAAGAACCGCAGATCGATACCTCTATCAATCTGTGGAAAGGGGCGCTGAAACCGCTGGCCGCTGCCGGATTTATCGCCACCTTCGCCGGACTGATTTACCACTACATTGGTATCGGTCCGAATAAGGAAGTGGACGACGACGAGGAGGATCATCATGAGTAAGTCGAAAATGATTGTGCGCACGAAGTTTATCGACCGCGCCTGTCACTGGACGGTGGTGATCTGCTTCTTCCTGGTGGCGTTGTCGGGGATTTCGTTTTTCTTCCCGACTCTGCAATGGCTGACGCAGACCTTCGGTACGCCGCAGATGGGGCGCATTTTGCACCCGTTCTTCGGACTGCTGATCTTCGTGGCACTGATGTTCATGTTTGTACGCTTTGTTCACCACAACATCCCGGATAAAAAAGATATCCCGTGGCTGAAAAACATTGTGGAAGTGCTGAAAGGCAATGAACACAAAGTGGCGGACGTGGGTAAGTACAATGCCGGGCAGAAAATGATGTTCTGGTCGATCATGAGCATGATTTTCGTGCTGCTGATCACCGGCATCATTATCTGGCGTCCGTACTTTGCGCAGTTCTTCCCGATGCAGGTCGTGCGCTATAGCCTGCTTATCCATGCGGCTGCGGGGATTATCCTGATGCACGCCATCCTCATCCACATGTATATGGCATTCTGGGTGAAAGGATCGATTAAAGGCATGGTCGAAGGGAAAGTGAGCCGTCGCTGGGCGAAGAAACATCACCCACGCTGGTATCGCGAAGTTGAACGACAAGAAGCGAAAAAAGAGAGCGAGGAAGGGGTTAACTAACTTCTGACGTGCCCTGATCGTAATGGCGCTACACCAGTAGCGCCATTTTTTTGCCAAAAAAACGTCATATTTCGATAAGCCGGATGACGGGCCTACACGCGCATTTTGCTGATGTAGGCCTGCCATCCGGCAATACGGTTTACTCCAGTTGTGAGTTCAGGCGCTCAATCTCCTCACGCCATTGCGCCTGTAACAGCGGCTTTTGATGTTTCGGCTTGCGGGCAAGATCGTCAGCCAGACGCTGCTCCAGCTCAAGAAGTTGTTCCAGCAATCCATCGCTGTCACCGCTTATTTCGGCTCTTGCATCGACCACCGTTTTGGGAACGGTTATCTCCGAGGATGTTTCCCGAATACGCGCATTGACCGCGTCCAGATCGTGCCATTCACTGAGTTCGCCGTGGTCGATCAACCAAAACCGGTTACAGCTTTGGCTAATAAGCTGACGGTCGTGACTGACCAACAACACGCCGCCGTTATAGCTTTGCAGCGTTTCTGCTAACGCCTCTTTACCTTCCAGATCCAGGTGGTTGGTCGGTTCATCGAGCATCAGTAGGCTGTAGCGCGCAAGCGTTAGCCCAACAAACAGCAGCCGGGAGCGCTCACCGCCGCTTAGGGAACTGATCCGCTGCGCGTGACGAACCCACGGAAAACCCGCGCTAATCAGCGCCATTTTGCGGATATCAGGCTGCGGAGCAAACGGCTCCAGCGCGTCAAATAACGAATCATTATCTGCGAGTTGGTGCAGCGTCTGGTCGTAATACCCCAACGTAACGCGCGGGTGCAACACCAGTGAAGGTGATGCCAGTTGTGAGTGAAACTGTTGCCAGATAAGCCTTAACAACGATGATTTCCCGCAACCGTTGCGCCCGACAATCGCCACGCGATCGCCGCTTTTTAACCGGAGACCGGCAATGGAAAACAGCGTATCGGCGTCGGGAGCAGGGGCCACGGACAGATTAGTCATCTCCAGCAAACGATCCGCACGCAGGGCATCTCCCTGCAATGTTAGTGTCCACTGACTTCCTGACGTCACTTCAGTCTGTACCTCTTTCAGGCGCTGTACCTGCTTTTCCATCTGCTTGGCCTTGCGGGAAAGATCTTCGTTGTCGTAGACCCGCCCCCAGGTAGCCAGCCGTTTGGCGCTGGCGGTCACCCGGTCTATCTCCTTTTGCTCAGCCTTATGGCGCAGAGCATCGCTGATGTCTCTTTCTGCCAGAGCCTGACGCGCTGCGCTACAGGGCAGATCGAAGGCATGAAGAGTTCGATCGCGCAGGATCCAGGTTCCGTGAGTCACCGCGTCTAACAGCTGCGGGTCGTGGGAAACCACCACAAAACTGCCAGACCAGTTTTGTAAGAACTGTTCCAGCCACAGTAATGTTGGCAAGTCCAGGTGGTTACCCGGCTCATCCAGCAGCAGCAGGTCAGGGTTTCGCATCAGCGCCCGCGCCAATAACAGACGCGTGTGTTGGCCGCCGCTCAGCGTGTGTGCTGTCAGAGATAAATTCTCCGGCGTGAACCCCATTTCAGCGAGCAGTGCTTCAACTCGCCACTGCTGACCTGCGCGTTCATGCTCGGGCAGTTGAGCCAGAACGGCTTCCTGCAGCGTGAGCGGCAATATTTCGTCAGGCAGATGTTGTTCTACACGGGCGAGATGGCAGTGATTTGCCTGCGCGATAACCCCACTGGTCGGCGAAATTGTGCCATCGAGCAGTTTTAACAGCGTGCTTTTGCCGCAGCCGTTGTAGCCGATAAGCCCGATGCGGTCGCCTTTTTTCAGGGTAAAGGAAAGATCGTCGAATAGCGTGCCGAATGCCGTATCAACGTGTAAGGATTGTGCGGTTAGTAATGTGCTCATTGTTGCTTACTCAAGAGTTACAGGCGTAAAAACGCCTCGTCAAACATCGCTGACGATAACCCGGTAAGCCCGAGAGAAGGGGATTTAGAAGTTAGCTTCGCTCAAGCAGAAGTTATCGCAGCACGATACCGATAACGCTTGAGCACTGGCGATCGCCAAAAGCATGTGAAACGATAAAACGTTCACAGTACAGCATAAGTATCCTCCTTATTATTTTCCAAATGTTAATCGATGGTGAAAGTGTAATCGTAAGTCACGCAGTCGCGCAAGTTCTGAGCGCCCGGCAGCAACGTGCCGCCGGGCAAACCGTCAGATAGAGGTACGACGGTAGTCGCGGTATTCTGCCTGCCAGAAATTATCGTCAATCGCCTGTTGCAGCGCTTCGGCGGAGGTTTTCACCGCCACGCCTTGCTGCTGGGCCATTTTACCGACGGCAAACGCGATGGCGCGGGAAACGGTCTGAATATCTTTCAGCTCAGGTAACACCAGTCCTTCGCCGTTGAGCACCAGCGGTGAATACTGCGCCAGTGTTTCACTGGCCGACATCAGCATTTCATCAGTGATACGCGATGCGCCAGAGGCAATTACCCCCAGACCAATACCCGGGAAGATATAGGCGTTGTTACATTGGGCAATGGGATAGATTTTCTCTTTCCACAGTACCGGTGCGAACGGGCTACCGGTCGCAACCAGCGCGTTACCCTCGGTCCAGGCGATAATATCCTGTGGCGTGGCTTCTACGCGGGAAGTCGGGTTAGACAGCGGCATGACGATCGGACGCGGGCAATGCTTATGCATTTCGCGAATGATCTCTTCGGTAAACAGGCCGGTCTGTCCGGAAACACCAATCAGGATGTCCGGCTTAACGTTGCGTACCACATCGAGTAACGACAGCACATCTTCTTGCGTATCCCAGTGCTGCAGATTTTCGCGTTTTTGCACCAGTTTGGTCTGGAAAGAGAGCAGGTTCGGCATCTTATCGGTTAACAGGCCGAAGCGATCGACCATAAACACGCGTTGACGCGCCGCTTCTTCGCTTAAACCTTCACGCTGGATTTGCGCGATGATCTGCTCGGCAATTCCGCAACCGGCGGAACCTGCCCCGAGGAAGACAATGTTCTGTTCGCTTAACTGGCTACCGGCCGCACGGCTGGCCGCAATCAGCGTGCCAACGGTTACCGCAGCGGTACCCTGAATATCGTCGTTAAACGAGCAAATTTCATCGCGATAGCGGGTCAACAGCGGCATGGCGTTTTTCTGTGCGAAGTCTTCAAACTGCAACAGCACGTCCGGCCAGCGATGCTTCACGGCCTGGATGAATTCATCGACAAATTCGTAGTATTCATCATCGGTGATACGCGGATTACGCCAGCCCATATACAGCGGATCGTTGAGCAGTTGCTGGTTGTTGGTTCCGACGTCCAGTACCACCGGCAGGGTGTAGGCCGGGCTGATCCCACCACACGCGGTATACAGCGACAGTTTACCGATTGGAATACCCATCCCGCCGATCCCCTGATCGCCAAGACCCAAAATACGTTCCCCATCGGTGACAACGATGACCTTGATATTGTGGTTAGGAACGTTTTGCAGGATATCGTCCATATTGTGGCGGTTCTGATAAGAGATAAAGACGCCGCGCGCGCGACGATAAATCTCGGAGAAACGCTCACAGGCCGCGCCAACCGTTGGGGTATAGATAACCGGCATCATCTCATCAAGGTGATTATGCACCAGCCGGTAAAACAGGGTTTCGTTGGTGTCCTGGATGTTGCGCAGGTAAATATGTTTATCGATTTCGGTTTTGAATCCCTGATATTGGATCCAGGCGCGTTCAGCCTGTTCTTCAATCGTCTCGACCACTTCCGGCAGTAACCCCAGCAGGTTGAAGTTACGGCGTTCTTCGGCACTGAAAGCACTCCCTTTATTCAGTAAAGGGAATTCCAGCAGAACCGGGCCAGCGTAGGGGATGTAAAGGGAACGCAGTTTTTTAGTTTCGTTTTCCATGTCACTCACTCTTTTTTGAATAACCGTCCCTGGCACTCTTTATGATCGTATGTGGCCTGTCCGCCAGGGAAACGGCCGAAGTATAAAGCATTGTGAATGGGTTAAGGGGTTTTATAAGCAAAAACACCACTGCGGTTGCAATGGTGTTTATCTCGTTATTCAGTCAGACGTGCGAAAGGCTATTTGCCGTCAGCGCGGCGCTTTCTTCCGGTAGGATTATTGACCACGTTGGTTTTGTCACCTTCGGTCACGACTTTGCGTTGGTTTGAGATTTTGTGGTCCAGTCCGAGAATATGACGGGCCTGACGGTTCGATTTCATTCTAACTCCTTAATCCTGTTACTGGTTTCAAGGGCGAGTCCGTATGAGAACGGACGAAATACAACCTGATAGAAAGCCGATGTTAAAAATAGCGGCTTTCTGGATGGTCGGTCATTTCAGCTGAAAGGTCAATGCTTAAGCGGCAAATGAGAACTATCCCGTATGTGCCATGCTTTTTCTCAGCCGTCCTATACTTGTAACTCCAACGACAACACAGGAGAGCGGTAATGACTATCCATAAGAAAGGTCAGGCACACTGGGAAGGCGACATTAAGCGCGGTAAAGGTACCGTGTCGACCGAAAGTGGGGTGTTGAATCAGCAACCGTATGGGTTTAATACCCGATTTGAAGGGGCGAAAGGCACCAATCCTGAAGAGTTGATTGGCGCGGCGCATGCAGCCTGCTTCTCAATGGCGCTTTCGCTCATGCTGGGCGAAGCGGGTTTTACCCCAGATGCCATTGATACCACTGCCGATGTTTCTCTGGATAAAGTGGATGCCGGATTTGCTATCACCAAAGTCGCGCTACACAGTCAGGTGAGCGTCCCGGGGATAGATGCCGCCACGTTTGACGGCATCATCCAGAAAGCAAAAGCCGGCTGCCCGGTATCACAGGTACTGAACGCGGAAATCACGCTGGATTATCAGTTAAAATCGTAAAAAAGGTGTGCCGGATGCGACGGGGTCTTATCCGGCACCAGATATCTTTATTGCGCCACCCAGCCGCCATCCATATTCCACGCCACGCCACGCACCTGCGACGCCCCGTCTGAGCACAAAAATAGCGCAAGCTCACCCAACTGTTGCGGCGTGACGAATTCGCGCGACGGCTGTTTTTCCGCCAGCAGGGCGTCACGCGCGGCGTCAGGCTCAGCGCCTTCGGCAATACGTTTATCGATTTGCTGCTGGACCAACGGCGTAAGCACCCAACCGGGGCACAGCGCATTGCAGGTGATACCCGTCTGCGCGGTCTCCAGCGCAATGGTTTTGGTTAATCCCACCACGCCGTGCTTCGCCGCCACATAGGCGGATTTCTCTTTTGAGGCCACCAGACCATGAACAGAAGCGATATTGATGATGCGTCCCCAGTTACGCGTTCGCATGCTGGGAAGCGCCAGGCGCGTGGTGTGAAAGACAGAAGAGAGGTTAATGGCGATAATCGCGTTCCATTTATCAACCGGGAAGGTCTCCACCGGTGAAACATGCTGGATCCCGGCATTGTTGACCAGAATATCCACACCGCCATATTCGCTATCGGCATAGCGCATCATGTCGGCAATTTGCGCTTCATCGCTCAGGTCCGCGCCATGATAGCCTGGCGTTTTGCCATATTGTGCAATGGCATCTTTGGCGGCTTCCACATCACCAAATCCGTTAAGGATCAGGGTAGCGCCCGCTTGCGCCAGCACCTGTGCGATGCCTAATCCAATACCGCTGGTAGAGCCGGTAACCAGAGCGGTTTTTCCCGTTAAGTTCATGATGATTCTCCTTAAACAATTCCGGTGGTGTAGAAGACGCCGATAACAAACAGCACGGCCAGACTTTTAATTACGGTAATGGCGAATATCCCGCCGTACGCCTGACGATGGCTAAGACCGGTTATGGCCAGCAGGGTAATGACCGCACCGTTATGTGGCAGGGTATCCATACCACCGCTGGCCATTGACGCCACGCGGTGGAAGACCTCGAGGGGAATATTGGCGGCATGGGCGGCGGCAATAAAAGTGTCAGACATGGCGGCGAGGGCAATACTCATCCCGCCAGACGCCGAGCCGGTGATCCCGGCAAGCGTGGTGATGCTGATAGCCTCATTGAGCAGCGGGTCGGGAATGGCCGCCAGCGCTTTTGACAGCACAAGGAAACCTGGCAGGGCGGCGATCACTGCGCCAAAACCGTATTCTGATGCGGTGTTCATGGCCGCGAGGATCGCGCCGCCAACCGCCGTTCGGCTCCCTTCCGCCAGGCGACCTTTAATGTTGCGATAGCCGAAGAGCACCACCAGCAGGATCCCAGAAATCAGCGCCGCTTCTACCGCCCAGATAGCGGTGATTTTACCGACTTCGGTGGTAATCGGTTTGGCAAGGCCCGGAAGTTCCAGTTGATGCGTAGCGCCATACCATTGCGGGATCCAGTGGGTAAACAGTAGGTTAAAAACGCCAACCAGGATCAGCGGAGAGATAGCAATTATCGGGTTCGGCAGGTTAATGTTATCCGGCGTTTCCGGCTCGTTTAACAGTTCAGTGCCGTACCCTTCATTCTTTGCCTGCGCTTTACGACGCTGGCGCTCGAGATAAACCAGACCGACAACGATGATAAACAGAGAGCCGATCAAACCCAGCCAGGGCGCGGCCCAGGCGTTAGTTCCAAAGAAACTGGTCGGAATAATGTTCTGGATCTGCGGCGTGCCTGGCAGAGCGTCCATGGTGAAGGAAAACGCGCCCAGCGCAACGGTGGCCGGGATCAGGCGCTTCGGAATATTACTCTGACGGAACAGCTCCGCCGCAAACGGATACACCGCAAATGCCACCACGAACAGCGATACGCCGCCGTAGGTCAACAGTGCACACACCAGCACAATCACAGGGATGGCGTGACGACGCCCGAGAATGTTGATGGCGGCGGCAACGATGGAGCGAGAAAAACCCGATAACTCGATTAACTTGCCAAACACAGCGCCCAGTAAGAACACCGGGAAGTAAAGCTTCACAAAACCGACCATTTTTTCCATAAACAGGCCGGTGAAGGCAGGGCCGACGGCGCTGGGTTCGGTGAGCAATACAGCACCTAATGCCGCGATGGGGGCAAACAGGATGACGCTATATCCGCGATAGGCTGCCAGCATCAGCAGGCCCAACGCTGCCAGGGCGATTAATACACTCATCATGACTCCTCAATATCATTGTTATAGTGGGGTACAGAAAGAGAAGTTACGGTTTCAGGGCAAAGCGCAGCTGATGCTCTCTGCGTTGCTGGATATATTCCTTGCGCGAATCATCCCAGCGATAAAATCCCTGGCCGCTGCGCAAACCGGTATCACCGTTAGCCACCTTGTCAGCGACCAGAGACATCATGTCGATCCCGGTTGCCAGCTCCGGTAGCAGATGCTGACAAATGTCCTGTACCGTAGAAAGTCCGGTCATATCCGCCGCCTCCAGCGGACCGACCATCGCATAGCGACGACCGAGCGAGGCGCGCATTACCTGATCCACCACCTCTGCGCTGGCGATCCCGCTTTTTACGATATGCAACGCTTCACGCAGCAGAGCGAACTGCAGGCGATTACCGACAAACCCCGGCGCGGCGCGGTCGAGCACGACGGCTTCCAGTTGCATCGAAAGCAGCAGTTGTTGCAGCTCCTGCAGATATTCCGGCTTCGTGGCCGTGCCGGGTACAATCTCAACCAGCGGAATAAAATGCGGCGGGTGCCAGAAATGGGCGATTAACAACCGCTCAGGATGGGCGAGCTTCTCTGCCAGCGCATCCGGCGGCAGGCCGCTGGTGTTACTGGCAATGACGGCCTCAGGCGCGATCAATGCTTCCAGTTGCGCATACAACGCGTGCTTGAGTTCGAGTCGCTCCGGGATGGCTTCGATCAGTAACCCGCACGCGGCAATATCGTGCAGCGAGGTAGTACCATGCAGACGACTCACAGCCTGTGCTTTGTCGCCTGCAGGAAACTGTTCGGTGGCAATCAGTTCATCCAGAATACCGCTGGCAACTGCGCCAATATCTGCAATACGGTTGCTATCGGTGTCGTACAGCCAGACATCGTGACCATAACGGACGAAGTGGGTGGCAATACCGACACCCATTAAACCCGCGCCCAGTACGCAGATATGCTTAGTTTTCATGAGATACCTCCTGCGGGCGCTCAACCGCCAGCGCCACCCCCTGACCGCCGCCTACGCACAGCGTAGCCAGCCCTTTGGCGGCGTTACGGCGGGCCATTTCGTGCAGCAAAGTCACCAGAATTCGGCAACCTGACGCGCCAATGGGATGGCCCAGTGCAATCGCGCCGCCGTTTACGTTCACCCGATTGCTGTCCCAGTTCAGGGATTCGCCAACCGCCAGCGCTTGCGCGGCAAAGGCTTCGTTGGCTTCAATGAGATCGACATCATTCAACGTCCAGCCAGCTCGCTTCAGGCACTGAAGTGATGCCTCTACCGGCCCAATGCCCATAATCGCAGGGTCGACGCCGGAGACAGCGTAGCCCGCCACTCTGGCAAGAACCGGCAGATTGAGTTCTGCTGCTTTGGCGGCGCTCATCAACATCACCGCGGCGGCGCCATCGTTGATTGAAGAGGCATTCCCGGCGGTCACCGTGCCGTTACCTGGGCGAAACGCTGGTTTGAGCTGCGCCAGCTTTTCAGCCTGCGTATCCGGACGAGGCTGTTCGTCACGATCCACGACACGCGGCTGTTTTTTGCCCTGCGGGACGCTGACTGGCGTGATTTCCGCGCTAAAACGACCGGCTTCAATGGCGGCGGCCGCTTTTTGCTGTGAGCGCAGGGCAAAGGCGTCCTGCTGCTCGCGACCGATCACGAACTTATCCGCCAGATTTTCCGCGGTAATCCCCATGTGATAGTCGTTAAACGCATCCCACAGACCGTCATGCACCACGCTGTCTTTCATGCTGGCATGACCGAGCCGCAGTCCCGCCCGGGCGCCGTCGAGGAAATAGGGCGCATTGCTCATGCTCTCCTGCCCACCGGCAATCACAATTTGCGCATCGCCGCAGCGAATCGCCTGGACCGCCTGATGCACCGCCTTCATGCCCGAGCCGCACACCAGATTCAGGGTTAACGCGGGCGTGGTGAACGGCAGTCCTGCGCGTAACGCCGTTTGCCTGGCAGGGTTCTGGCCGCAGCCAGCCGTCAGAACCTGGCCGAAGATCACTTCATCAATTTGCTCAGGTGCCACGGCGGTTTTTTCCAGCAGCGAACGGATCACCACTGAACCTAGTTCAACCGCGGAAAGCGGCGCCAGCGCGCCATGAAAACTGCCAATTGGGGTGCGCGTTGCCGCGACAATAACAACATCCTGCATGGTCAGCTCCTCAGCTAAAGTGCATTTCGGGGACATTTTCGGGAACGATCAGCTTGCCGGCGGTTCTGGCGACAATCTCATCCACGCTGATGCCCGGCGCTCGCTCGCGCAGAATGAACGCCCCGTCGGCAATCTCCAGCAGCGCCAGATCGGTAAGCACATGTTTAATACAGGCCACGCCGGTCAGCGGCAGGGTGCAGGCGGGAAGCAGTTTCGACTCGCCGCTTTTAGAGGCATGCGTCATCACCACGATGATGTTGTCGGCTCCGGCAACCAAATCCATCGCGCCGCCCATGCCTTTCACCATTTTTCCGGGGATCATCCATGAGGCGATATTGCCGTTAACATCCACTTCAAACGCGCCGAGCACCGTCAGGTCGACGTGACCGCCGCGGATCATGGCGAAGGATTGCGCCGAGTCGAAGATTGCCGCGCCTTTGCACGCCGTCACGGTCTGTTTCCCGGCGTTGATCATGTCAGCATCAATTTCATCTTCCGTGGGAAACGGGCCCATACCCAGCAAGCCGTTTTCCGATTGCAGCATTACGTCCATGCCTTCAGGAATGTAGTTCGCCACCAGAGTAGGAATACCAATCCCAAGGTTGACGTAATAACCGTCTCGCAGCTCGCGGGCGACACGCATCGCCATTTGTTCACGCGTTAACATGGTCAGGCTCCTTTCTGGCGCAGGGTGCGTTGTTCAATACGTTTTTCAAACTGCCCCTGGATAATGCGGTTAACGTAAATTCCGGGGGTGTGAATTGCGGCGGGGTCCAGCTCTCCGGGAGGGACAATTTCTTCAACTTCCACGACGGTAATACGCCCAGCGGCGGCCATCAGCGGATTAAAATTTTGTGCGGTGTGGCGATAAATAACGTTGCCGTACCAGTCGGCTTTCCAGCCTTTAACCAACGCAAAATCACCGGTTATCGCCTGCTCTAAGATGTAAGGGCGTCCGGCAAACTCGCGAACTTCTTTCCCTTGCGCGACCGGGGTTCCGTATCCGGTCGCGGTAAAGAATGCCGGGATCCCCGCGCCGCCCGCGCGCAACTGCTCTGCTAGCGTGCCTTGCGGCGTCAGGATAGCTTCCAGTTCACCGCTGAGAACCTGCTGCTCAAACAGGGCGTTTTCACCTACATAAGATGCGACCACTTTGCGTACCTGGCGCGTTTCCAGCAGAACGCCAAGGCCAAAACCATCCACGCCGCAGTTGTTTGACACAACCGTAAGCCCCTGAACCTCCCGACGGCGTACTTCGGCAATCAGGTTCTCAGGGATCCCACATAAGCCAAAACCGCCCGCCAGCAGCGTCATGTTATCGGTCAGTCCTTCCAGCGCCTCTTGATAGGTGGCAACCCGTTTATCCAGTCCAGCCATACACTTGCCCCTCCTGTTGTCCTTGCCGACATCATTGGGGGTGAAAAATGATTTGTTAATTTTAAATTTGTGACTCACTCATTGGGTTTTTTTATCAATTTAATGTTAATTAAAGGTATTCAACAAGTTAAAGGAATGCGAAATGGGAATGAGCATCAAACAGTTACGCGCGTTTTTAGCGGTAGCTCACACTCTGAATTTTGCTCATGCCAGTGAAAGACTGAATATGTCGCAACCCGCTTTAAGCCTGGCGATTAAAGGACTGGAGGATTCACTGGGCGGGGCGTTACTGTTGAGAACCACCCGCAAAGTGACTCTGACGCAGGAGGGGGAAACGCTGCTCAACATGGGGCGACAGCTGCTGGCGGACTGGGAGAATACGGAAGAGGCAATGCGCCAGCGCTTTACGCTGCAGCGCGGGAAAATCTCTATTGCCGCCATGCCCTCATTCGCCGCTAACGTCCTGCCATCGGTACTGAAAACGTTTCGTGATTCCTACTCAGGGATCAACGTAACGGTACATGACGTGATTAACGAACAAGTGATTGAGATGGTCAGTGAAGGGCGGGTGGAGATGGGCATTGCTTTTGAGCCGGACTCTGCAGGGCATCTGCATTTCACCCCGCTCGGCGTGGATCGTTTTATCGCGATTGTTCCGCCGACATGCAAACTGGCGGGCCGGGATCGTATTGCGTGGCGCGAGTTACTGACGCTGGATTTTATCACCCTGCAACGTCCTTCTGCCGTGCGCCTGATGCTGGAAGAACAGCTGGTGCAAAGTGGGCATACGCTGGAGGTGGCGCTGGAGAGCCATCAACTGGTGACGGTTGGTCGCCTGGTGGCGAGCGGACTGGGCGGCAGCGCCGTGCCCGCATTGTGCCGTACGCAAATGACAGAGCTGGGCGCAACCTGTATCGATCTGGATACGCCGGTGATCCAGCGTCGGATCGGCGTTTTGCGTTCGGCGCATCATAAGTTATCTACCGCTTCTGAAGTGCTGGTGGATTCCCTGAAAAAGGCGTATTGCACCTGACTCTCACGCAATACGCCAACCGTTCAGCTCATGCAACTGCCCGCCAGCAGCGAACTTCACCACCGCTATCACTTTTCAGCAATGCCTGTTTCTTCTCACAGCCGCTGGTCGCCAGTGGGCATCTGTCACGGAAAAAACAACCCTGGGGCAGCGTTCGGTTCCCCGGTAGTTCGGTTTTCCGTAACACCAAATCCTCCGCCAGCGGTGCTCCCGTTTTAGGGACCGAATCCAGCAATAATCGCGTGTAGGGATGGGCGGGCTGCGTGAGTACCTGCTGCGCATCGCCCAGCTCAACAATTTGCCCGAGGTACATCACCGCCACGCGGTCGCTCATATGGCGGACCACCGACACGTTGTGCGAGATCAGCACGTAGGTCAGGTTTCTGCGCGCCTGCAATGACACCAGCAGATTGAGAATTTGTGCCTGCACGGAGATATCCAGCGCCGAAGTAGGTTCATCAAGCACAATCACGTCCGGCTCTGATGACAACGCCCGGGCGATGGCAATACGCTGGCGCTGTCCACCGGAAAACGCATGCGGCAGGCGGTCGAGATATTCAGGACGAATTCCCACTTGTCGCGCCAAATCTTCAGCAAGCATACGGCGCTCACGTTCTGCAGGACGTTTTTGGATCCACACCGGTTCGGTGATAATCCGCCATACCGGTAAGCGCGGATCCAGCGATGAAAGGGGATCCTGAAAGACCATTTGCATACCGGTATGCTGCTTGTCACCACGGCGCGCATAGTTGCCCTGACTGGGTTTCAGCATCCCCATCAGCAGTTGCGCCAGCGTACTCTTTCCACAACCGGACTCGCCAACAATCCCCAGCGTTTCCCCCTGACGGATCTGTAAATCCAGACCATTGAGGGCATGCACCCGTTCCGTTACCTTGCCGAGCCAGTTTTTACGCGCAGGGAAGTTGACATGAACATTCTGCAGCGCCAGTAAAAAATCAGACATGTGTTGTCTCCAGTTGCGGATACCAGCAGGCAGATTGTTGATCCCCGCCTCCCTGACTGCGTAACGCAGGTGTTTCTTCACAACGGGGGCCAGCGGCAAAGCAGCGCTCGCGAAACGCGCATCCCGTCGGTAAGCAGGTTAAGTTCGGCACGGTGCCGGGAATGGCGGGCAGCAATGCGCGCGGCTCGCCGTGTTCCGGCGCGCATTTCAGCAGACCAATGGAATAGGGATGCGTCGGGCGTTGAATAACGGTTTGCGTTGGGCCACTCTCAATCACGCTTCCGGCATACATGACGTACAACCGGTCGCATAACTGTGAAACCACTGCCATATCATGGCTGATAAATAACACGGCTGTCCCGCTGGCTCGCGCTTTTAACTTCAGCAAACGCAGCACCTGCAGTTGCACCGTGACGTCCAGAGCGGTGGTCGGTTCATCGGCAATGATAAGCTCCGGTTCACACGAAAAGGCCAGCGCTATCATTACGCGCTGGCGCATCCCGCCGGAAAGCTCAAACGGGAAACGCTTCATGACTTCCGCCGCGTCCGGGATTTGCATCTCCTGGAGTAAAGCAATAGCTTTCTGACGGGCATCCGTGCGGCTTAACGCCTGATGATGGCGGATAACCTCCACCATTTGCTGACCGATGCGTCGGGTCGGATTCAGCGCCGTCATGGGTTCCTGAAAGATCATCGCTACGCGTGCGCCGCGCCATTGGCGCATTTGCTTCTCGCTGGCATTAAGCACATCTTCCCCCAGCAGCGAAACGCGTCCCTGGTGGATATGATAACTGCCTTCCGGCAGCAGACGCATGGTGAGCATGGCCGTTACGGACTTACCGGAACCGGACTCACCAACCACGCCAACGATTTCTCCGCGGTTGATATGCAGCGATACATGGTTAAGCGCATGCACGTCAGCTTTATAGCCGGGAAAACTCAAATGCAAATCTTCGATTTCCAGCACGGGTTGTGTCATGACTGTTTTCCTCCGGCTTTCGGGTCAAGCAGATCGCGAATACCATCGCCAAAGAGATTAAAGCCCACGGCGGTAATCAGAATGGCGGCGCCTGGGAAAGCGCAATACCACCACTGATCAAGCACATAATTACGGCCTATTGCGACCATCGCTCCCCATTCAGCGCTGGGTTGCTGTGCGCCCAGACCGATAAATCCGAGCGTGGCGGCCATCAGGATCGCACTGCCGATATCCAGCGACGCTTGCACAATTAGCGGGGGCAGAGAGTTACGTAAAATGTGCCAGCTAATCAGATGCCAGCGTGATGCGCCGTAGGTCCGCGCCGCCTGCACATAGGTAAACTGGCGCACTACTAACGTTTGACCGCGTGCGAGGCGCACATAAAACGGAATACGTACGATAGCAATCGCCAGCATGGCGTTAAACAGGCTTGGACCCAACGCGGCGGCCAGCGCCATCGTCAGCACCAGCGAGGGAATGGACAGCATAATGTCCATTATTCGCATAATAATTGCATCGGCGCGTCCGCCCATGACGCCAGACAAACAGCCCAGCAGCGAACCCAATCCCCCGGCGATACCCACCACGACCAGCCCCGCAACGACCGATTGTTGGCTACCCACCAGAACGCGGCTGAACAGATCGCGGCCGACTTCATCGGTACCAAACCAGTGAGCGGCTGACGGGGGCAGCAGGCGCGCACTCAAATTGATGGCATTAGGGTCGTGAGGGGTTATCCACGGCGACAACACCATCAGCAGCAGTATCAACACAATGATGACCCCGCCAACCAGCGTCAGCGGGCTGCTTTTCATCATCCAGAACAGTTTAGCCCAGTCCGTGCGACGGCGTGCTGTCTGAGGCGCGGCTGGCGTTTCTTGTGTGAGCATCATTGTGCGTCTCCGCGTCCAATTCGTGGATCGATCCACAAGTAGAGTAAATCCACCACCAGGTTAACCAGCACATAGGCGAAAGAGACCACCACGGCAAATCCCATTACCGCCGGGAAGTCGAGCGCCTGAATCGACGTCACCACCCAGGCGCCCATTCCCGGCCAGGCGAAGACCGTTTCAGTCAGCACCGCACCGTAGAGCAGATCGCCCAATGCCAGGCCGAGAACGGTTATCGAGGGGATAAGCGCATTTGGCAACGCGTAACACAACACGATGTACCAGCCTGGCAACCCGCTGGCGCGAGCGGTGCGAATGTAATCTTCACTCAGTTGCTCCAGCATGGCGGAGCGAATCTGGCGGGCAACGATCCCCAGGTGCACAAAGGCCAGCGTCAGTGATGGCAGGATCAGGTGCTGAAGCGCATTGAAAAAGACTTCGCCATTGCCTTCCAGCAGTGCATCAATCAGATAGAACCCGGTGACGTGAGTTGGCGGATCCAGCCAGTCGTCTAAACGTCCACCGCCGGGTAAAATTTGCAGATGACCATAAAACAGCACAATCACCCCCAGCCCCAGCCAAAATGCTGGCGTGGAGATACCGGTGATCGCCATCAGGCGAACGAGGTGATCAAGCCAGCGGTTGCGCCAGACCGCAGATAAAATGCCCAAAGGAATACCGATAACCAGCGCCAGCAACAAGGAGCAGAAAGCCAGCTCAAGGGTGGCGGGGAAGAAGATGCGCAGCTCATCCAGCACCGGACGTCCGGTGCGAATAGAAGTGCCTAAATCACCGTGAAAAATGTCGCTGACATAGCGAAAAAACTGGACATACAGCGGCTGGTTCAGCCCCAACTGTTGGCGAATATTTTCGACAATTTCATCACTGGCGCGATCGCCCGCCAATAGCCGCGCGGGGTCGCCAGGTATCAGGTGCGAAATAATAAAAGTGATTACGCAAACACCGATAACCACCAAAATAAGTCCCCAGCATCGCTGGCGTAAAATGCTCCAGAACGTCATTAGCTTCCCCTTGCGGAGCCAGAGCGGCTCCGCATTAACGTGGCTTATTTACTCATGGTGGAGATATTGAAGACCTGTTCCAGCATGGGGTTGAATACAAATCCTTTGACGTCTTTGTTCATCGCCAACTGATAGTTTTTCTGGAATAAATAGACGTAGGCGGCTTCATCAATCACGATAGTTTGCGCCTGCTGGTAGTCATTGGTTCTGGCAACCTGATCGGTCGTGGCCAGCGCGCTACGCAGTAGCTTATCGACCTCACCGTTTTCATAGAACGAACGGTTACCCGGCAAGCCTTTCTTATCTGACTCAAACCAGTAGTTCATAAACATGTACGGATCGGCGAAATCTGGGCTCCAGTTGCCAATGGCAATGTCGTAATCTCCTTTGCCCACGCGGTCACGCATGGTGGCGTTCGCCAGTTTTTCCAGCTTCACCTTAATGCCCAGTTTGCCAAGGCTTGCCTGGGTCGCGAGCGCGATAGGTTCCCAGTTGGGATCATTATCCGAGTACAGGAAGCTCAGGCTGTCAGGTTTGGTGGCAACGTTGTCCCACGCCGCTTTCGCTTTGGCTTCATCGAAACTGTACTGCATGGCCTTGTCGTCAAAACCCCACATGCCTTCAGGGATCGGACCCCGCATTTGCTTACCGTTGCCGCTCAGGATCCCGTTTACCATGCCTTTATAATCGGTGGCCCACGAGATGGCGCGGCGTAAATCCACCTGATTGAGCGGCGCTTTACTGTTATTCAGATACAGATAGGTCACGCGCAACGAGGGATAATCCGCCACGTTAACTTTGCCTTCCTGTTTTAAGGCGGCAAGCTGGTCAACCGGAAGCGCATCAGCAATGTCGATATCACCCCGCGACAATTGCAGACGGCGAGAGGCGCTTTCACCGATGATTTTTACCGAAACCCGCTTAAACGGCGGTTTTGCACCGGCATAATATGGGTTAGGAACCAGCACTAACTGCTGTCCCTTTTGCCAGCTTTTGAGCATGAAGGGACCGGAGCCTGCCGTGTTCTGCGCCAGGAATCCGCGGGCATCGTCTGCGGCATGCTCTTTTAAGACGGCCGGGTTAATAATTGAGGCCCCGTCATTGGCCAGCGTATACAGGAACGGCGCAAATGGCTGGCTGAGGGTAAACTTCACCGTATTGTTATCGATAGCCTCGACCTTCAGATCTTTTGGGAACGCTTCTGCAGGCCCCTGGCCGATTTTGAGCAGGCGTTCAAAAGATTGCTTTACCGCATCAGCCGTCACCGGCGTTCCGTCGGCGAATTTGGCATCGTTTTTCAGGATAAACGTCCACTCTTTCTGGTCGTCAGAGGCCTTCCAGCCGCTGGCCAAATCGCCTTCAACTTCCGTGGAGCCTTTACCGCCATCCGTTTTGTACTGAACCAGCCGCTGATAAGAGGGATAGGTGACCGTCCAGTCGTTGTTATCGATGGTCACGGCGGGATCGAGCGTCTGCGGGTCGGCAGCTTTGCCGATCACCAGCATATCTTTGGGAACGGCGGCCTGCGCAGCGGGCAGGGCAAACGCCAGCGCAACGGCTATCAGAGCGGGGCGAAAAAACGCGTTTAACGCAAGTGTAGTCTTCATAACCAGGCTCCAGAATTAAAGGGAATGTTGTGTTGTTATGGGTGTGACAGTGTAACAATCTATCTGATCGTCAAGCAGCGGATAGCGGGCGGCATCAGGTAATTCAAAATGCCACCACTCGCTGCTGATACCGACAAAACCGCCACCGAACATAATGGCATTGAGCAGCAGGCGGTTGCGCTGCGCAGCCGGAGGAACAGAAGGGTGCCAGGCATGGGAACGGTCGTGCATCTCATCAAAGCCCGCGCCCATATCGAGAAGATTGCCACGATCGTCCATTAGCGTAACGTCAATGGCCGTCCCGCGGCTGTGATTGGATCCTATCGCCACATCAACAACATACTGAGGATCTGGACACGCATTCCACAGCACCGCCTGCGCCTGCTGCGGGCGATACGCGTCGTATACCACAAGTTTCAGGCCCGCCAGTTGCGCAATACTGATGCTTTTCGCCAGCGCAGTGACCGCCTCGGTGTGCAACAGGCAACGAGCTTCCCGGTAGATAGGGGCGCCGGTAATGTTGTCTGCCGTAGCGTATTTAAGATCGATATGCAGCGACGGGAATATCACCGACAGATCGACCAGTTCTGGGGTTTCTGACATAGCACGTTTCCTGTTTATTGTTCGAATTGACCAAATTGTTGTTGTAACTGGCGATTGGTTTGCAGGCGTTCTGCGAGGGAGCCACCCAGTTGTGCCACCACCGCAGAGAGTAATAAGTTGAACAGACAGCTCACCGGAGCCAGTGAGTCCCAGAAATGTCCGGTGTCAGTTTTCACCTGAAGTAAGTCAATGGAATAGTCTCTGGCCCACGGGCACCACACATCGGTGATTAACGCCAGCGGAATGCAGCGTTCTGTGGCAACGCGGCAATATTGTCGCGAGATAGCGGAATAGGCGCGCATATCGGTGATCACCACGTAAGGCTGGGTGAATCCTGAATTCAGCGACTCGACCCAACTGCCGGAAAGCCCTTCGGAGTAGCTGACTTTAGGCCGCAGGTATTCCAGGTGACTGAAAAAGGCGTTAGCGATCCCGCGGGTGGACTGGATCCCAAGGATATACACGGCTTCCGCATGCGCCAGCCGCTGCGCTATGCGTAAAAACGTTTCGCCTTGCGCGAGTTGATAGACATAGGTAATGGCGTCGATTTCCAGTAACAGCGACTGCTGCGCGCGATCTGGCAGGCTTTGTTGTTGGTGCCAGGAGTCCAGCCGCTCGTTCATCCCCCAGGGTTGATAGGCGACGACGGGTAGCTCCCGCAGGCTGGCTTTTGCATCTTCCAGATTGCGAAAACCCAGTTTACGCAGATAGCGTCCAACGGTAATGCCGCTGGTTCCGGTTGCTTTAGCAATACCATCCGCGGTTTCAAAAGGGATCTGCACAGCATGGGCTAACAGCCACCCGGCCACGCGCTTTTCGCTGGGCGTCAGTTGGCTAAAGGTCTGCTCTATGCGGGTAAATAACTCCGGTTTCGCTGTCATTACCTTCTCGCTGTTAATTGTTTGTCAGAGTACGGTTCACTGTTAGCAAATTAACAATGCAGGACGCGTGCCATGTTGGTAACAGCGGCACGCCGACCATTTTTGTTAAAAATCAGCACATATCCGTTAACTAATGATCAACATTTGTGCAGCGTAGTTCAGTTTTGGTGCAGCGACAGGGGAAGAGGGGTATGAATCTGCTGATTTCGTCGGAACGATCACATTGTGGCCACGTTTTACACCCAGACATCAGAATTAGTAATGTGAAATATAAATTTCAGCCATATCAATGGTGGCAATCTTTATTCTTATGACGTTAGGGGTATTATTTTTTGCGAACTACATTAACGGTTTGAAGCGCAAGTGTAGATATTATTTATATTATAAATGGAGTACTACAATGAATAAATTCTCCCTTTCTACAGCAGGTATTCTGGTCGCAGCGCTGTTAACCAGTGTCAGCGTCAATGCAGCAACTGATAACGCTAAAACTGAAGTGACTCCAAAAGGCATGAATTGCCAGGAGTTTATTGATTTGAACCCGCAAACTATGGCCCCGGTGGCTTTCTGGGTGCTCAATGAAGATGAAGATTTCAAGGGTGGCGATTACGTAGACTATAACGAAACCGTGACTACTGCAGTTCCTCTGACCGTTGAACTTTGTAAAAAACATCCGCAGAGCGAATTAAGCAAAATAAAAGACGAAATCAAAAAAGAATTATCCAAATAAGATTAAGTTATTATTAAAACCCAGCCAAAGTGCTGGGTTTTGCTATTTGTGACAATGTCACCTATTTATTTTGTGATACTTAAGAAAACTTTATAAAGATATAAACGCCTGTGCCGATACTGGATAAAAGTTAGTCTTTTGCAGAAGGAGTTTGTATGGCCTGGTATCCTACTCGTATTTCAACGCGTTTAACCATCGGCGGCATTCTGCTGCTTGCAGTCACGACCCTTGTTATTGTGGTGATTATGCTCTGGCGTGGTCAACCGCGCGTCGTTGAAATCAACACCGCCCTGATCGAAGAAACAGGGCAAGGTTTAACCCGCCAGTTGAGTACCGTATTGTCCCGAATTGAAGGTGAGACCGTTAGCTTGTCACGACTGGCTGAGGTGCTGCCAAATGATGAATCTCTTTATCAAAGCGTCGTTCCGCATCTGATTGGTGAAGATAAAGATTCGATTATTACCGGCGGCGGCATCTGGCCAGAACCAGACGCTTTCACCGCAGGTGTGGAGAAAAGAAGCTTTTTCTGGGCGCGTAATGCTGAAGGTAAACTGGTGTATTCCAACGACTATAACGTCGAAGGGTCAAGCGGATACCACAATGAAAACTGGTATCAGCATGCTAAAGGGCATTCACAAAACAGTTGCTTATGGTCTGATGTCTACCAGGACGCCAGTTCAGGCGTCAACATGGTGACGTGCAGTGTACCTTATCAACTGGCGGGCAAGTTTGCCGGTGTCGCCACCACCGATATTCGCCTGGATAACGTCGCCACTTTCATGCAGCAGCAGGGAAACAGCACCGGTGGTTACGCGTTTGTGGTGGACAAGCAGGGACAAATCCTCTATTTCCCGCAGGCCGACCTGGCGAAATATAAAACCATTAACGATCTGGCGCAAAGCGCGCAATGGCTTATCCCGGTGGAAAACGGTCTGAAATCTCTGCGCCCAGCGGACGGGGTGAAAACGATTACGCTTGCAAATGATAACGTCCTGAATTCGGCTTCACGGGTGATGCTGTTCCCGATGGCGGATACCGGTTGGGTTGTTGGTCTTGCGACGCCTGAATCGCGTATCGTCGGCCTTGCCAAAGTGATGATGCAGGACGTGCTGGAAGTGTTGATCCCGATCATGACCCTGTTGCTGGTGGGATCCTGGCTGGTGGTTCGCCGACTGATTTCACGTCTCGATGATACCCGTCAGGCTCTCGATGACATTGCGCAGGGAGAAGGCGATCTTACCCGTCGCCTGGATGTGCGTGGCAAAGATGAGATTTCTGCTATCGCCGAAGCGTTTAACCTGTTCGTCGATAAAATCTCAGCCATTCTGATCACTGTCAGAAGCAGTAGCGTAGTGGTGGCGAATAACGCTGTCAGCCTGGCAGACAGTAATATGGAACTTTCATCTCGCGTGACGCAACAGGCCGCTGCGCTGGAAGAGAGTTCGGCGGCAATGGAACAGTTAAATGCGACCGTTCATCAAAATGCCAGTAATACACAACTGGCGGATGAACTCTCTGATAGCACCGCGCAAACGGCCAACCGCTGCGGCGATGTTATGCAGGGTGTTATCTCTACAATGGATAACGTCAGTGCCTCATCCGGCAGAATGGTGGAAATTGTCGCGGTTATCGACAGCATTGCGTTCCAGACCAATATTCTCGCCCTGAATGCCGCGGTTGAAGCCGCCAGAGCAGGTGATGCCGGGAGAGGGTTTGCCGTTGTGGCCTCCGAAGTGCGCACGCTGGCCCAGCGCAGCGCCACCGCCGCGCAGGAAATAAAAGCATTGATCGATGAATCCGTTTCTCATGTAGGTAGCGGAAGCCAGCAAATTCACAATGCGGGCGAACGTCTGGGAGAACTGGTCAGTAATGTACGTCAGGTACGTCAGTTAATGGGGGAAATACGCGTTGCGGGTGAAGAACAACGCAAGGGCGTTTCCGAAGTTACGCTGGCCGTTACCGAAATGGACAGCACCGTACAGCAAAACGCCTCGTTAATAGATGATGCCGCCGCGCGAACGCAGGCGCTGAAAGAGGAGGCGGAACAGCTGGCGATGCTGGTCTCATCATTCAGATTGCCTGAGCCTTCAGTTGCCTGATGGATCGGTTAAGAGCGTCCGTATTACCGGACGCTCTTGCGTTATAAATCCAATACGGACGACCATTAACGCCCCCAACGACTGCGAATATAGGTCACGGCTTCCTGCGTTTGCGGCTGATTAAGGTAATCTTCGCGAAACAAAATTGTGCCGTTAATGTGCGGTTCAGACTCGTTCAGATCGAGCTGTTTTTTCAGCTCCGGCACGCCGCCTTTGACCGTCCAGTCAGGTTCTTTTCGCGACGGCTCACCGACTTTGTACAACGCCACCCCAATATACAGGCGGGTGTTGGTTGATTTGACGACATCTGCCCACCATTTCGCCAACACATCGTAACGCGCCGCATCGCGGGCAAAAGGCCAGTACAGCTGCGGGGCGATGTAGTCCAGCAAGCCTTGTTGCACCCAGCGGCGGGTGTCCGCATACGATTCATCATAGGCTGCCGCGCCGCGCGTGTCGGAGCCCGCCGGATCGTGCGAACGGTTGCGCCACACGCCCGCAGGGCTGACGCCAAATTCAACTTCAGGTTTGAGTTTCTTGATGGTTCGTGAAACCTGAGCGATCAGGCGTTGCGTGTTATCGCGCCGCCAGTCAGCTTTGGAGACAAATCCCTGGCCGTATCTTCTGAAGGTCTGGCTGTCGTTGAGCGCAGAGCCGGGAGACTCGGTATAGAAGTAATCATCGAATTGCACGCCGTCAACCGGGTAATTCTCAACGACTTCAGCCACGATACTGGTTATCCAGTCACGCACTTCGGGAATACCGGGATCTAACACAAAACGCTCGGCCGAGGTACGGATCCAGTCCCGATGCAGGACATAAACGCTGGAAGGCGTCTGTGACAGCGTGTTGTTTAATTCGGTAACCGTTGCCGGTTTAGTGTTAACGGACACGCGGTAGGGGTTAAACCAGGCATGGACTTTCATTCCGCGTTTATGCGCTTCATCGAGCATAAACCGTAACGGATCGTAACCCGGATCCTGACCAATCTTACCGGTCAGGGTATCTGACCACGGCAAGATTGTAGAATGCCACAACGCAGTGGCATCGGGCTTCACCTGGAAAAAAACGGTGTTAATACCAAGACGTTTCAGGTTATCCAGCTTGTCCGTCAGCGCCTTTTGCTGCTGGCTGATACGAACGGCAGGCGAGCTGATGTTGACGGATGAAATCGGCGGCCAGTCAAGACGCGAAACCGTTGCCAGCCATATACCGCGTACCGGCCCCTTGCTCTGCTGTGGATTGCCCACCGGGGGCAGTGGGGTGATTTTTGAACCGGGCGGCTGTGAAGAACAACTGCCAAGTAGCAACATACTGCCTACGAGCAGCGCGAACCATTTCATGTTGGTTCGCGGCAGCCTGGCTCGGGAACGGGCGAGAATATTCGCCAGTTTTTTCTGATAATTTGCTGAAATAAAACCGGATGCTGACATCAGATTTTGCTCTTAATTCTTCTTGTTGCGGCTGTTAGCCCAGGGATCGAACGCCGGTTCGGTGGTGTTATTTGAGGCAAGGTCATGCAGTGAATCCAGGTACAGCGCTTCAACTTCTGCCCGCGCCCACGGCGTGCGGCGCAGAAACTTCAGACTGGATTTAACGCTCGGCTCATTTTTAAAGCAGTTGATATTAATGCGTTGCGCCAGCTCAGCCCAACCATAACGATCAACCAGTGCATTGACCTGCATTTCAAGCGTTACGCCATGTAAAGGGTCTTTAGAAATATGAGCATTCATATGAAGTCCAGTTCAGTGGTTCCAGATTTTGTCAGTAGTGCAACGGGAAGAAGGTTACAAGAAAGCGGGGCGACCAGCAATGGCATCTGTTCCTCAGGCTTTCATGATTAAGAAGTAAACATCAGCCAGACATTGCTGAAGAAAAGATGTGGATTAGATGCGTTCATTAATCTTAAGTGGGTATTTATACCTGGATTGTTACTTCAGTTTCTCTTTATTTATGTATTATTGCTGTCATTCGACTATTAAAATTAAAAAAACAAAAGATCCAAAAAAAACCGAAAATAACATATCCATAATGTTAACCATTGATAAAATTAAAGTAACATTTAGTAAAACATGGATATTTTGTTTTTCATGGACGAGAGTTTACATATCATGATATAATATTGCGGAAAAATTTGCAGGTTATTAATCTGCGTGTAATGTAAATGAATTTCTGAGGAGACTATTCCAGTGGGACGTAAATGGGCAAATATTGTTGCTAAAAAAACTGCTAAAGACGGTGCAACGTCTAATATATATGCAAAATTCGGTGTAGAAATCTATGCTGCTGCCAAACAAGGTGAACCAGACCCAGAATCAAACTCAGCTTTAAAATTCGTTATTGAACGTGCGAAACAAGCACAGGTTCCTAAACACGTTATTGATAAAGCAATTGATAAAGCCAAAGGCGGCAGCGATGAAACGTTCGTGCAAGGGCGTTATGAAGGCTTTGGTCCAAGTGGTTCACTGATTATCGCTGAAACGTTGACGTCAAATGTTAACCGTACGATTGCTAATGTCCGCTCAATTTTCAATAAAAAAGGCGGGAATATCGGAGCGGCAGGTGCTGTCAGCTATATGTTTGACAATACCGGGGTGATTGTATTTGCAGGAACAGATCCTGACCATATTTTTGAAATTTTGCTTAATGCTGATGTAGATGTTCGCGATGTAACCGAAGAAGAGGGAAACATCGTTATTTATACTGAATCTACAGACCTTCATAAAGGAATTGCAGCCCTGAAAGCCGCTGGGATTACTGAATTCTCAACAACAGAATTAGAAATGATTGCTCAATCAGAAGTTGAACTTTCACCAGAAGATTTAGAAATCTTTGCAGGACTCGTTGATGCCCTTGAAGATGACGATGATGTTCAAAAAGTCTATCACAACGTTGCAAACCTCTAATTATAAATAAAGGAATCTGTTATTGCGGCAGATCTTTAACTTATAAAGTTGTTACAAAAATATCTAGCCCGATACATTGATTATAAAAAAAGAAAAAATTTACGGTAGAAAATCAAAGTGACTGTCTGCTTTTGCTCAAGGCAGACAGTCATGTCCAGCAGTTTTCAGTCAGGATTAGCAGGTGGAGCTTTTCCAGGAATGAAAAAAACCGCTTCCTGGCTTCCTGACTCGAAGGCGACAACAGCTCTGACCTTATCGTTTTTCATCACTGTGTACCAACCGGAACCGCCAAACTGAGAATGGCTAAAGAGGGATCTGCATTCGGGGTCATCTGACGAAAACTTTTTACCGTAGCAGATAAGGGAAGGGTAAGGATTTAATGGAACGGCGTCAGTTAAGGGGTATGAACTAAGCATCCATCAAATACCAAATTGCATTTAACATAATATACATTATGCGCACTGGTGTTGAGTAAGGTAGAATCTGATGCTTTATGGTAATCCTTGTGCTGCTCGATAATGATGGCCAAACCTCTTTTCAAATGCCGTTACCAGCGCTAACCATTTTCGACCTGCGCCACATCACTCACTGAACATCAAAATTGATAACTGTAGTTCACGCAGGCAAACCACAGACATGCCAATCTGTCTTCCTGGCATATTTCTGCCCTTATCCTTCATTATCATATAATCTTCTAAATGAAATGGCTCACCGGCAAGGACTTATGCGGTCCTTTCTGCCTTTTTCTCTCATACTGGAGATTCATTCATGGCTGACTGGAACCCTTCGCTTTATCTGCAATATGAAACTGAACGTTCAAGACCCGCAGCGGAATTACTCAACAGAGTGGCGTTAGAGAGTGTTCGTTCAGTTGTTGATCTTGGCTGTGGTCCGGGAAACAGCACGGCATTACTGCTTCAGCGCTGGCCTTCGGCTGTAATAACCGGGGTTGATTCCTCACCCGCCATGCTGAATGAAGCGCGCAACGCATTACCGCAATGCCATTTTATTGAAGCGGATATCAGTCAGTTCCAGCCCGAGCATCCTGTGGATCTGCTTTACGCAAATGCGTCTTTACAATGGGTACCCGATCACTATGAACTATTGCCGAACCTGGTATCGCTGCTGGGTCGCAACGGCGTTCTGGCCGTGCAAATGCCGGATAACTGGCTGGAACCCACGCATGTTCTGATGCGCGAAGTGGCTTATGAACAGGGTTTCCCGGACCGGGGCCGTGCGCCACTTCCTGGCGTACATGCCTACTATGATATTTTGACCGAAACTGGCTGTGAGGTGGATATCTGGCGCACCACGTATTATCACATTATGGATTCTCATCAAGCAATTATCGACTGGGTAAGTTCTACAGGCCTGCGCCCCTGGTTGCAGGATTTGAGAGAAAGTGAGCAACGTCAGTATCTGGCGCGCTACCACGAACTACTTCAGGAGCAATATCCACTGCAGGAAAATGGCAAAATTTTACTGGCGTTTCCCCGATTGTTTATTGTTGCGCGCCGCAATAATTAAGCATTTATCATCAGATAGATCACAGGAATAGAGGATCGCCTATGAGCGCCCTCGCCTTTTTAACATAAGGATCTAGTGACAATGCGAGGCATCTGCTAGTGTCTTGCCACGTGTTTCCGATGGGAGTTGTTATGTCTAAAGTCTACATTGGTGGGTGTCTTTGTGGTTCGATCCGCTTCACGGCCAGCAGTCCTAATAATTCCCATACCTACTCCTGCGATATATGCCGGAAACATACGGGCGCACCGACCGTCGTCTGGATTGAGTTTGATGCGAAAAATGTGGAATGGACCGGAAAAGCCGGAAAACCGACAACCTGGCGCTCATCAGAAACGAGTTGTCGAGCCTTTTGCCCTCAGTGCGGCAGTTCCGTGGGCGCTATTGATGATGCCCCGGTAATTGCACTTTTAGCCGGGGCTTTTGATGATCCTAACGATGAAGACCTGGCGCCAGAGTTTCATTCGTTTTCCGATATGCAGCCAGCCTGGTGGCAAAACGAACGTAACTAAGTTAGTTGGTAATGCTTATCAGGCATGTGTTTTGCTGGCACATTTGTTTCATCGTTCATCTGCAGCAAATCGATTTCGATCGCATTGCAAATCGCATCCAGCGGCAGATCATTGTTCTCTGTGCCAAACGGATCTTCAAGCTCTTCTGCAAGCGTGTCGAGCGAGATAAAAGTATAGGAAATAAGCACCGAGATAAACGGTGTCATGTAGTGCAGATCCACCACTAACGCGAATGGCAGCATGATACAAAACAGGTATACCGTGCGATGAAGGATCAAAGTATAAGCAAACGGGACCGGGGTATTCGCAATCCGCTCACAACCAGCCAGTACCGCAGACATATCGTTTAACCTATTGTTTAAACTATGAAATAATATGTCTGACAGTTGACCATTACGCCTGCGCACGGCCAACCACTCTCCCATCAACAACAAAATGCGGTTTGCTGGAGATTGTGAGGCAAATACCGTCTGCAGATCTTTCTCGCTGAGGTACTTCGCCAACGGCTCTGCCTGTGGCTTTCGACGTAAAGTCATGCGTAAACAGTGGGCAAACGCGATTTGCAGACGAACAAACTGCCCTAATTCGGCGTCGTCCGGTAAGGTGGTTTTTACCTCACGCAGTAGCGATCGGGAAGCAATCATCAACTGCCCCCACAGGTGTCGGGCCTCAACGTAACGTGAATAACAGGCGTTATTGCGAAAACCTAAAAAGATAGCAATCGCCACGCCGAGAATGCTGAATGGCGCCAGGGTGAATTTGATTCCCAGCATCGTATACCACGGAAGCATGATAATAACGGCGATGGAGAGTAGGAAGTTCAGCAACAGTCGTGAAAAGATTTTGGATAATACTGACCCATGCCAGACGAATATCAGGCGTAGCCAGTGTTGTTGGGGGCGAACGATCATGGTTTTCTTCGGGAAAATGTGAAATCCATCACATTAGACGCGATCATGATCAATGTTGCAAGTTAATCGCAACATTAACTAAACAACTGTTGCTCTGCCAGAACCACCGCGCACCGGAGTTACAGAACGGTGAAGTCATTAATAAATAATAGTATGTTGTAACTAAAGAATGTTCTATAAAAAACCCGGCCTGAGCCGGGTTGTATTCTTAGCACAATGGCTTAACGGCTTCACGCATGCCTTTGGCCAGAATGGTATCCAGATCGGCTGAAACCTGCTCCACGAGTCCGGAAACCTGAGTCAGATCCTGTTCCCAGTGTTCTTTAACGCCCAGTACCGATTTGACTAACTCTTCGGTGCTTATCTGGCGGTCATGATGCTGGGACCACAGCTGTTGAAAACGTGCCACCCAGTGCGCATCATCCTGGACCGGATAAGCCTCACCGTTACGCTCTCCACGATAGAAAGCAATCAGCGCGGCAAGCGCAAACGTCAGGCGCGCCGGCAGTTTACCGCTGGCCTGTTGCCCTGCCAGCAGCTGCGGCAAAATACGGGTACGGAATTTAGTCATGCCGTTCAGGGCAATCGACAGCAACTGATGCTTGATGTACGGATTGCAGAATCGACCGGTCACCGCGCTGGCGAAAGACGCCAGCTCATCGCGGGGTAAATCCAGTACCGGAATGATCTCTTCATAAATTGCTTTTTCAACGAAGGCGCAAATCTCTGCGTCATTCATCGCCTCACCCACGGTGTCCAGCCCTGCCTGCCAGGCAACGGGAACCAGTGCGGTGTGTGCGCCGTTGAGAATCGCCACTTTCCGTTCTTTGTACGGTTTGATGTCATCAACAATCAGGACATTGAGCGGATATTTATCCAGACGCAGTTCTGCAGCTAATGACTTCGGTCCTTGAATGACAAACAGATAGAAGTGTTCTGCAGTGTCGAGGAAGGCATCGTGATAGCCCAACTCAGCTTCCAGTTTCTCCACTTCGTCACGCGGATAACCGGTAACAATGCGGTCCACCAGCGTGGAGCAAAATGCGTTGGCCTGATCCAGCCACTGAATAAATGCCTCCGGCAGCGCCCACTCCTGAGCGTAGCGCAGTACCAGTTCACGCAGCGCATCACCATTGTAATCAATCAGTTCGCAAGGAATGATAATCCAGCCTTTATCCGACGCGCCATTAAAATGGCTGAAGCGTTCGAACAACAGTCGGGTCAGTTTAGCCGGATAACTCACCGCCGGTGCATCCTCAAACTTATCGCCCGCGTGGTAGCTGATGCCCGCTTCAGTCGTGTTGGAGAACACAAAACGCATATCTGGATTATGCGCCAACTTCAGGAACTCATCGTATTCGCTATAGACGCTGATTTCGCGGTTAACCGAACGGATCAAACGGGCATCGCTTACGGCCTCGCCCTTCTCATTCAAACCACGAATGATGGTGGTATAGAGACCATCCTGCGTACTCAGCGATGGCGGGAAGGTACTTTCGATGGGACGAACAATGACTACACCAGCGTTCAGATCGGTATGTTCGTTCAGCAAATCGACTTGCCAGTCAACAAAGGCGCGCAGGAAGTTTCCTTCACCAAACTGAATAATGCGTTCAGGATACTGAGCACCGGGGAAATCGCGACGATTTAGTGTTTGCACAATGGGTTCCCTTTTTAATTAGTCATACAACCTGATTGAATTGGTCCAACAGGTTAGCAAACTTTAATACATTGAAACCCTGTTTTGATCAATCCCCGGCGACAAATTAGAGAGTTTTGTAGAAAAGTGTGGTCCCGGTCAGCTTCCCGTCAGGCATTTTTGCATAGTCCGGTATCACCCCTACTTGTTGCCATCCACAATTGTGGTAGAACAACTCAGCGCCACTGCCCGTCGCTGTATCAAGCACCAGCAGCGTTTTCCCTTGCTGACGCGCGTAGTTTTCGAGTTCGTTCATCAACGTCCGGGCAACCCCACCACGCCGCGCTGAGGGGTGAACCAGCAACTTAGCGACATCAGCACGATGAGGTTGGTTTTCGGGTTGATCGATAATGAGCTGGACGGTACCGACAAGCACCCCCTGTGCGTTCTGCGTACCCAGAACAATCCTTTCTCCACGGTCAACGCTTTGCGCGACGCTCATCCAGAAAGGCCGTGATTTATCACCACTAAAAGGGAGCATAAAGCTGACAGAGGCGCCATCATTGACGCATGTTTCAAGGATGTCGCTGAACTCATCGATTCTCGACAGAATCTGGGCCGAGCTCAGCACAAAGCAGGGTTTACAGGAAGCCATTTTTTTCTCCTTACAATGACCCCTTCATACTGCTTTTAACAATTGCACAACACAAGGAGTCATATCATAGGATTATGTTATCTATGGCTTGTTCATCTGGATCACTAGCCAGTGGTAGATAACCGTGACAACGTAACGCTGCTGTTCATCGTTTAACGCCACACCCTGAGGGATATCATGCCATTTCGCCAGACATCCCCGACAACAGGTCGCCGTAGCATGTTGAGCGATAAATACCGGATGCCCGCGCATGGGTGTCTGCTTACCGTCATTGGCAGGAAACGCGGGCGCCAGCCGTTTGGCAATAAAATCCGTGGCATGTTGTTCGATAACCGGCGCGCCTTTATCCAGACAATACTGCCTTTCTTTCTGGCCAAGGCGAAACCGCGAGCGAAACGTTGATTTCGCCAGCCGGGCAAAAAGAGGATCGAGCGTGTTCATCAGTAAACCGAGCGCCCCAGTTGTTGCGTTAGTTGCTCCAGCACGGCGATACCCGCCAGCGAATTTCCCGCCGCATCCAGTTCCGGACTCCAGACGGCAATCGCCATCTCGTGAGGCACGATAGCCACGATACCGCCCCCCACGCCAGATTTCGCCGGTAAGCCCACTCTCCAGGCAAATTCCCCTGCGTTCTGATACATGCCACTGGTCGCCATCAGCGCGTTGATTTGCCGGGCCTGCATGGGCGTCACCACGGGCTCAGCAAGATGAAAAGCATGTCCCTGATTCGCCAGAAAGACGAACGTGCGCGCCAGCTCCACACAGCTCATTTTCAGTGCGCAGTAGTGAAAGTAATTTTGCAAAACGGTGGTCACGTCATGGTGAAAATTGCCAAAGGACTTCATTAACCAGGCAATAGCCGCGTTACGCGCCGAGTGCTCAAACTCAGAACGCGCCACCGTCGCATCATAGGCAATATCCGAAACGCCGCTTAGCGCCCGTACCACTTCCAGCATCCGTTGACGCGGTGCGCTCAGACGTCCTTGCAGCATATCGCAAACCACCAGCGCCCCGGCGTTGATAAAGGGATTGCGTGGGATCCCTTGCTCCATTTCCAGCTGCACCAGGGAGTTGAAAGGATGACCGGAAGGATCCTTGCCGACGCGTTGCCAGATCTCATCTTCCTGATAGTGACGCATCGCCACGACCAGACTGAGCACCTTTGAAATTGACTGAATAGAAAAGCGCTCTTGCGCATCCCCCGCCTGATAGTGCTGTCCATCGACGGTGCAAATAGCAATACCCAGTTTTGAACCGTCGACAGAAGCTAAGGCAGGAATGTAATCAGCGACTTTACCCTGACCAATCAGCGGACGAACCTGCTGCACAATGGTCTCTAAAATTGAATTGTCCATGGCCCTGGCCACAACATGCTCCTTGCTCGCAGGTATGAAAGGCCTGCGAGTATAACAGAGCTGAATACGCAGCGTCAGGCCGGAAGGCGGAATCTGGCCACGGTCTGCATGAGCGGGTGAGATTCATGCCGTAGACAGAAATATTGCAGAATTAAGGCCGGTGCCCCCGTCGGAGGCACCCACACCATCAGAGGCGGTTTTTCCAGACGGTCTGTACATTACAAAACTCATGCAGACCAAAGTGTGAAAGCTCGCGGCCAAAACCACTTTTCTTCACGCCGCCAAAAGCAACGCGGGCATCGCTGGCGCTGTAACCATTGATAAATACGCCCCCACACTCCAGGCGTGACGCCATCTTCTGCGCCAGAGCTTCATCCGCAGTGAACACCGTGGCTGATAAGCCGAAATCACTGTCATTAGCCAGCGCTAAGGCATGTTCCGCATTCTTTGCAACGGTAATCGCTGCAACCGGGCCAAACAGCTCCTGACGAAAAGCCGTCATCTCCGGGGTGACATCCCCCAGAACCGTCACGGCATAGTAATTGCCCTGACCCGCGATTTTTTCCCCGCCGAGAAGTAACCGCGCGCCTTCGGCAAGGGAGGCTTCGACCTGCTGATGCAGCTCATCGCGCAGATCAAATCTTGCCATCGGACCCAGATCGTTTTCTTCGTTCAGCGGGTCGCCCATTTTGAGCGCGCTCGCGGCCGCCACAAAACGAGCCGTAAATTCTGCTGCAATTCCTTCTTCGATAATAAAGCGCTTTGCTGCCGCACAAACCTGTCCGGTGTTCTGATAACGACCGGCGACCGCCGCCTTAACGGCCAGATCGAGGTCAGCATCATTAAGGACAATAAACGGATCGGACCCCCCCAGTTCAAGCACGCATTTTTTCAGCGCCGCCCCCGCCTGAGCACCAATCGCCGCACCAGCTCGAACGCTGCCCGTCACCGTTACCGCCGCGATACGCGGGTCATTGATCATCTGACTTACCCCGGCGTTATCGGCATTCACCCAACCATAAACACCCGCGGGAACGCCCGCATCAGCAAAAACCTGCGCGATAATCGCGGCACAGCCGGTTACGTTTGGCGCATGCTTTAACAGATAGCCATTTCCGGCCAGCAGAATTGGAATGGCGCCGCGAAGTACCTGCCAGAGCGGGAAGTTCCACGGCATGATCGCCAGAATAGTTCCAACGGGGCGATACTCAATCACCGCCTGGTTGTTCTCCACCAGCGTAGGTTCCGGGTTGAGCATCGCCGGTCCATGTTCGGCGTACCAGTCACACAATGCGGCTGATTTGGCAACTTCACCACGCGCCTGCTTGATGGGTTTCCCCATTTCACGTGAGATACACTGCGCCATCTCTTCGGCGCGATGACGCAGAGCCTGCCCGATATGACGCAGCGTTTGCGCACGGTGCTCAACGGCAGTGTGTTTCCATTCGCGGTAGCCATTCGCGGCAAGGCTCAGCGCATGTGCAATCTCCTCAGTACTGGCCCACGGCATTGCCGCCAACCTTTCACCGTTGGTAGGGTTAACGGAAATCGCATGTGTTGCTGCTGTGATAGTCATAAGTGCCTCTCTTTATCGCAGGGTATGGTCATATCATGCGCATATTTACTCTTTCTGAAAAATGAATAATATTAACCACACCATTCACGAACAGAGAACATTATGGATCTGACGCAACTGGAAATGTTCAACGCCGTCGCGGAGACAGGCAGTATTACGCAGGCCGCCGCGAAGGTGCATCGCGTGCCATCCAATCTCACCACCCGTATTCGCCAGCTTGAAGCCGACCTTGGCGTCGATCTGTTTATTCGTGAAAATCAGCGTTTGCGGCTTTCCCCGTCCGGGCACAATTTTTTACGCTACAGCCAGCGGATCCTCGCCCTGGTTGACGAGGCGAGAATGGTCGTCGCCGGCGATGAACCGCAGGGGTTGTTCTCTCTTGGCTCGCTCGAGAGTACTGCCGCTGTGCGGATCCCTGCCACGCTGGCTGAATACAATCAGCGTTACCCCAAAATTCAGTTTGCGCTGGCGACAGGTCCTTCAGGCACGATGCTGGACGGCGTGCTCGACGGGACGCTGAACGCCGCCTTTGTCGACGGCCCAATTACTCATCCAGGTCTTGACGGAATGCCGGTCTACCGTGAAGAGATGATGATAGTCACTCCGCACGGTCATCCCCCTATCCAGCGGGCCAGCGACGTTAACGGTTGCAGCATTTACGCCTTTCGCGCCAACTGTTCCTATCGTCGCCATTTTGAAAGCTGGTTTCATGCCGATCGCGCAATGCCTGGCACCATTCATGAAATGGAGTCGTATCACGGCATGCTGGCTTGCGTCATTGCCGGTGCGGGTATCGCGCTGATCCCGCGTTCGATGCTGGAGAGCATGCCAGGACACCATCAGGTCCACGCCTGGCCGCTAAGCGAAAACTGGCGCTGGCTGAATACGTGGCTGGTCTGGCGCAGAGGCGCAATGACGAGGCAACTGGAAGCGTTTATTGAGGTATTGAACCCTCAGTTGTCGAAAAGCACGGAATAATTCGCGATTCTCAAACAACGCCATAAATAGCGTTCCGGGTGAATTCTCACGCCCGGAATTTCATTAATAATGAAACAGTTAAAATTATGCGGAATGTTCGGCACTCAATTTTGCCACCCAGTCAATGAAATGAGATCTTCATCACGAAATGATTGTATTTTAGCCAGCAAAAGTTTTAAGATCGTGGCCTTACCTTTTCGCAGCTAATCCACCTAATTGATATGACAACAGACACTGTTTCCCGCAAGGTCGCGTGGCTTCGGGTAGTTACGCTTGCCATTGCCGGTTTTATTTTCAATACCACCGAGTTTGTCCCTGTCGGTTTGTTATCCGACATCGCACAAAGTTTTAATATGCAGACCGCTCAGGTCGGGATCATGCTGACGATCTACGCCTGGGTTGTCGCCCTGATGTCGCTGCCTTTCATGCTGCTTACCAGCCAGGTAGAACGCCGCAAACTTCTGATCTGCCTGTTTGTCGTTTTTATCGCCAGCCACGTTCTCTCTTTCCTGGCATGGAATTTTACCGTGCTGGTGATCAGTCGTATTGGTATTGCTTTTGCCCACGCTATTTTCTGGTCGATCACCGCATCGCTGGCGATTCGCCTGGCTCCTGCCGGGAAACGCGCGCAGGCTCTCAGCCTGATTGCGACCGGCACCGCGCTGGCGATGGTGTTGGGCCTGCCTATCGGGCGCATCGTTGGTCAGTATTTTGGCTGGCGTACCACCTTCTTCGCCATCGGTATGGGGGCGTTAGTTACCCTACTTTGCTTGATTAAGCTCCTGCCAAAATTACCCAGTGAGCATTCCGGTTCATTAAAAAGCCTGCCGGTTTTATTCCGCCGTCCGGCATTGATGAGCCTGTATCTGCTGACGGTGATTGTGGTCACCGCGCATTACACGGCCTACAGCTATATCGAACCGTTTGTACAGACCGTCGCCGGACTGAGCGCAAACTTTGCCACCGTGCTGCTGCTGGTTCTGGGTGGCGCGGGGATTGTCGGTAGCGTCATTTTTGGCAAGCTGGGTAATCAACATGCTTCCGTATTGATTAGTAGCGCCATTGCTCTGCTGACGGTGTGCCTGGTGCTGTTACTGCCCGCAGCGGACAGCGAAATGCATCTGGCCGTCCTGAGTATATTCTGGGGCATCGCCATTATGTTGATAGGCCTGGGTATGCAGGTGAAAGTGCTGGCGCTGGCCCCGGATGCCACCGACGTCGCAATGGCCCTTTTCTCTGGTATCTTTAATATCGGGATAGGCGCTGGCGCGCTGGTGGGAAATCAGGTGAGTCTGCACTGGTCAATGTCTACGATTGGTTACGTAGGTGCAGTGCCTGCGGTTGTGGCGTTCATATGGTCGGTGATTATCTTCCGTAAATGGCCAGTATCACTGGAAGAGCAGCCTCAGCATTCATAAAAGCGTGCCCGGTAGACAATACCGGGCACGTTGTTTTAAGCGTAAGTTTTAATGATTTCCAGCACGCCGTTAATAATAAACTGCACGCCCATACATACCAGCAGGAAGCCCATCAGACGGGAGATCGCCTCAATACCGCCTTTGCCGACCAGGCGCATAATTCCGCCAGAACTGCGCAAACAACCCCACAGGATAACCCCGACCACGGCAAAAATAATCGGCGGTGCGACCATTATCACCCAGTCCGGAAACTCAGCCCCATGACGCACGGTGGACGCCGAGCTGATGATCATTGCAATCGTACCCGGACCCGCGGTGCTTGGCATAGCCAGCGGAACAAATGCAATATTCGCCGTCGGTTCATCTTCCAGTTCTTCTGATTTGCTTCTCGCTTCCGGAGAGTCATGTGCCTTCTGCTGTGGAAACAACATTCGAAAGCCAATAAACGCAACGATTAACCCACCCGCGATACGTAACCCGGGAATCGAAATCCCAAAGGTATTCATCACCAATTGTCCGGCATAATACGCCACCATCATGATGGCAAACACGTAAACGGACGCCATGAGTGACTGACGGTTACGCTCTGCGCTGTTCATGTTGCCGGCAAGGCCGAGGAACAACGCCACGGTGGTTAACGGGTTTGCCAACGGTAACAGGACTACCAGCCCCAGTCCTATTGCTTTAAACAAGTCCATCATAATGTCATCTTTCCTGTGCGTTAATCGTCAACGGCAAGTATACGGTGAAATCCGGGAGATAAGCCATTTTCGCGGTGTAAGGATTCATTTTTCACCCGCACGTATAAACCATAATTTTCAAACCGTTAAAATTCCACTCGCCAGAAATTGAGTCTGATGATTTAGCAAAACGTGGCATTTGCTGACCCATTCATTTGACTTATATTTGCCTAAGCAATAATATCAGCCGTGACTAACTACTTGCCAGGGCAACCATTGTGAAAAGCACCAGTGATCTGTTTAACGAAATCATCCCACTGGGTCGTTTGATCTACATGGTTAATCAGAAAAAAGATCGTTTGCTAAACGACTATCTGTCACCGCTGGATATCACGGCATCGCAGTTCAAGGTGCTCTGCTCCATCCGTTGCGCGGTGTGTATTACCCCTGTCGAATTGAAAAAAGTGCTGTCTGTCGATCTCGGCGCCCTGACGCGGATGCTGGACAGGCTGGCCTGTAAAGGCTGGATAGAAAGGCTTCCGAATCCACATGACAAGCGAGGCGTGCTGGTGAAACTCACCGAGCATGGCGCGGCAATTTGCGAGCAGTGTCATCAATTAGTAGGGCAAGACCTGCACCAGGAACTAACAAAAAACTTAACGGCGGATGAAGTGACCACGCTTGAGCATTTGCTTAAGAAAATCCTGCCGTAAACAGAAAGAGGTATGACGATGTCCAGACGCAATACTGACACAATCACTATTCATAGCATTTTGGACTGGATCGAAAATAACCTTGAATCGCCGCTCTCGCTGGAAAAGGTGTCAGAGCGTTCAGGTTACTCCAAATGGCACCTGCAACGGATGTTTAAAAAAGAAACCGGTCATTCACTGGGTCAATACATCCGTAGCCGTAAAATGACTGAAATAGCGCAAAAATTAAAAGAGAGTAACGAGCCGATCCTTTATCTGGCGGAGCGTTACGGCTTTGAGTCCCAGCAAACGCTGACCCGGACATTCAAAAACTATTTTGATGTTCCGCCGCATAAATACCGTATGACGAATATGCACGGCGAATCACGCTATTTGCTGCCACTCAATCAATGTAATTGCTAATCGCCAGTTAACGACGTAACCGAGGAAATCATGAAACTTCTGTCTTATGCGATGCTGGCCCTGCTGTATGTTGTTTCGGGCCAGAGCATGGCGGAACAGACCGCGCAGCCTGCCACACAAAACAGTCGTGACGCGATGATTATGCCGCCTGCGCACGATCGGTCCCCGTTCGATTTTAATCATATGGGTGCAGGCAGCGACAAATCCGACGAATTAGGTGTGCCTTATTACAATATGCGCAACCTGTAATTTTTTTGCCCCGTCACTGCGGGGCTTTTTTTTACCCTCTCGCCTGCGCAGTCTTACGCAACCGAAAGCCAAACACATTAATGTACAATCCTGCCATGATCAGCAGCGCACCGAGCAGTTGTAATCCGGTAAGCGTTTCATCCAGCAGCACGGCCGCGCTCGCCAGTCCAACAACCGGCACCAACAGCGACAACGGCGCGACACGCCAGGTTTCATAACGCCCGAGTAAAGATCCCCAGATGCCATAACCCACAATGGTCGCCACAAACGCCAGATAAACCAGTGACAGAATGGTGGTCATATCTATCGTCACCAGACTTTGGATAATTTGCGTTGGGCCATCGAGAAGTATTGAGGCGAGGAAGAATGGGACAACAGGAATCAACGCACTCCATACCACCAACGACATCACCGCCGGGCGTGACGTATGCTGCATGATTTTTTTATTAAAGATATTACCGCTGGCCCAGCTTAGCGCCGCCGCCAGCGTCAGCATAAAACCGAGCATGCCAACATGCTGTCCGTTCAGACTGGCCTCAATCAGCACCAGCACGCCAAATATGGCCAGCGCAATTCCTACCCGTTGTTTACCTTGCAGACGTTCACCAAAGGCGAATGCCCCCAGAATGATGGTGAAAAACGCCTGAGCCTGTAATACCAAAGAAGCTAACCCGGCAGGCATACCGAATTTGATGGCGCTAAAGAGAAACGCAAACTGCCCAAAACTGATGGTCAGCCCATAGCCGAGCAGCAGTGAAAGCGGAATTTTCGGCCGGGCAACAAAAAAAATCGCCGGAAATGCCACCAGTAAAAAACGCAACCCTGCCAGCATTAACGGTGGCATATTGTGGAGCCCCACTTTGATGACGACAAAGTTCAGCCCCCAAACCACAACGACCAGTAACGCTAATAACCCGTCTTTACGCGACATACCACCGCCCCTGCGAATATTAAATTTTTGTAAACAAATTAAAGTAACGGAAATCGTTGTGCCGTAACAGATCATTAATTCAGGTAGGCCACACAGGGCATTTTCGGACAACTTATTGAGTGTACATCACACTTTTAGCATGCTATTTGTTTCTGATATCTAAAAAAAACATAACAACATGCATTGTCGGGCAGGAAAATGAATATCTCTCTGAGAAGGTCCACTCTCGCGTTACTCGCGTCATCATTGTTATTAACGATTGGGCGTGGCGCCACGCTGCCCTTTATGACGATCTACCTCAGCCGACAGTACAATCTGAGCGTCGACCTGATCGGTTATGCGATGACGGTCGCACTGACCATTGGCGTCGTGTTCAGCCTTGGCTTTGGTATTCTGGCCGACAAGTTTGATAAAAAACGCTATATGCTGCTGGCTATCTGCGGCTTTGCCTCTGGCTTTATTGCTATTCCACTGGTGCATAACGTAGTGGTAGTGGTTTTGCTCTTTGCCCTGATCAACTGCGCCTACTCCGTCTTCGCCACGGTGCTGAAAGCCTGGTTTGCCGATAATCTCTCGGCGACCAACAAGACTAAAATTTTCTCGCTTAACTATACCGTGCTGAACATCGGCTGGACCGTAGGCCCACCGCTGGGTACGCTACTGGTGATGCAAAGCATTAACCTGCCGTTCTGGCTCGCTGCTGCATGTTCAGCACTCCCTCTGGTATTTATCCAGACCTGGGTAAAACGTTCACCAGCAGCATCAGAAGGTTTGAACGCGGCAGTTTGGTCCCCCTCGGTACTGCTGCGCGACAGAGCATTATTCTGGTTTACGCTGTCAGCATTTTTGGCGTCATTCGTTGGTGGTGCCTTTGCGTCCTGTATTTCGCAATACGTTATGGTGGTTGCAGACGGCGATTTTGCCGAGAAAGTGGTGGCAGTCGTCCTGCCTGTTAACGCCGCCATTGTGGTATCACTGCAATATGCCCTCGGGCGCAGGCTCACCGCCACCAATATCCGCCCGCTAATGACTGTAGGCACGCTGTTCTTTGTGGTCGGTCTGGTTGGCTTCACCTTCTCCGGCAACAACCTGGTGTTATGGGGCATTTCTGCGGCCTTTTTCACTATCGGCGAAGTCATTTACGCACCGGGTGAATACATGCTCATCGACAACATCGCGCCTGCAGGAATGAAAGCCAGCTATTTTTCCGCCCAGTCGTTAGGCTGGTTGGGCGCAGCGGTAAACCCATTAGTCAGCGGCGTCATTTTAACCACATTGCCGCCGTGGTCGCTGTTTGTGGCGCTGATGGTGGCGATCGTTCTTGCCTGGGCGCTAATGATAAAAGGCATGCGCGCCAAACCCTGGGGCCAGACGGCGGTCTGCTAATGATGATCGCGACAGAGCCAAAGCCGCTCTGTCGCGAATCTCAAATGGCGACCAGCCCTCGAACGCCGTCGGACTCCATATTTTTACCGTCACCGCTTTGAATAATGCTGCCTCGCGACATGAGTAAGTATTTGTCGGCCAGTTGCTGCGCAAAATCATAGAACTGTTCCACCAGCAAAATGGCCATGTCACCCCGGTGCGCCAGTTGAGAAATCACCTGCCCAATTTCTTTAATCACCGACGGCTGGATCCCCTCCGTGGGCTCATCGAGGATCAACAACTGCGGGCGACTGGCCAGCGCTCGCCCAATCGCCAGTTGCTGCTGTTGCCCGCCGGACAAATCTCCGCCCCGCCGATGTTTCATCTCCTGTAGAACCGGAAAGAGCGCATAGATATCATCCGGCACACGTCTGGCCTCCTGTGCTGAAAAACGGGAAAGGCCGAGCAGCAGGTTCTCTTCTACCGTCAGTCGCGGGAAAATATCGCGACCCTGTGGTACATACGCCACACCGGCCCTGACCCGCTGATGCGGCTTCCAGTGAGTGACATTTTTCTCCTGCCAGAGCACACTCCCGCTGCGGGCAGGAATAAGCCCCATCAGGCACTTAAGAAGTGTCGTTTTCCCCACGCCGTTACGCCCCAGCAGACATGTCACCTCGCCGATACGCGCCTCAAAGTTCACACCTCGCAGAATATGGCTGCCACCATAGTATTGATTCAGTTCTTTCACCTGCAGCATCTGTGCTCCTTAACGCCCGAGATAAACTTCAATAACCTGCTCGTTGGCCTGCACTTCGCGCAGACTTCCCTGAGCCAGAACGCGTCCCTGGTGTAAGACCGTGACGCGATCGGCAATGGTTTCGACAAATCCCATATCGTGCTCAACAACCATCAGCGAGTGCTTCCCGGCAAGCTTACGAAACAGTTCCGCAGTGTATTCCGTCTCCGCATCCGTCATGCCCGCCGCGGGTTCATCCAGCAGCAGTAAATGCGGCTCCTGTACCAACAGCATGCCAATTTCGAGAAACTGTTTTTGCCCGTGAGAAAGCAGCCCGGCGCAGCGGGCCCGCTCGTTGCCCAGCCGCAACAGCGCCAGTATTTCATCTATACGATCCCGTTGTTCGCCGGTGAGGCGCGCCCGTAAAGAGCCCCAGACAGATTTATCGCTTTTCAGCGCCAGCTCCAGATTTTCCTCCACCGTTAACGCTTCAAACACCGTGGGTTTCTGAAACTTCCGCCCAATACCCTGACGTGCAATGGCGATGGGGTCCAGCGTTGTTAAATCGGTCGACTGATCGTATATCGCCCGACCACTTTGCGGCCTGGTTTTGCCGGTAATAACATCCATTAGCGTCGTTTTTCCGGCACCATTGGGACCAATGATGCAACGCAGCTCCCCAACGCCAATATTGAGCGTGAGATCCGTTAACGCCTGGAAGCCATCGAAGTTAACGTTAATTTTTTCCAACTGGAGCACCGGGTCCGTTTGGTTGCGAAACCGATCGCCTGGCATCTGGCGAGTAAAAAGCCCTTCATCTGGCTGCATTATTTGTCTCCCTTGCGAAACAGACCCATCACACCACGAGGTAAAAACAGCGTAACGCCAATAAAGATCAGGCCAAGAAACAGTTGCCAGTATTCCGGCATAATGACGGTAAACAGGCTTTTAGCGCCGTTCACCAGTACGGCGCCAAATACCGGGCCAATCAGGGTTCCACGCCCGCCGAGGGCAACCCAAATCGCCGCTTCTATCGAGTTGGTCGGCGACATTTCGCTGGGGTTAATGATTCCCACCTGCGGAACATACAACGCCCCCGCCAGGCCGCACAGCACGGCGGAAAGCGTCCACACCAGCAGCTTGAAACCTTTCGGATCGTAACCACAGAACATCAGACGGTTCTCGGCGTCGCGCACGGCAGTGAGAATTCGACCAAACTTACTGCGGGCCAGCGCCAGTCCCAGCCATATTGCCAGCACCAGCAGCATGACCGTCGCCAGAAACAGCGCGATACGGGTTGAGGTCGCGGTCACCGGAAATCCCAGAATGGTGGTAAAGCCGGTAAAACCGTTATTTCCCCCAAAGCCGGTTTCGTTGCGGAAAAACAGTAACATTCCGGCGAAAGTCAGGGCCTGGGTCATGATGGAGAAATAAACCCCTTTGATTTTTGAACGGAAGGCAAACCAGCCAAATACCAGCGCCAGCAGGCCCGGCACCAACACAACCAACAACATCGCCCAGATAAAATGTTGCGTTCCCCACCAAAACCAGGGCAGCTCGGTCCACGACAGAAACGACATAAAGGCAGGTAATCCTTCGCCGGAAGCCTGGCGCATCAGGTACATTCCCATCGCATATCCCCCCAGCGCAAAGAAAATACCGTGGCCCAGCGAGAGCATTCCCGCATAGCCCCACACCAGATCCAGTGCCACCGCCACAATGGCATAGCAGAGAATCTTCCCGGCCAGAGTCAATGTCCACACCGATATGGCCAGCGGATGATCCGCAGGTAACAGCGCCAGAAACGGCAGAATAATCAGCGCCAGCAGTAAACCCAGCCCCAGGACGCGTGTCGCGCGTGGCGCTTTACGCGCCAGCGTTAATGTCATTGGCATCGTCATCAGGCAATAACCCTCCCTTTCAACGCGAACAGCCCCTGAGGACGTTTCTGAATAAACAAAATAATCAGCACCAGAATCATAATCTTACCGAGAACAGCTCCCACCTGAGGCTCAAGAATTTTGTTGAAAATCCCAAGCCCAAACGCAGCGGCTACACTCCCCGCGAGTTGTCCCACGCCGCCCAGCACCACCACCAGAAACGAATCGATAATGTAGCTTTGCCCCAGCTCCGGTCCTACGTTGCCTAACTGCGAGAGCGCTACGCCCCCCAGTCCGGCAATCCCTGAACCAAGACCAAAGGCCAGCATATCCACTCGTCCGGTAGGTACGCCGCAGCAGGCCGCCATATTGCGATTTTGCGTCACCGCACGTACGCGCAGTCCGAGACGGGTTTTATTCAACAACAGCCAGGTGAAGAACAGCACCAGAATGGCAAAGCCAAGCACCACAATTCGGTTCCACGGCAAAATCAGATTGGCATAAACCTGAATGCCCCCGGAAAGCCATTCCGGATTTGCGACTTCAAGGTTTTGCGCGCCGAAGGACATACGCACCAACTGGATAAGCATCAGGCTGATCCCCCACGTTGCCAGCAGGGTTTCGAGCGGACGCCCGTATAAATGGCGGATCACTCCGCGCTCGAGTAGCATTCCAACCCCAGCGGTAAGCAAAAAGGCGACCGGAAGCGCAATAACCGGATACCAGGCCAACCATTGCGGGAAAAACTGGCCCATCAGCTGTTGCACCATCCAGGTACCGTAAGCGCCGAGCATTAACATCTCACCATGCGCCATATTAATGACGCCAAGTAAGCCGTAGGTTATCGCCAGACCCAATGCCGCCAGCAGCAAAATGGAGCCCAACGACAATCCCATAAATGCCTGTCCAAGAAGATCGCCAACCTTCATGCGATGCGCGATGGAATTCAGGCTTTCGTCAGCGGCAGCACGAACGCGGGCATCAGGTTCATGTTCAGCATGGGTGAATGGCTGCAGGCGCGCCTGGGTTTCAGGATCGTTCGACGCCCCTAGCAGTTCGATTGCCTGACGTCTGATCTCAGGCGAAGTACTGGTCAGTTGCAGATTTGCCAGTGCAATAGCCAGTAAAGATTTCACGCCAGCATCGGGCTCCAGGGCCAGTCGTTGCTGCAAAAACGGCAGCATCCCCGGCTGGGCCTCACGCTGTAATGTACGCGCTGCCCCGCCCCTTTGCGTGACACTGTCACTTAAGAGCTGGTGGACGGCCAAGGTTCCGGCAACCAGATTACGCAGGCGGTTAGTCAGGCGGATTTTTTTTAGCTCGCCGTTCGGACCTGCCGCCATTCCTAGCGGTTGTACGTGCGAGCCGTTCATGATGAACGCGTTTTTCGCGTTATCTGTCAGCAGGTTCTCATCACTCAGCGCTTTGAGCACCGGCAAGCGTTGAACGTCGGGTTTTACCGACCATTGTTCAAGCAAGGCGGCCTGCTGAGTCCGGTTGGCGGCGGTAAAGGTATCGGCATCTGCGGCCTGCGCTATCCACGGCAAAAGCCACGTCAGCAACAACACACCACGAATAAAGCGCATGGCTTTCATGAGCATTCTCCAAAGCGGTGCCCTCCCGCAGGAGGGCGTAAGATCAGTTGCTGGCGGTTTTAACGGGCTGTTCAGATTTTTTATCATTACCGGCGATATACGGACTCCACGGCTGGGCGCGAACCGGCGCTTCGGTTTGCCACACCACGTTAAACTGGCCGTTGCCTTCAATCTCGCCAATCATGACGGGTTTATGCAGGTGATGGTTGGTCGCATCCATGGTCAGGGTAAATCCTGATGGTGCTGCGAATGATTGTCCTGCCATAGCAGCCCGGACTTTATCCACATCGGTAGTTCCGGCTTTTTCTACTGCCTGCGCCCACATATGCAGGCCAACATAAGTGGCTTCCATAGGGTCGTTGGTCACCACCGAATCAGCATTCGGTAGCTTATGCGCTTTGGCATACGCCCGGTAATCCGCGACGAACTTCTTGTTGGCCGCATTATCTACAGACTCAAAGTAGTTCCACGCAGCCAGGTTGCCCACCAGCGGTTTAGTATCGATACCGCGCAACTCCTCCTCACCCACAGAGAATGCCACCACCGGTACATCCGTGGCTTTCAGGCCCTGGTTCGCTAACTCTTTATAGAATGGAACGTTAGAATCCCCGTTGATGGTCGATACCACCGCCGTTTTTCCCCCTGCGGCGAATTTTTTAATACTGGCAACAATGGTCTGGTAATCGCTGTGTCCGAATGGGGTATACACCTCTTCGAGGTCTTTATCGGCCACGCCTTTCGAATGCAAAAAGGCGCGTAAAATTTTGTTAGTCGTACGCGGATAGACATAGTCCGTACCCAGCAGGTAGAAGCGCTTAGCGCTGCCGCCGTCCTCACTCATCAGATACTCAACCGCCGGGATCGCCTGCTGATTAGGCGCAGCGCCGGTATAGAAGACGTTAGGCGACATCTCCTCACCTTCATATTGCACCGGGTAAAACAGCAAACCGTTCAATTCTTCAAATACCGGTAAAACCGATTTACGCGAAACCGATGTCCAGCAGCCGAAAACCGCCGCTACCTTGTCCTGGCTCAGTAACTGACGTGCTTTTTCAGCAAATAATGGCCAGTTCGAAGCCGGGTCAACCACCACCGGTTCCAGCTTTTTGCCCAATACACCGCCCTGCGCATTGATTTCATTAATAGTCATCAACGCCACATCTTTCAGCGGCGTTTCGGAAATAGCCATGGTGCCGGATAACGAATGCATGATGCCAACCTTAATAGTGTCGGCCGCCTGAACGCTAAAACTCATTCCCATTGCGACAACAGAGGCGGAAAGCGCAAAAGCTTTTAAAAATGTACGACGCTGCATAGTTTCACTCCTGAAATTAGTCTTGTTGAAAGCCCCGGTGCAGCCGGGCAGACAAAACGGTGCAAATTAATGGTATTCAGAAGTGATAAGGCAAAAACGATGCCAGATATTAAAACATCATATAAAATCAATGAATTAGAATTTTAAGCACAAAAATCAGTATTAATTTTTGCCACCAGAAGGATTAATCGCGTGAAACATTGAACCACAATGAGACAACTCTGCATTATAAACGTGCAGCAATCTGTGTCTGTCACACACGGTCATAACGGTGTGCCCCAGTATAAAAACGTGGTTATTTGTTCGCAGATAACCGTGCCTTGTCACTATTATTTATTTTTCCCGACGTAATCACGTCAAAATTTTACTTTTCCGCCGAAATAATCACACAGTTCAGCCTTTGTTTAAGATTGAATTGCTACTATAGTCATAAGCGAGGTGAACTTAAGGTAAGAGAGGAAACTCACAAATAAAGGAGCATTTACTATGCTGGGTAATATGAATATTTTTATGGCTGTTCTGGGAATTATTTTATTTTCCGGTTTCCTGGCCGCGTATTTTAGCCACAGATGGGATGATTGATGAACGGAGATAGTCCTGAACCGACCCGGCCCCTTGCTGCGTAGCTGCACAAGGGGCCATTTTTTTACCTGAATTCCCCCTCCCGGCACCTTTTCCCTGATGTACAGATAAAAAAAACCGCCGGATAAACCAGCGGTAAATGCTTGCATGGATAGATTTATGTTTTGCTTTTATACGCTACCTGGCAATTCCCTGCGAAGATAACGGATAGTTGGCTAATCTATCATCGACAACCCCAATGAACGTTAAACGAAACGTAACTACCTTCTATAAGACATGTTGGCCGCTAATGAGATTCTTGCAAACCGTACAGTAATCCATGTCATCGCAATGGTTATAAAATGAGCTATTTATTGCTTCATAGTGTATGGTAAGCACCCCATCACAAGGACAATCAATATGTCGATACTTAAAGATATTAAGATGCGTACTTTACGACCAGTGAAAAGTACCTGTCCTCACTGCTGCCGCCAGTCAATGCACAGCCTGTCGAGAATAAAAAACAACATAACGTTAGTCTGCCCCAACTGCGGCAATACCTACCTTCCTTCCCAAAGCAAACCAGTCAAGTAACGTAAGAGCAGGAAAACAATGCCGACCTTTCACCAGCAGCACTCCCTACCCGAGCGTCTCTATGAGATGCAAGGCATCAATACCCAACAACGATTCATTTTGCTGAAGAAAAAATCCAGCTAACAACCGGGCACCACGCCCGGTTCAATTTTCTGGCTGACCTGTCTTAAGCGCTCAAGCCACGATGTTCCAGCATGGGTTCCATGCGCGGTTCACGCCCGCTCCACTGGCGATAAAGTTCAGTTAAATCAGTGCTGTTTCCGCGGGACAAAATTGCTTCGCGGAATTTCTGTCCGTTTTCACGGGTTAATCCGCCCTGCTCTACGAACCACTGATAGCCGTCATCGGCCAGCATTTGCGTCCACAGATAGGCATAATAACCTGCGGCATAACCGCCACCGAAGATATGGGCAAAATAACTGCTGCGATAACGCGGCGGCACGGCCTTGAGATCCAAACCTTCCGCCGCCAGCGCCTGCTGTTCAAATTGATCGACCGGATGAGATGACTCGCTCAACTCCAGAGAGTGCCAGCGCATATCCAGCAATGCAGCGCTGAGCAGTTCGGTCATGTCGTAACCTTTGTTAAACAGACTGGCCCGCTGCATTTTATACCGCAATGCCTGCGGCATTTGCTCCCCGGTATCAACATGTAGGGCAAAACGGGCAAAGACCTGAGGATGGCTCGCCCAGTGTTCGTTGATCTGTGAAGGAAACTCGACAAAATCACGCGGAGTGTTGGTCCCAGAAAGCGTGGCATAACGCTGAGTGGCGAACAGACCGTGCAATGTATGTCCAAATTCATGAAATAGCGTAATAACATCATCCCACAGCAGCAATGCAGGCTGATCCTGCGCAGGTTTTTGATAATTACAGACGTTGTAAATAACCGGTCTGGTTTCGTTAAGCAGCGATTGCTCGACAAAATTGCCCATCCAGGCTCCGCCGCTTTTTGATTCCCGGGCAAAGAAATCACCGTAAAATAGCGCCAACCCTACGCCATCATGATCGAATATTTCCCATACCCGAACATCCGGGTGATAAACCGGAATGTCGAATCGCTCAACGAATTTGATGCCAAAGAGTTGATTGGCCGTCCAGAAAACGCCCTCGTTCAGCACCGAATCCAGGGCAAAGTAAGGTTTGAGCTGTGCCTCATCAAGGTCATATTTCTCACGACGGACCTGCTCGGCATAAAACGACCAGTCCCAGGCCTCGGCGCTAAACGACTCGTGTTCTTGAAAGATAACGTTCTGGATTTCAGCCTGCTCATCCAACGCCCTCGCCCGCGCGGCTGGAACAATAGATCGCATAAATGTCAGTGCCGCTTCCGGCGTTTTTGCCATCTGGTCGGCAATTTTCCAGGCTGCGTAATTGGCAAAACCAAGCAGTTGCGCCTGCTGCATCCGGATTGCTACCAGTCGCTGAATAATAGCTCGCGTGTCGTTGGCATCATCATTTTCAGCCCGCGTCCATGCGCGGGTGAACAGTTTTTCGCGGGTCTGACGATCGCGTAAAACCGCAAGCGCCGGTTGCTGTGTTGTGTTTAATAGCGGGATAACCCAACGCGCTTCAAGCCCTTTCGCCCTTGCAGCTTCGGCGGCAACGGCAATTTCTTCTGTGCTGAGCCCCTCCAGATGCCGGATATCATCCACCACCATAGCACCTGACGTGTTTGCTGCCAGCAACCGTTGATTGAACTGGCTGGTCAGCGTGGCGGACTCCGTATTGAGCGCTTTAAGTTTGGCTTTATCGGTCTCGTTCAGACGGGCGCCGGCCAGTACAAAACGCTGATACACGACCTCCAGCAGACGTATTGATTCGCTATCCAGACTTAACGTACCACGCCTCTGCCAGACGGCTTCGACACGGGCGAAAAGCGCGCCATTGAGATAAATATCATTGGCAAGGTTCGCCAGCTCTGCGGAAAACTCTTCGTCAAGGCGCTGTAGTTCATCGTTGGTGTGCGCCGCCGTCATCGCGAAGAAAACGCTGGTCACGCGCGTGAGCAGCACCCCGCTTTGTTCAAGCGCCAACAACGTATTAGCAAAATCAGGAACCTGTGAGTTTTGCACAATAGCGTCGATCTCGGCGCGTTTTTGCCGCACGCCTTCATCAAACGCTGGACGATAATGCTGCACGTCGATCTGATCAAACTGCGGTGCCTGATACGGCAATGTGCTGTGGTGTAAAAATGGATTCGTTAACGACATCTTTCACTCCTGAAAACGATTTGTTTACCAGAGTAGACTTCCCGGTAATCGACCGCAATCGCGTTAAGCAGGAATAGCTCTGAACGGAAATGACGTGCTATGGTAGTACTACATAAAAAGCGTTGAGGAACAGTGAGATGATCGTTTTAGTAACCGGAGCAACCGCAGGTTTTGGTGAGTGCATTACGCGTCGTTTTATTGAGAATGGGCATAAAGTTATTGCCACCGGACGCCGCCAGGAGCGCCTGCAGGAACTCAAAGATGAGCTGGGTGACCGCCTCTATACCGCGCAACTGGACGTACGTAATCGTGCATCAATTGAAGAGATGCTGAACGCCTTACCCGCTGAATGGCGCGATATTGATGTTCTGGTCAACAACGCGGGTCTGGCGCTGGGCCTTGAGCCAGCCCACAAGGCCAGCGTTGAAGACTGGGAAAATATGATCGACACCAACAACAAAGGCTTGGTTTATATGACCCGTGCCGTTCTGCCAGGCATGGTTGAGCGCAACCGCGGTCATATTATCAATATCGGTTCTACCGCGGGCAGTTGGCCATACGCTGGCGGGAACGTCTACGGTGCGACCAAAGCGTTTGTTCGCCAGTTTAGCCTGAATTTACGTACTGACTTACACGGCACTGCGATTCGCGTTACCGACATTGAACCGGGTCTGGTTGGCGGTACGGAATTCTCTAACGTACGTTTCAAAGGCGATGACGCTAAAGCTGAAAAAGCCTACGAAAATACCACCGCCCTGACCCCGCAAGATGTTACAGAAGCGGTATGGTGGGTGGCGTCCTTACCCGCTCATGTCAACATTAACACCCTTGAAATGATGCCTGTCACACAGTCCTTTGCCGGACTGAGTATTCATCGGAGCTAATTTCTCTGCCCGGCCTTGCGCCGGGTATAGATAGCCTGAAATAAGTGATAAGATCTCCGGGTTAACTCTCTAAAAAGTAAGAATGAATGACCGTAGAAACGCAGCTCAACCCTACACAACCGGTAAATCAACAGATTTACCGTATTCTTCGTCGTGATATCGTGCACTGTCTGATTGCACCCGGTACGCCGCTGTCGGAGAAAGAGGTTTCCGTACGCTTTAATGTGTCACGCCAGCCGGTACGAGAAGCATTCATCAAACTGGCAGAGAACGGTCTGATTCAGATCCGCCCGCAGCGTGGCAGCTACGTAAACAAAATTTCGCTGTCGCAGGTGCAAAACGGCTGTTTTGTTCGCCAGGCAATTGAATGTGCCGTGGTCCGCCGCGCCGCATCACTGATCACCGATAAACAGTGCTATCAGCTCGAACAAAATCTGCATCAGCAGCGCATCGCGATTGATCGAAAACAAATCAATGATTTCTTCCAGCTAGATGACGAATTTCATCAGAAACTGGCTTTAATCGCCGAGTGCCAGCTCGCCTGGGACACCGTTGAGAATATTAAGGCCACGATTGACCGCGTTCGTTATATGAGCCTGGATCATATCTCTCCGCCTGAAATGCTGCTGCGTCAGCATCACGATATTTTTACCGCACTTGAGAAACATGATGGCGATGCCGTTGAGCGCGCAATGATGCTGCATCTCCAGGAAATTGGTGAGTCCGTTCAGCTAATCCGTCAGGAAAATAGCGACTGGTTCAGCGAAGATTAATATTACGCTCACCTCACACCGAGGTGAGTTTCTCCTGCTTTCCCCTCTCCCGCACATCTGCATAAAAAAAGCTGTGATTTTGATCGAAAACAAAAAAAATCATTAACGAGAAGCGTATTTATATTGCGCCCGTTACGTGGGACTAGAGCCCACGGGCTTTGACGGTAAGTTGGAAAGGAGAAAACACCATGAAAACATACGATCGTAACCGTAACGCAATCACCACTGGCAGCCGCGTCATGATTAGCGACACCGGACTTACAGGCCGCATTACAGCGATAGATACCGATGGCCTGACCGCTGAGCAAATTCGCCGCGGGAAAACAGTGGAAATCGAAGGGTGTGAAGGTAAATATGCTCCCCTCGAACTGATTCGTTTGGGCATGAACTAATTGGTGTGAATGCCAGAAAACAATGCGCCATCTGGCCCGTTTATAGCCAGATGGCGACTTAAATGATGTTCTCGTTACTTCATTTTTGCTGCATACTTCGCAACGGTTGCCTTCGCCCCTTCAGCCAGTAAAGCAAGATAGGCTTGTGTGACCTGATTCTTGAACAATTCTACCTGCGGCAGTTCACGACCAAAAATAGCATCGATCGCCAGCAGCGCCTGGACACGATCTTCGCCCTCGTTACTGCTATGCACCGCTTTCTGGATCACCGGTAACAGCGGATCGCTGATTTCAATCGCCTGGCCCTGATCATCCACACCGCCGACGTAACGCATCCAGCCAGCCACGCCCAGCGCCAGCAGTTCAAAGTGGCTACCGTGCACAATGTGCCAGCGAATGGAGTCCAGCATACGCTGCGGCAGTTTTTGACTGCCGTCCATCGCGATCTGCCAGGTGCGATGACGCAGTGCCGGGTTGCTGTAGCGCTCAATTAACAGATCGGCATAGTGCGGAAGATCCACACCTTTCACTTTTAACGTGGGCGCTTGTTCCTGCAACATCAGCGCGCGCGCGGCGAGGCGATAATTTTCATCACCCATGCAATCGTTAATGTGCTGATATCCCGCCAGATAACCCAGATAAGCAAGGAAAGAGTGGCTGCCGTTGAGCATACGCAGTTTCATCTCTTCAAACGGAATGACATCAGCAACCAGCTCCGCTCCCGCCTTCTCCCATTCAGGGCGGCCAGCGACAAAGTTATCTTCAATAACCCACTGACGGAACGGTTCACATGCTACGCCTGCCGGGTCGCGTACGCCGGTAATGTGTTCAATTTTGTCCAGCGTATCCTGGGTAACAGCAGGGACAATGCGGTCAACCATTGTCGACGGGAATGTGACATGTTGTTCGATCCACGCAGCCAGTTCCGCATCCACCGCCCGGGCATACGCGGTGACAACATTGCGCATCACATGACCGTTTTCTGGCATGTTGTCGCAGGACATCACGGTAAAAGCGGCTAAACCCGCAGCTTTGCGGCGTGCAAGCGCCTCAACCACAACGCCTGGCGCAGTTTTTGGCTGTTTTGGATTTTGTAGATCGGCAGCAATCATCTGGTTGTCTAACATCAATTGACCGGTCGCCGGAGAATGGCAATACCCTTTCTCGGTAATGGTCAGGGAAACAATCGCAACCTGCGGTTCACTCATCGCAGCCAGTACGCTTTCCAGCCCATCAACCTGCGCATGCAGCGCATTTTTCACCACGCCCACGACTCTTGCAGTCCAAGCATCTGCGGACATTTCTGCAACGGTATACAGGTTATCTTGCTGTATCAGATCGGCAATCTGCTGCTCGCCGCCAATCAGGTTCACTTCGCAATAGCCCCAGTCACTGCCGTGATCCGCAGCGAGAATGTCAGCGTAAACCCCCTGATGTGCGCGGTGAAATGCGCCAAACCCCAGATGGACAATACGCGGGACCAGTTTTGTACGATCGTAGTCGGGAAGTGCAGCCTGTGCCGTTAAGAGCTTGTTTTGCATGGTATGACCTACTTATCAATGAAATCAGGATTGATTCAGAGTAACGCCTGTATGGTTGTATGTTTTGATTTGCATTAAGCTTTTTATGATTGGTATGACATCACTTAAAGCTGTGTACCATAAAAGGTAAATTTGGCGGCATATTGCCGCCAAAGGATATTAATGTTTCTGCCACTGCTGGTATTCACGTTTAAGCCTTTGCGGTGCAGTTTCCGGCATCATCAGCAAACCAATAACTGAGATGACGCCAAGTACAATCACATAGGTTGCGAGTCCATAATAATGTCCACCAGTTACTTGCAGAATTTTTACTGCTACTAAACCAAGAATCCCACTACCAATTAGCGATCCCAACTGCCAAATTAATGCTATTCCGCTACAGCGAATATGAGTCGGGAAAAGCTCTGGGAAATAAGATGCCTGAGGTGCATAACACATACTATGCCCAACGCTCAGTACCAGGATCATTACTATTTGCGTAAGCCAAAAGCTATCCTGATTGATTGCAAGGAAGAAAGGAATAATCATAACAACCTGGAGCAATGCGCCGATAATATAAACTGGTTTACGCCCAATTTTATCGCATAGCGAGCCCATCATCGGTATTGCAATTATTTCTATAATCACCGCAACAATCATTGTCTCCATCAAGATATTTGCATCGAGATTGTTTGCCTTACCGTATGCAAGGACAATCACTGTAAACATTGCAAATGTGCAAGCCTCAATCAGCTTCGCACATACTCCCTTAACGACAATTCCCGGAAAATCACGGATAACTTCAACTAATGGACGTGATTCTTCTGCTTTTGTCTCCCTAATCTGAGCAAAGACTGGTGATTCATCAATTTTTAAGCGGATAAATAACCCAACAATAACCAGCAACAGACTTAACAGGAACGGTATACGCCACCCGTAATCCATCATTGCCTCTGGAGAAAGTGTGGCATTTAACAACGCAAAGAGTGCTAACGGCAGAAGAAAACCAACTGGGGCACCGATTTGAACCCAACTCGAAAAAAATCCACGATGTTTGGGCTCAGAATATTCAGCAGTCATCAATACTGCACCGGCTTGTTCTCCTCCAACACCAAAGCCCTGTAATACACGAATAAATATAAGTAAAGCTGGAGCCCATACACCTATTTTTTCATATGTAGGTAACAACCCAATACAGAATGTCCCTAAGCCAACGATTAATATAGTAATAACCAGTGCTTTTTTGCGCCCGACCTTATCGCCAATATGCCCAAAGACAATTCCTCCTAATGGTCTAGCCAGGAAACCAACGGCATAGGTTGCAAAAGCAGCCAGCGTACTAATTAACGGATCGTCACTTGGGAAAAATAAATGACCAAAAAAGAGTACGGCTGCTGTCCCATATGCAAAGAAGTCATAGTATTCGGCAGCAGTACCAATTGCGGAGGCTGAAGCCACTCTGCGAATAATGGGTTTATTATCTACGTTATTTTTAATATCGACTGAACTAACCATAAGTTTTACCTTCTGTAGGGTATTGAGTTAATCAACATCTTTCGTACGTAAAATTTATATTTACCAGTTCCACAACGTGCCATCTTCCAGACGAGCAACAGGCAGATATGCAGGGTCATACGGGTATTTCGCCGCCAGCTTTTCGTCAAACTCGATCCCAAGACCTGGTTTGTCTCCAGGATGCATATAGCCGTTATCAAAGGTCCAGTTGTGCGGGAACACTTCCAACATTTGCTCGGAATACCCCATATATTCCTGTACGCCGAAGTTCGGCACCCACAGATCAAAGTGCAACGCAGCGGCCATGCATACTGGGGACAGATCGGAAGGTCCATGCGAACCGGTACGTACCTGATACAGCGACGCAAAATCGGCAATTCGACGCATGCCAGTGATACCGCCCGCATGGGTGATGGTGGTGCGGATATAGTCGATCAATTGCTCTTCGATAAGCTGTTTGCAGTCCCAGATGCTGTTGAAAACTTCCCCTACCGCAATCGGCGTGACCGTATGCTGGCGGATCAGGCGGAAGCATTCCTGGTTTTCAGCCGGGGTCGGATCTTCCATCCAGAACAGACGGTATTGCTCGATGCTTTTGCCGAAACGGGCCGCTTCAATTGGCGTCAGACGGTGGTGCATATCGTGCAGAAGATGTTCGTTGAAACCAAACTTGTCGCGCACGGCTTCAAACAGTGTTGGCGTGAAATCGAGGTATTTCTCCGTTGACCATAACTGCTCTTCTGGCCACTGCCCTTTGGTGGCGGGTTCGTAGGCCAGTCCTTTGCCTTTAGACATACCGTAAGTGGTTTTCATACCCGGCACGCCGCACTGCACGCGAATTGCTTTAAAGCCCATCTCTTTATGGCGCGCATAATCTTCGAGTACGTCATCAACGGTATGGCCTGTGGTGTGACAGTAAACCATAACGCCTTCACGAGATGCACCGCCGAGCAACTGGTACAACGGCATATTCGCCGCTTTCGCTTTGATGTCCCACAATGCCATATCCACCGCGGAAATCGCCGACATGGTGACCGGACCACGACGCCAGTACGCGCCTTTGTAGAAAAACTGCCAGATGTCCTCAATTCGGTGCGCATCGCGACCAATCAGCTGCGGACAAACATGATCTTTCAGATAGGACGCTACGGATAACTCGCGTCCGTTTAACGTCGCATCTCCCAGCCCAGTGATCCCATCGTCTGTCGTAATTTTCAACGTGACAAAATTACGCCCCGGACAGGTGACAAACACTTCAGCCCCAACAATCTTCATCTCTTATTCCTTGCATTTGTTCTTGTGATGCAGGAAATTTACCCAACTGAGCTACTACCATACAAGTATGAAGATCAAAAAAGCGCTGATTGATCACAAAAAAGGCGCTATGCGCGCCCCCACCCAGCCACAATAATCAGCATGCCGCACAATGCCACCAGCGCGCCTGACCAGTCGTACAGGCTAAGTTTTACGCCGTCAACAATACGTAGCCAAAGCAACGCTGTCACCACGTAAACTCCACCATAGGCCGCGTACACACGCCCGCTTGCAGCCGGATGCAGCGTCAGTAACCAGACGAATAAGGCCAGTGACATCCCGGCGGGTATCAGCAGCCAAGCCGTAGCCCCTCGCTTAAGCCAGAGCCAGGGTAAAAAGCAGCCAATGATTTCGCATAACGCGGTGATGAAAAAAAGGAATGTGGTCTTAAGCATTGATGTTATTCAGTTACCTTCGGTTTAACCATGATACGACAGAATGTCGTTAGCGTATCCATCTCCGCTGAGTGGGTATGCCCGCAAGCCGGAATAGTGTAGAATTTAACCCTGTTTTATTGTTTTTCCCCTTTCCCATAAAAGGAATTCGCCATGAATATTACACTGACCAAACGCCTGTGCCTGACGGCTATGCTGACGCTGGCTGCGGCTGTGTACACCTCTTCCGCATTTGCTGAAACCAGTAAACTGATCATTGAATCCGGGGACAGTGCGCAAAGTCGTCAACAGGCAGCAATGGAAAAGGAACAATGGAACGATACGCGTCAGCTACGCCAGAAGGTCAACAAGCGTGCAGAGAAAGAGTGGGACAAAACCGACGCAGCTTTCGATAGCCGTGATAAATGCGAACAGAGCGCTAATATTAATGCGTACTGGGAGCCCAACACCCTGCGCTGCCTCGACCGCCGCACTGGCCGCACCGTTGCCCCATAATGATTGCACTTTGAAAGATATTGAAAGGATACGATATGACTAGCGCCCTCAGTGTTAAGCTGCGCCCGCTGGAGCGTGAAGATTTACGATTTGTCCATCAGCTTGATAACAACGCCAGCGTAATGCGTTACTGGTTTGAAGAACCTTACGAAGCATTTGTTGAACTGTCAGATCTGTATGACAAGCATATCCACGACCAAAGTGAACGTCGCTTTGTTGTGGAATGCGACGGTGAAAAAGCCGGACTGGTGGAGCTGGTTGAAATTAACCATGTGCACCGCCGGGCAGAATTCCAGATCATTATTTCGCCGGAATATCAGGGCAAAGGTTTGGCTTCCCGGGCTGCTAAGCTGGCGATGGATTATGGCTTTACCGTACTTAACTTATATAAGCTGTATCTGATCGTTGATAAAGAGAACGAAAAAGCCATCCACATCTACCGTAAACTCGGGTTTATGGTCGAAGGCGAGCTGATTCATGAATTCTTTATCAACGGTCAATACCGCAACACTATCCGCATGTGTATCTTCCAGCAGCAGTATCTGGCAGAACATAAAACGTCAGGTCCTAACCTGCTGCAACCTACCGCTCAGTAAAGACTGACTAATAGTAATCGATGGTGTTTTCAATCGAGTAATGGTGTTCAACTGCCGGCTTCACGCTCTCGTCAACGATAACAAGCTGGCAGTTGACCGGATTAGCATAGTCATCATACTTGCACGTTTGTTTTACATTACCTAACGGATGGTTATTAAGCAGGCTTACCGCGGTGTAATCCAGCTTCTTTAACGGGTCAACCGACGGTTTGGCATCAACCTGCAAGGTATTGTCCTTATTGACGGTGGTTTTACCCAGCGGGTAGCCTTCCGCATCATAGCGATATTGCACCTTCATCTCTTTTCCCGTGGCGGAAACGACAAAACCGTTATCGTCGGTATCCCATACCACGCCCGCCGCAGGCAGTTCTGCTAACTGACATTTACCCTGTAAGCGGATCCGTTTTTCCAGGGTTTTGGCGTCCCGGTAATAGTTAGCATCGAGGACCAGCGCCATGCCGGTATTGCTTTCAATATCATGCAATTCAAGCGTATCGAAGCACCCTTCCTGTGAGAGCGTACCGACAACGCGCTTGGTGACTTCACCTTTGTCATTAAGCAGCGTCTGGCTGAAATCTTTTACTGGCCCGCGCAGCGGATCGAAATCAAATTCATTGGAAAAACTGGCCATTTCCGGCGTAAAGGAATCCAGGCCTTTGGCGTTATCACACCCGACCAGCATGACGCACAGGAAACCTAACAAGATCTTTTTCTTCACATTTTTCACCGGGATAAGAAGATAATTCTCAATCATATTAGCAAATACAGTTATTTACACCAGAAATGCTAATCTTAGTCCAGGTCGATCATAAAGGAGCTGATGATGAAATACATAACAGGAATTGCCGCGCTCTTACTGGCCGTCGCGTCCCCGCAGGTTTTGGCGGCACCGGCGTCATGTGAACGCGTGAAAAGCGATATCGAACAGCGCATCATTAATAATGGCGTTGCTGAATCCAGCTTTACGCTGAACATTGTCCCCAACGATCAGGCCGATCAGCCTGATTCACTGGTCGTGGGACATTGTGCAAACGATACGCACAAAATTCTCTATACCCGAACCAACAGTGGCAACGCCCCTGCCAATAGCACCCCTGCCCAGGACGGGCACGTCGCCGAACCGCAATAAATCACGCCCTCCGTGCGCGGAGGGTCACTCCTGTTTGATATGCATTAAGATGACATACCCATAAGTGGGTAAACTCAAACCATTATTAGCATGCTATTAATTTCGTTATAGAAATTAATATATAGCGATAACTATAATGGGGTGAGTAATGTCAAAAACTGAGCAATACGGAGGCATTAGCCGCAGGACGTTAGTGAAATCCTCGGCAATGGGTTCGCTGGCGCTTGCCGCGGGTGGGCTGTCGTTACCTTTCGGAATGCGCACTGCCGCCGCAGCGGTACAGCAGGCGATACAGCCCGTTGAAGAGAAGGTTGTCTGGAGTTCTTGTACCGTTAACTGTGGTAGTCGTTGTCTTTTACGTCTGCACGTTAAGGATGACTCCGTCTATTGGGTAGAGTCGGACACAACGGGCGATGATACCTACGGTAATCATCAGGTACGTGCCTGCTTGCGTGGCCGATCGATCCGTCGCCGTATGAATCACCCTGACCGCCTAAAATATCCAATGAAACGTGTAGGCAAGCGTGGAGAAGGAAAATTTGAAAGGATCACCTGGGATGAAGCACTGGACACCATTAGTGGTAATTTGAAGCGGATCCTGCAGGATTACGGTAACGAAGCGGTTCACGTGCTGTACGGTACAGGTGTAGATGGTGGGAATATTACTAACTCCAACGTCCCCTACCGCCTGATGAATTCTTGCGGCGGCTATTTGAGCCGCTACGGTAGTTACAGTACCGCGCAAATCAGCGCCGCAATGGGTTATATGTTTGGTGCTAACGACGGCAACAGTCCTGACGACATCGCCAATACAAAACTGGTCGTCATGTTTGGCAATAACCCTGCCGAAACCCGTATGAGCGGCGGCGGTGTAACCTGGTATGTTGAGCAAGCCCGCGAACGTTCTAACGCACGAATGATCGTTATCGATCCTCGATATAACGATACTGCCGCTGGTCGTGAGGATGAATGGCTGCCTATCCGACCAGGAACTGACGCTGCATTGGCTGCGGCGATCGCCTGGGTACTGATCACCGAAGATCTGATTGATAAACCTTTTCTTGATAAATACTGTGTCGGCTTCGATGAAACCACTCTTCCCGCCAGTGCACCGCGGAATGCACACTATAAAGCCTATATTTTAGGCGATGGACCAGACGGGATAGCCAAAACACCGGACTGGGCTTCCCACATTACCAGCATTCCGGCTGAGAAAATTATCCAGTTAGCGCGTGAAATCGGCGCAGCGAAACCCGCTTATATCTGCCAGGGTTGGGGACCGCAGCGTCACTCCAACGGTGAACAAACCGCTCGCGCGATTGCGATGCTCTCCGTTTTAACCGGCAATGTGGGGATAAACGGTGGTAACTCAGGGATGCGCGAAGGGACCTGGGATCTGGGCGTGGAATGGTTCTCCATGCTAGAAAACCCGGTTAAAACGCAGATATCAGTCTTTACCTGGACGGATGCTATTGATCATGGTGCAGAGATGACCGCGACCAAGGACGGTGTTCGCGGTAAAGATAAGCTGGACGTGCCTATCAAGTTTATCTGGTGTTATGCCAGCAATACGCTCATCAACCAGCATGGCAATATCGCGCATACCCATGATGTCTTACAGGATGACAGCAAGTGCGAAATGATCGTCGGTATTGAGCATTTTATGACTGCCTCCGCAAAATACTGCGACATTCTGCTACCTGACCTGATGCCAACTGAACAAGAAGATCTCATCTCACACGAGTCTGCCGGGAACATGGGCTATGTCATCCTTGGTCAACCTGCGACATCGCCAAAATTTGAACGTAAACCCATTTACTGGATGTTAAGTGAAGTCGCCAAACGTCTAGGTCCGGATGTATATCAAAAATTCACCGAGGGTCGTACGCAGCATGAATGGGTGAAATACCTGCATGCCAAGACCAAAGAGCGTAACCCGGAAATGCCGGATTACGACGAAATGAAAACGACAGGTATTTTCAAGAAAAAATGCCCCGAAGAACACTATGTTGCTTTCCGTTCTTTCAGAGAAGATCCTGGGGCTAACCCATTGAAAACGCCATCAGGGAAAATTGAGATTTACTCTGAACGGCTAGCAACCATTGCAGAAACATGGGAACTCAAAGACGATGAGATTGTTCATCCTCTTCCAGCTTATGCACCAGGCTTTGACGGTTGGGACGATCCTAAGCGCAAAACGTATCCATTGCAGCTCACGGGTTTCCACTATAAGGCGAGAACCCACTCCAGCTACGGCAATATCGATGTTTTACAGCAGGCTTGCCCGCAGGAGATCTGGATAAACCCCGTCGATGCCAGGACGCGCGGCATCCGTAATGGCGACACAGTTAGGGTGTTTAATAATATCGGCCAGATGCTGATCAGCGCGAAAGTCACACCGCGTATTTTGCCCGGCGTCACTGCCATCGGACAAGGAGCCTGGCTCAATGCCGATATGTTCGGCGACCAGATCGATCATGGTGGTTCCATAAATATTCTCACGTCGCATCGACCTTCTCCATTAGCGAAGGGGAATCCATCCCACAGTAATCTCGTTCAGGTTGAAAAGGCATAAGGACTAACCCATGACAACTCAGTATGGATTTTTTATTGATTCCAGCCGTTGCACGGGGTGTAAAACCTGCGAGCTGGCCTGCAAAGATTACAAGGATCTCACTCCCGACGTCAGTTTCCGGCGTATTTACGAATACGCTGGAGGCGACTGGCTGGAAGATAACGGCGTCTGGCAACAGAATGTCTTCGCCTACTACCTCTCCATTGCCTGTAATCACTGCGAAGATCCGGCCTGCACCAAGGTTTGCCCCAGCGGCGCTATGCATAAGCGTGAAGATGGTTTTGTGGTAGTGGATGAAGACATATGCATAGGCTGTCGCTACTGCCACATGGCCTGCCCGTACGGCGCACCGCAGTACAATGCCGCCAAAGGTCATATGACCAAGTGCGATGGTTGTCATGATCGCGTAGCCGACGGCAAAAAGCCCATCTGCGTCGAATCCTGTCCGCTGCGCGCGCTGGACTTTGGTCCAATTGATGAGCTGCGCAAAAAGCACGGTGAACTGGCGGCGGTCGCTCCGCTGCCAGGTGCGCACTTCACCAAACCGAGTATTGTGATCAAACCCAACGCCAATAGCCGCCCGACCGGGGATACCACGGGTTATCTGGCGAATCCGCAGGAGGTGTAACATGGGCAATGGATGGCATGAATGGCCGCTGGTCCTGTTTACGGTGCTGGGCCAGTGCGTGGCCGGAGCGCTGATAGTGAGTGGCTATGGCTGGCTGACCGCTAAAGACGAGGTGGCAAAACAACGTATCGTGCGCAGCATGTTTTTTCTGTGGCTGGTGATGGGCATCGCCTTTCTCGCCTCGGTAATGCACCTGGGTTCGCCACTGCGCGCCTTTAACTCGCTGAACAGAGTTGGCGCATCTGCGCTGAGTAACGAAATTGCCAGTGGTTCACTGTTTTTCGCCGTCGGTGGCCTGTGGTGGCTGGTGGCGTTTCTCGGTAAAATGCCCGCAGCGTTAGGTAAAATCTGGCTGCTGGTGGGCATGCTGCTGGGTCTGGTATTTGTGCTGGCGATGACCAGCGTCTACCAGATAGATACTGTCCCGACCTGGTATAACGGCTACACTACGGTGGCATTTTTTATGACGATGTTGCTGAGCGGACCGCTGTTTGCCGCCCTGCTGCTGCGTGCTGCGGGTGTTTCCTCTGGCACCGCCAGATTCGCCTACATAAGCGTTTTGGCCCTACTGGTGATCGTGGCGGTTATTGTTCTGCAGGGACTGTCGCTCGGCGGGATCCACAGTTCGGTGCAATCCGCCAGCGCGCTGGTTCCCGACTACGGAAGCTTGCAGGTCTGGCGCATCATTCTGCTGGCCGCCGGTCTGGGCTGCTGGATATGCCCGCTGATCCGTCGTAAAGCACCATCCGTCGGCGGCCTGGCGCTGGGCTTAGTGTTAGTCCTCGCCGGTGAAATCATTGGCCGCGGATTGTTTTACGGTTTACATATGACAGTCGGAATGGCTGTTGCAGGTTAACTTTCGGGTGCGGGGCAACCCGCACTGTTCAGGATTGTTTGCATGACCCATTTTTCGCAAGGTGACAACTTTTCTACCGCGGCGCGCGTACTCGGCGCACTGTTTTACTATGCGCCAGATAGCGCGGAAGCCTCTGCATTAGTCAGTGCGTTAAGAGTCGATGGCTGGCAGGCGCAGTGGCCACTCGATCAGGCAATGCTTTTCCCGCTGGCAGTACGGCTACAAGCCGAGGTCGATGAGCCTCTCCCGCAGGCCTGGCAACGCCTGTTTGTCGGTCCATATGCGCTACCCTCTCCGCCCTGGGGATCCGTCTGGCTGGATCGTGAAAACGTGTTGTTTGGCGACTCTACGCTGGCACTCCGTCAGTGGATGCGGGACAACGGCATCCAGTTTGCCATGCAGCAAAATGAGCCAGAAGATCACTTTGGTTCACTGCTGTTGCTGACGGCCTGGCTTGCTGAAAATGAACGCCACACCGAGTGCGAACAGCTGCTGGCCTGGCATCTGTTCCCGTGGTCATCCCGCTTCCTTGATGTGTTTATCGAAAAAGCTGACCACCCGTTTTACCAGGCGCTGGGGGAGTTGGCCCGTCTGACGCTGGCGCAATGGCAGTCGCAGTTACTGATCCCGATAGCCGATAAGCCACTTTTTCGTTAGTTTCACCACAGGCAGGATGTGTCCTGCCTGTGTAGCATCCTGTTGCGCACGCTGAGCTTTTGCTTCTGTTGCCAAATAGCCGCAAAATAAAGCGTCTGAAATTTCCTGTCTGGCCACTCATGCATCATTTACATGCTTATCCTGACCTGCGCGCCATGTTCCGCCGCCTACTGATTGCTGCGCTGATTGGTATCCTTGCTGCGTTGGCCGTCGCAGGATTTCGCCACACCATGCTCCTTCTTGAATGGTTGTTCCTGAGCAATGACACAGGGAGTCTGGTCAACGCGGCAACAAACCTTTCCCCTGTAAGACGCATGCTGACACCTGCGTTAGGAGGGCTGGCGGCGGGTTTGCTGCTTTGGGGATGGCAAACGTTCAACCGGTTAGGCCCGCAGGCTCCCACTGATTACATGGAAGCCTTGCAAACTAACGGACAATTTGACGTCAGTGCAAGCCTGGTGAAATCGCTGGCCTCGTTACTGGTCGTCTCCAGCGGGAGTGCCATCGGGCGCGAAGGTGCCATGATTTTACTGGCAGCGCTGGCAGCCTCCAGCTTTGCTCAACGCTTCACCCCGCGCACAGAATGGAAGTTATGGATTGCCTGCGGAGCCGCTGCGGGTATGGCCGGAGCGTATCATGCCCCACTGGCGGGCAGTCTATTTATTGCTGAAGTGTTGTTTGGCACCTTGATCCTCGCGTCACTGGGACCGGTGGTGGTATCCGCCGTCGTCGCCTTGCTCACCACCAATATGCTGAGCGACAGCAATGCGCTGCTGTATGCCGTGCACTTCACACGGGAACTGCATGCGCTGGAATACGTCATGATCATCAGCACCGGTCTGGCTGCCGGCGTTTGCGGACCGCTATTCATGTGGTTGATGACCGCCAGCCATAATGTTTTTTTGCGCTTAAAACTCTCGCCACCGTGGCAACTGGCGCTTGGCGGGCTGATCGTTGGCCTGATGTCATTGCTCACGCCTGCGGTCTGGGGTAACGGCTACAGCGTGGTGCAATCATATTTACTCTCCCCACCGCTGCTGGCCGTGGTGAGCGGGATCTTCATCTGCAAATTACTGGCGGTGCTTGCCAGCAGTGGTTCCGGTGCGCCTGGCGGTGTGTTTACGCCAACGCTGTTTGTCGGTCTTTCGGTGGGTATGCTGCTGGGACGAGTGTGGGGATTATGGCTTCCGGGTCCGGATGAGATTGCTATTCTGCTGGGATTAACGGGGATGGCCACGCTGCTGGCAGCGACCACGCATGCGCCAATAATGTCGACACTGATGGTTTGTGAAATGACCGGGGAGTATCGTCTGCTCCCCGGATTGCTGATTGCCTGTGTGGTGGCGTCTGTGCTGTCGCGAACGTTACGCCAGGACTCTATCTACCGACAACACGCTGCCGAGCATTGACAGACGGATGTACTGAGACAGCTCGCGTTGCTCTGCGCGAGGCAGATAAGGCAGTTCACCGATCAGCGGTGCGGGTAATTTTTTGCCCAGCACATCAATGATTTCCGCATAATGTGCCAGCCCTGGGTTGATTCGGTTCGCGACCCAGCCAATCAAAGGCAGTCCGTCGCTGGCAATCGCCTGCGCGGTGAGGATGGCATGATTAATACAGCCTTCCTGGATACCCACCACCATCAGCACCGGCAGTTGTTCCTGCACCACCCATTCAGATAACGGACGCAGATCGTTCATCAGGCTCCGCCAGCCTCCGGTGCCTTCCACGACAACGTGATCCACTTTTTCGCTGAGGCTTGCGAGGCCGTTGGATAACAGGGTGTAATTGACCGGACCACTATGCGCTACGCTGCTTTCATCCTCACTCAACGCAATCGGGTTGACCGCCTCGTAGGGCAGTTCGATAGTAGACACGCTTTGCAGCACCAGCGCATCTTTGTTGCGCAGACCTTCAGGTGTCTCTTTGCTTCCTTTAGCCACGGGTTTGTAGCCCGCAACGCTTTTACCCCCTGACGCTAACGCTTGTAGTAATGCGCGGGAAACCACGGTCTTCCCAACAGAAGTGTCTGTACCTGTAATAAAGAAACGCTTCAGCATCACTAACTCCACCGTTATGCTTTGAAAATATAAGTCAGGAAAATAATACAGTGGAGAAAGTCTAAGGTATGACGACGAGAATCGGCTTGAGATAGCGCAATTTTTCGTACAACAGTTAAAAAATGTTAACCCTGTAATAGACGAATCAACAAAGAACCGTTATACATCGCGTCCTTCACGAGCGCCGCCCCTGCCATCGTCCCTTGATTGGTGAACTGCGTACTTTCGACGACAATATGCTGACTGTAGGCCGGGAGCGCTTGCTGACGAATGCAGTCAGCAATAGTGGGAAACAAAATATCCGCCGCTTTACTGAGCGGAGAACCAATCAATATCTTTTGCGGGTTGAACAAATTCACCATGATGGCCAGAATCCGTCCGACATGGGTCCCGACGCCGCTAATGATATCTTTCGCCAATAAATCCCCCTGCATCGCCGCCAGACACAGCGCGTCTACCGTTAACGGTTGCCCGTGTAGAGAAGAACTCATCGACTGCTTCAAGCGTACCTGTGCCAGTTCGAGCACGCTGTCGACGCTGGCGATCGTTTCCAGGCAACCATGGTTGCCGCAATAGCAGCGTTTGCCGTAGGGGTCCACCTGCGTATGACCAATTTCCACCAGGCTACTGCTGCCGGCATGCAGTAGATGACCGTCGGTGATTACTCCGGCCCCCACGTTATGATCGATCACCACCTGAATGACGTCGCGCGCGCCGCGCGATGCGCCAAAAAGCGCCTCGGCCATAGTCCAGGCGCTGATATCATGCTGAATATAGACCGGCACGCCGGTATGATTTTCAAGCGCTTCACCCAGCGGCATCTCTTTGACATCGTCGTAGAATGGCATGCGATGAACGATACCGTTTTCAGTATCAATAATGCCGGGTAAGGTAATGGCGATGGAGGTTAAGCGCTCCAGCTTTTGCTGGTGGCGGATGAAAAACTGATCGACCTGGGTAATAACGCGTTCCAGCAATGGTGTTTCACTGACCAGCGCCATTTCAAGACAATCTTCAACCACCAGTTTGCTGCTCAGATCGCGCAGCGCCAGAAAGATCTCGCCGCGACTGATACGAATGGATAGATAGTGCCAGGCTTCCGTTTCCACAACCAGCCCAACGGCCGGACGTCCTCGGCTGCCCGCTTCCTTGATTTCCAACTCTTGCACCAGGTGCGCTTCGAGCATTTCGCGGACAATTTTAGTAATACTAGCAGGCGCCAATTGTGCCAGGCGAGAGAGATCAATACGCGATACCGGACCCAGCTGATCAATCAGGCGATAAACCGCGCCCGCATTGGTCTGCTTAATTTGATCGATATGCCCAGGCTGACTATCAGCAACCACCACTTACTCCCTTTATTTTCGCGCTCCGAAATAATCTGCGGGCTATGGTGAAGCACTTCAATGGCTTCCGTCAACTTTTTACTTAGCCTTGTGATTTACTGCACATTTTCGCCCATTTTTAAACTAAATTAATCGCCTGAACGGCCGCCAGCAGTTGCTCGCGAAAGCGTTGCGCGGCGTGACTTTGCTCATGATGTTTTGGCCACACCAGCCACATTTCCGAAACGGCATCTTCTTCCGCTATCGGGATCCAACACATTTCATACAATTGCACCCGTTTAAAGGAAGCGGGAAGAATGGAAACGCCTAATCCTGCGGCCACCAGCCCGATGATAGTCATCGCCTCACCAACCTCCTGAGTGATAGTCGGCTTCAGTCCATAGCGACGCATGAGGCCAAGAATATCGTCATACAACCCCGTCCCCACATGCGGATCAAAAAAGACAAATGGCTCATTGGCCAACTCCGCCAATGTGACCACCGGCTTTTGCGCCAACGGATGCGCGCGCGGGATCATCGCCATCAGCGGCTCATGCAGAATGATTTCACGCTCCAGCGTTTCCGGAAGCTGCGTGTTGCGCAGAAGTCCCAAATCCAGCGTTCCTTCATTGAGCGGGGCAATTTGCTCGCGCGTGTTCATTTCACGGGTTTGCATATGTACAGCGGGGTAGCTCTGGCGAAAGAGGGATAACGTATCTGAAACCGCTTTGATAAACGGTGCCGATGACGTAAAGCCGATACGCAATTCCCCCGCTTCTCCCAGATGCAGACGCTCAGCCCTGGCAGCGGCCTCATTAACCAGCCCCAGGATCTGCCGACTGTCTGCCAGAAACTGCTTTCCGGCAGAGGTCAGCGCCACGCTGCGGTTAGTGCGCGCCAGAAGTCGGGCGCCGACCTGCTGCTCGAGGATCTGGATTTGCTGGCTCAGCGGCGGTTGCGAAATATTCAGCCGTGCCGCCGCCCGGCCAAAATGCAATTCTTCGGCAACCGCTACAAAGTAACGTAAATGACGCAGCTCGATATTCATATTTTTAAGATATCATTTGAGATTATTAATATATTAGACAGAATAATGTGATTTTCATACTCTTAATGCTAGTCATGTAGAGGTAATTGATTGAGCAAGGATTTCAAGTGAGCCGTACAACCACTGTCGATACCGCGCCGACAAGCGATGTTGATGAACAGAGAGTTACCCCGCCGGATAGTTTTATCAAACGCGGAACATCCCCATTTATGCGCGTCACGCTGGCGCTGTTTTCTGCCGGACTGGCGACATTTGCTCTCCTCTATTGCGTGCAACCCATACTGCCAGTGCTCTCGCACGAGTTTGGGGTCTCTCCCGCCAGCAGCAGTATTTCGCTTTCCATCTCAACGGCGATGCTCGCGATCGGTTTACTGTTTACCGGTCCACTTTCCGATGCGATAGGCCGCAAGCCGGTGATGGTGACCGCCCTGCTGCTCGCATCCTGTTGTACGTTGCTTTCGACGATGATGACCAGCTGGCACGGTATTTTAATCATGCGTGCGCTGATAGGTCTTTCGCTCAGCGGCGTGGCGGCAGTGGGAATGACCTATCTGAGCGAGGAAATACATCCCAGCTTCGTCGCCTTCTCAATGGGCTTATATATCAGCGGTAACTCGATTGGTGGTATGAGTGGCCGTTTAATAAGCGGCGTGTTTACCGACTTTTTTAACTGGCGTATCGCGCTGGCGGCGATCGGTTGTTTTGCCCTCGCCTCCGCGCTGATGTTCTGGAAAATCTTGCCGGAATCTCGTCATTTCAGACCAACGTCGCTGCGACCGAAAACGCTGTTTATCAACTTTCGTTTGCACTGGCGCGACAGAGGGTTGCCGCTGCTGTTTGCGGAAGGTTTTTTACTGATGGGGTCGTTTGTCACGCTGTTTAATTACATCGGCTACCGTCTGATGCTCTCTCCGTGGGAACTCAGCCAGGCGGTTGTCGGTCTGTTGTCCGTAGCCTATCTGACCGGGACCTGGAGCTCACCGAAAGCGGGGTCGATGACCACCCGCTATGGACGTGGTCCGGTAATGCTCTTTTCAACCGGCGTGATGCTGATTGGACTGTTGATGACCCTGTTCACGTCGCTGTGGCTGATCTTCGCCGGGATGCTGCTCTTTTCAGCCGGGTTCTTTGCCGCGCACTCCGTGGCAAGCAGTTGGATTGGACCACGGGCAAAACGCGCTAAAGGCCAGGCATCTTCCCTGTATCTGTTCAGCTATTATCTGGGTTCCAGTATTGCCGGTACGCTGGGTGGCGTATTCTGGCACAGCTACGGCTGGAACGGCGTGGGCGGATTTATCGCCCTGATGCTGGTGCTGGCGTTGCTGGTCGGTGCACGTCTGCACCATCGTCTGCACGTATAATCCACGTTGCCCGGGTTCCGGGCATCGCCTTCATCAACCATGCTGTAACGTCTGAGCCCCCATTTGCAGGGCAATAACCGTCCCGTTCATCGCTATATGCAGCATAACCGGCATCAGCAGGCCGTTGCTTTTCAGTCTGGCGATGATCAAAACCTGCGACACAAGAAACAGCATCAGCAACGTGCGCAGATCCACATACTGCGTATGCATGATGGCAAAAATGACCGATACCACCACCGACGACAGCCAGGTTTTATTATTGAACCAATACTGGAATGCGTTGAATAAACAGCCCCTGAAAACAATCTCTTCATACACTGGCGCAATAAATATCAGGGTCAGAGTAGATAACCACAGCGCGTAGCTGTTTAGGGATATCTGGCTGGTCACCCACGCTTCGGTTTGTCTGAGGCCCAGAAACCATGGCAGGATAAGCTGAATAAACAGCAGCGCCACGAACAAAATGGCAAACCACCTGGCGTTGAAAATTCCCTTTCCCAGCCCCTCTCTTTTTCTGAAGAAGAAGTAATACAGCGGGACCAGCACAACAAATTCCAGCGCAAACAGCAGCGGAAAAAGTAGCCCTTTGGCAAGCAGAACCTGGCTGGCGGGGAAAAACAACGGAATAAACGTGAGGCCAAACATCAGCAAAAACATGGTAAAACAGCCAGCAACCGCTTTGGTCCTGACGATATACAGGTTGTCGGCATCCTGTGACATACGATCTCCTTGCGCTTATCAAAGATAACTTGATGAATTATCAATATATGATAAAAATTCTCATTATCACTGACAACCTACCAACTTTTACGCAATGCCCACGGTTTACAACGTGTATAGCGTTACAGACTCTTTTCAGCGGAACATTCTCATCAGCTACTCAGTGGAGAATCCGCCAGCGGCAACGAAAAACGGAAACAGGCCCCTGCCGTTGAATTAATCAGGCGGATATCTCCCCCATGCAGTTCGAGCATTCTGCGCACGATCAGTAAGCCCAGACCACCACGCTCAGCCCGCTGCTCACGGGGTAGTAACGCCGTCGGGCGCTGAAATAATACTTCGCGAACAGCCTCTTCGACGCCAGGCCCGCTGTCCTGCACTTCTGCTAACAAGCGGTCTTCATCACGCCAGACTTTTAGCCACACTTCGCCCCCGTCAGGCGTATGACGGATAGCGTTATCCAGCAAATTCGTGACGATTCTTTCCATCATCGATAAATCGGCATTCACCAGCGGTAACGGACCAATTACGTCAAGGTGCAACTGCAAATGACGCGTGGCAACGGGTAGATCAAATTTCTGCGCCACATCCTGGATCAGCTCGCCAATAGCAAAACGTTCACGCTGTGGTTTTATGCCGCCATGCTCAAGTCTCGCCAGCTCAAAAAGCTGTTGTGACAGATGGCGAACCTTATGCCCCTGGCGCAGTGCAATACTAAGATAATGCCGGTTTTCCTCCGGCGTCATCGTATCGGCTTTCAGCGACAGCATTTCCAGATACCCCAGCAGTGAAGTGAGCGGCGTACGTAAATCGTGCGAAATATTGGCGATAAACTCTCTGCGCTGACGATCGCTGTCAGCTAATAAATCCCATTGGTGGGCAATTTTCTGTGCTAACTCAATAAATGCATTGTTCAGCAACGCAATTTCATTCGCCGGAGCTAAATCGGGCTTTTTCTGCGCTAGCTGTTTGATGACGCTAATGCTGTCCTGCTCCAGATTAACCACCTGACCGGTCAGCCTTTTCACCGGATTCGTCACCCATCTCCACACCAGGTACCCCGCGATTGCACCGGCTAATAAAACCAGTATTAACGTCCCGGTCACGGTGTTCCAAAGCGTTTTTTGCCAGGCGGTATTCGCCAGCATATTGAGATCTTCGCCCTGGAGAATAATGTACAAATAGCCATGCAGCTTGCCGTTAAATAAAACTGGCGCGGCGCTGAATACCTTTTGCTGGCTGCTGCGCGGATCATTGCCATAAACGGGCAGCTCGTCCGAATTAAGGAAAACCTGGATCGGCTGTACGCTAATGTTCTGGCGCTGAATATGCCCAGGCGGAGCGGCATCAGCAAGTATCTCGCCTGATGGTGAAACCAGATACAGCTCCACGCTAGGGTTGAGCGTCATCAGGTGATTAAACAGTCCTTTTAAGGTCTGCCGATTAACCTGCCCGCTGGCATCAATAAGCGACTCACTTTTGACAATTTTGCTTGCCAATTCCAGCGAGAGCCTTTGCACCATGGCGTCGCCATACTGTTTACTGCTGCGGATCTGGACAACGCTGACCGCAACCGCGCAAATCAACATAATAGCGGTAAAGACCAGGGTCAGACGCTGGCTCAGCGACAATCGATAAATCATGGTTGATGCTCCGCGTTAACCGCAGCAAGCTTATAGCCTCGTCCCCACACGGTAAGAATAATTTCCGGCTCCGCAGCATCTTTTTCAATTTTGGTGCGCAGGCGATTGATATGACTGTTCACCGTATGCTCATATCCTTCGTGCTGGTAGCCCCACACCTGGTCTAACAACGCCTGACGCGAAAAGACCTCCCCTGGATGGCGGGCGAAAAAATAGAGCAGATCGAATTCACGCGGCGTTAAATCGAGGGATTTACCCTGCAGGCGGACTTCCCGAGCTAATGGATCAATCTCCACACCATGGACGGTGATAATCCCCGCCTCCATACGCAGGTTCTGACTCATCGCCTCTTGACGGCGAAACAACGCCTTCACCCGGGCCATCAATTCCAGCACCGAGAAAGGTTTGGCTAAATAATCATCGGCGCCCATTTCCAGCCCCAGTACACGGTGAGTTTCACTGGTGCGAGCGCTGATAATAATGACAGGTAGATAGAAGCTCATTTGCCGAATGCGACGACAAATTTCCAGACCGTCCACGCCCGGCAGCATTAAATCGAGGATAACGGCATCCCAGACGTGCTTCTCCAGTAGCTCGACCGCTCGTGCCCCATCAGCCTCATGAATAATTTCGTACCCCTCATCCTTCAGGCTAAGTTGCAAAAGTGAGGCAATATCGCTGTCATCTTCCACCAAAAATATCTTTTTTGCGCCTGCCATCAGTGTCATCCCCCTCTCGTCATGCTGAAAGCTTACCTCAGGCAAGGGGCGGAAGTTATCACAAAATTTTTAACTTTTCGTGAGGATCCAGGGATACGCATGCGTCCAGTATGTCGTTATAGATAGGTCAGGCATCAACAGGGAAACGTCGATTTGTTTTCCTTAACATGAAAATAAAAAGGAAAAGTTATGCAGAAAAAACATCCACTTCGGGAAGCTGATGTTACCGCCGAGTCCGTTTTTTTTATGCAACGACGACAGATCCTCAAAGCTCTTGGGATAGGTGCGGCGGCGGCTTCGATCTCTTCCCCGACACAGGCCGGTCTGCTGAATTGGTTTAAAGGCAACGATCGCCCGTCTGCACCGGCGGGCAAACCGCTCGAGTTCACAAAACCCGAGATCTGGCAAAACAATCTGCCCTTGACGCCGGAAGACAAGGTCACGGGCTACAACAATTACTACGAATTTGGTCTGGATAAAGCCGATCCTGCCGCGAATGCCGGTAGCCTGAAAACCGATCCCTGGACGTTAACCATCAGCGGTGAAGTGAACAAACCTTTAACGTTGGATCATGATGCGCTGACGACTCGTTTTCCATTAGAAGAGCGTATTTACCGGATGCGTTGCGTTGAGGCGTGGTCGATGGTTGTACCGTGGGTCGGCTTTCCTTTGCATAAATTATTGGCGCTGGTTGAACCCACCAGCCACGCCAAATACGTCGCCTTTGAAACACGCTACGCGCCTGATGAAATGCCCGGCCAGAAAGATCGCTTCATTGGTGGCGGGTTGAAGTATCCCTATGTTGAAGGTTTACGTCTGGATGAGGCCATGCACCCGCTTACCCTTCTGACCGTGGGCGTGTATGGCAAAGCGTTGCCGCCGCAAAACGGGGCGCCAATACGCCTGACCGTACCCTGGAAGTACGGCTTCAAGGGCATTAAATCGATAGTCAGTATTAAGCTGACGCGTGAACAGCCGCCGACGACCTGGAATATGTCGGCACCTAACGAATACGGTTTTTACGCCAACGTAAATCCGCAAGTCGATCACCCCCGCTGGTCTCAGGCCACGGAACGTTTTATCGGTTCGGGTGGCATTCTCGATGTACAGCGACAGCCCACGTTGCCTTTTAATGGTTATGCCGATGAGGTGGCTTCTTTATATCAGGGCATGGATCTACGGGAGTATTTTTAAGTGAGGTTAACCGCAAAACAGATAACCGGCCTGAAAGTACTACTGCATCTCGCCGGTTTATTACCCCTGCTATGGCTCTTCTGGGCCGCACAGCATGGTGAGTTGGGGGCCGACCCGGGTAAAGATATCCAGCACTTTACGGGCATCACCGCGCTGAAGTTTCTGCTTGCTACCCTGCTGGTGTCACCGCTTGCCCGCTACGCAAAGCAGCCGTTGTTGTATCGCACCCGTCGATTATTAGGGTTATGGTGTTTTGCATGGGCCACGCTGCATATGACCAGCTATGCGCTGCTGGAGTTGGGTATACAAAATCTGGGATTATTGGGACGTGAACTGGTTTCACGCCCATGGCTAACGTTGGGCATGACTGGTTGGATAATCTTATTCCTGCTGACGCTGACCTCCACGCAAGCCGCGCAGCGTAAAATGGGCAAACGCTGGCAAACGTTGCACAACTACGTCTACCTGGCGGCCGTTTTGCTTCCGCTGCATTATCTGTGGTCGGTAAAAGTGTTATCACCGCTCCCCATTATTTATGCCCTCTGTTTTCTCGTGCTACTGGCTTTTCGCTATAAAAAGCTGTTACGCAAAGTCGGGTACAAAGGTGTGTTTATGAAAAGTGAATGAATCACGGTAAACTTCTCATCACACCTAAACAGAACGAGAACAAAAAATGAGTAACAATGATAATTACCATCAGCTCACCCGCACGTTCCAGCGGCTCTCTCGCTTCTCCCACCTCTCGGCAATCGCCAGTTGGGACATGTTCACCATGATGCCATCTGGCGGCAGCAAAGCTCGCGGCGAAGCACTGGCCGAGCTGAGCGTGCTTGAGCACCAGCTGCTAACCGACCCGAAGGTGGCAACGTGGATCGCCGCAGCCCAACAGGAGGACCTTAACGATGTTGAGCAGGCCAACCTGCGCGAAATGTCGCGACTACATCATCAGGCATCCTTACTACCTGAATCGTTGGTAGAAGCGAAATCACTCGCGGGTAGCCGCTGCGAGCATGCCTGGCGCAGCCAGCGACCAGCCAATGACTGGGAGGGATTTTCCGAAAACCTGAAAGAGGTCGTGAAGCACAGTCGTGAAGAAGCCCGGCTGCGTGCGGAAGCCACAGGCTGTTCGCCGTATGACGCGCTACTGGACATATTCGAACCAGGGATGACCAGTGCCCAATTGGATGTCCTGTTTGCAGACGTTAAAAGCTGGCTACCGGATCTGCTCAACAAGGTGGTGGCAAAGCAGTCTCAGCAGTCGCTCATCGCCCCAGTTGGTCCTTTCCCAACCGCAATCCAGCGAGAGTTGGGCCTTGAAACGATGGCGCAGTTGGGATTCGATTTTACGGCTGGTCGACTGGATATCAGTGCGCACCCCTTCTGTGGTGGCGTACCTGAAGATGTGCGTATCACCACCCGCTATGATGAAAACGAATTACTTAGCGCGCTGTTTGGCGTGATCCATGAAACCGGTCACGCCCGCTATGAGCAAAATCTGCCGCACAGTTGGTCAGGGCAACCTATCGCCCTGGCTCGCTCAACCGCTATTCATGAGTCCCAGAGTCTGTTCTTTGAGATGCAACTGGGGCGCAGTAAAGCATTTCTGACGCGGTTAATTCCTGCTGTGACGCGCCACTTTGGCGATCAGGCTGCGTTTGAAGAAAGCAATTTCATCGCCTGGAACCAGCAGGTTAAACCCGGTTTTATCCGTGTTGATGCCGACGAGGTGAGCTATCCTGCTCACGTTATCCTGCGTTATGAAATCGAACGCGCGCTCATTAATGGCGATATTGAAGTGGATGATATCCCGGCATTGTGGAATGAGAAAATGCAGTCCTGGCTGGGGCTGTCAACCATCGGCAACTATCGTAACGGTTGTATGCAGGATATTCACTGGACCGATGGCGGCTTTGGCTACTTCCCTTCCTATACTTTAGGCGCCATGTATGCGGCGCAGTTATTCAGTGCCGCTAACCGCGCATTGCCTGATTTAGAGCAGTCTATTGCGCAAGGTGAGTTTGGTGCCCTGTTTGACTGGTTACGTCAGAATATCTGGCAGCATGGCAGCCGTTTCACCACTGAACAGCTTATTACCCAGGCCACCGGAGAGCCGCTCAGCAGCCGTTATTTCCGCGCTCATCTGGAAGCCCGCTATTTGTAATCTCATACCGTGAGTCATTGTACATATCGTTACACGCCGAAACCAATGACTCACGGAAGCCCTGTGATTACAGCGATATAGTTATTTCAACGGCCCCGCAGTGGGGTTGAATGAAAAAACCAAATCGAGGGTATGAGAATGAAAAAAGTATTAGCTCTGGTTGTTGCCGCTGCTATGGGTCTGTCTTCTGCTGCATTTGCTGCTGAAACAACTGCTACCACCGCTCCAGCTGCTGCTGCAACCACCAAAGCAGCTCCGGCAAAAACCACTCATCATAAAAAACAGCACAAAGCAGCGCCGCAGAAAGCGCAGGCTGCCAAGAAACACGCTAAAAAATCCACCACAAAACCGGCTGTAGAACAGAAAGCGCCAGAGCAGAAAGCGCAGGCAGCTAAAAAACACACCAAAAAAGCCGTAAAACACGACACCGCTAAACCCGCTGCTCAACCAGCTGCATAACACATTTGTAGTTACTATGGCGTCCCCCACGCCATAGCATACGGCGCTAAATCGACCTGATTTAGCGCCGCCTTTTGGAGGGTAAAATGGTGTCACATTATCGCTTTGAGTTCATTCTTATTACCCTGATAATTTGCGCCCTCATTGCCATGCATTTTTATCTATCCTGAGTGTAGTTATCTGATTTTACTCCCACTTTCCCGCCGTCCCGTCTATAGTATTAACTGAGGGTTTGCTGTTAAAAATCATAATTCCCCACCAGAGTGTGATATGCATAAAACCATTGCTGTGTTACTGGGTTCAATTTGTTTACTTCCTGTCGTGGCGCATGCGGACCAGCCTGCAACGGCCAGCGCTGAAGCAGAAAACGTAAAAACGCTGTTTTTTGGTCATGACGATCGCATAAAAGTGACTGACCCAACGCAATCTCCATGGGACGCTATCGGGCAACTGGAAACCGCCAGCGGTAACCTGTGTACCGCCACGCTCATTTCACCACGACTGGCACTGACTGCCGGACACTGCTTACTCACCCCCCCGAAAGGCAAGCCGGATAAAGCCGTGGCATTACGCTTCGTGTCGAAAAAGGGTGTCTGGCGCTACGAGATCCACGGCATTGAAGGACGGGTAGATCCCTCGCTCGGAAAACGTTTAAAAGCCGATGGCGATGGCTGGATTGTGCCGCCTTCCGCGGCCCCGTGGGATTTTGGTCTGGTGGTGCTGCGTTACCCACCTTCTGGCATCACACCGCTGCCATTATTTGAAGGTGATAAAGCGGCATTAACCGCGGCGCTGAAAACCGCAGATCGTAAAGTTACGCAGTCGGGTTACCCGGAAGATCATCTCGATGACTTGTACACGCATCAGGATTGCGTGGTGACCGGTTGGGCGCAGAATACCGTCTTGTCGCACCAGTGCGATACACTCCCGGGCGACAGCGGTTCACCATTGATGTTGAAGACAGATACTGGCTGGCAGTTGATTGGTGTACAAAGCTCCGCTCCGGCGGCGAAAGATCGCTGGCGGGCCGATAATCGCGCCATATCCGTGACCGGTTTTCGCGATAAGCTGGATGAGTTGGCGAACGAATAACCTATGCTGCCCGTAGTAACGGGCAGCACTGAGATCAGGCAAGTTTAATCATTACCATTCCGGCAAGCAGCAGCGCCACACCGATCCAGCCTTTATGATTCAGGCGCTGACCAAACAATACCCAACCTGCCGCTAACGTCGCGGCAATCCCGAAGCCGCCCCACAAGGCGTAGGCAACAGAAAGGTCGATACCTTTTACCGCCTGGGACAGCGCGCTAAAGGCCGCTAACACGGCTGCCAGCGACAGCACGCCATAAGTCTTGCGGCGAAACCCATCTGAAAATTTCAAAAAGACGTTAGCGACGATTTCGAGCACAATGGCTATGCCAAGCCATGCGCCGTGAACCCACTCAAACTGCTGCATGGCTCACCTCTCTGCCCGCCTTTGTCGGTTTTCGTGTACCGGATTTAATCAGCACAATACCTAACACCAGCGAGACCAGTCCAGCCACCTTCATCGTGGACAAGGTTTCGTCAAATAACAGCACGCTGAACAGCGTAATAAATAAAATACCGATACCTTCCCATAAGGCATAGGCCACACCAAGGGCAATTTTTTTAACGGCAAAACTGAGAAAAATATACGATAAGGCAATCATTACCAGCATTAAAATAAAGCCCGAATTACCATGGCCGACGCTTGCCCATTTCATTGACAGCGTACCAGTAATTTCAGCCGCGATGGCCAGACCTAATAATATCCAGTAAAACATAATGCTTCTCCTGCTTGAGAATATAGTCCTTTGGTCCTACTGCATGCAGTAAACCAAAAAATAAAATTAGTTAGCTCAGCGCACAGCGCCAGCTCAGGCAGAAGAAGGGACTAAAGCGCGTTGCGCCAGTGTTGCTCACCCGCAAGCAAGAAAGTGGAGGAGGTACGAAGAAGTGAAGGTAAACGCAAAAACATCCTGAACATATTGTCCATAATATTACAATTATCCGCAGTGTTGCTTCTCATCATCGCGGATGATAATTGTCCTCGGTAGTTAAACACAGATGATTTGTACCATAGCTTCAATGCGAACTCAAAGTCTTTTCACTTCTTTACCTGCCCCATTTGATTTTTGTTATAACGGCTCGACGCAAATCACATTATTATTCAGATTCAAAAATGAAAAATGCAGGAATACACATGGCGAAACCGATCATCACGCTTAACGGCCTAAAAATAGTCATTATGCTGGGCATGCTGGTTATCATCCTGAGCGGCATCCGCGTTGCCGCAGATATCATCGTCCCATTTATTCTGGCGTTATTTATTGCCGTCGTGCTTAACCCCGTGGTGCAGCGGATGGTCAAACTTCGCATACCGCGCGTAATAGCGGTATCATTGCTCATTGTTATTATTGTGATGCTAATGGTGTTGCTATTAGCGTATTTAGGTACATCCTTAAATGAGCTTGCGCGAACGCTGCCGCAGTATCGCTCTTCACTGGTTATCCCACTCAAAAACCTTGAGCCGTGGTTACAGCGCGCAGGGATCGGCGTTTCCGTGGATGAACTCGTCAAATATATCGACCCGAACGCAGCAATGACGCTGGTGACCAATTTACTGGCACAGTTGTCTAATGCCATGTCATCGATATTTTTACTGCTGTTGACGGTGGTTTTTATGCTGCTGGAAGTACCGCAGTTACCCAACAAACTCAAACAAATGATGAGTCGTCCCATTGAGGGAATGGCAGCGATTCAACGCGCCATCGACAGCGTTTCCCACTATCTGGTGCTCAAAACGGCGATCAGCATTGTGACCGGGCTGGTGGCCTGGGGCATGCTCGCCGCACTCGACGTGCGTTTCGCCTTTGTCTGGGGACTGCTGGCCTTTGCGCTCAACTATATTCCTAATATCGGTTCAGTGCTGGCCGCCATTCCCCCTATTGCTCAGGTGCTGGTATTTAGCGGCCTTTATGACGCCCTGGTGGTTTTCGCAGGTTATCTGGTCATTAACCTGGTGTTCGGGAATATCCTCGAACCGCGGATCATGGGACGTGGACTTGGGTTGTCTACGCTGGTGGTGTTTCTGTCGTTAATCTTCTGGGGCTGGTTACTAGGGCCTGTCGGGATGCTGCTTTCTGTACCGCTGACCATCATCGTGAAAATCGCGCTTGAGCAAACCAACGGTGGTCAAAGCATTGCAGTGTTGCTAAGCGATCTCAATAAAGAATGAATATACACGGCGTTTTACGGTGATTAGACGGTTAAAACCGTATGGGTTTATGAGCGGTAATCATGAATAGCGGAGTATTAAAAAGACGGCCTCCGCAGAGGCCGTCTTGGTTTGCGCTGACGATTACAGCGCTTTCAGGATCGCATCCACGCTGGCTTTGGCATCGCCAAACAGCATATGGGTGTTTTCTTTAAAGAACAGCGGGTTCTGCACGCCAGCATAGCCGGTGTTCATAGAACGTTTGAACACGATAACGTTCTGCGCTTTCCATACTTCCAGCACCGGCATACCGGCGATTGGGCTACGCGGATCGTCCTGCGCCGCCGGGTTTACCGTATCGTTGGCGCCAATCACCAGCACGGTATCGGTATCGGCGAAATCATCATTGATTTCATCCATTTCCAGCACGATGTCATAGGGTACTTTGGCTTCCGCCAGCAGTACGTTCATATGACCTGGCAAGCGCCCTGCTACCGGGTGAATACCAAAGCGTACCTTGATGCCGCGGGCGCGCAGTTTCTCGGTGATTTCAGCAACCGGATATTGCGCCTGTGCCACGGCCATGCCATAGCCCGGGGTGATTATCACGGAGTGCGAATTCTTCAGCATTTCTGCCGTGTCTTCCGCATTAATCTCACGATGCTCACCGACTTCTTCATCAGACCCCGTAGAAGAACCGTCAGAACCAAAGCCACCGGCAATCACGCTGATAAACGAACGGTTCATCGCCTTACACATGATGTAAGACAGGATCGCACCGGAAGAACCGACCAGCGCACCGGTGACGATCAGCAGATCGTTGCTGAGCATAAAGCCCGCCGCCGCCGCCGCCCATCCTGAATAGGAGTTAAGCATTGAAACGACGACCGGCATATCCGCACCGCCGATGGACGCCACCAGATGCCAGCCAAAGGCTAACGCAATAATGGTCATCACCAGCAGCGCCAGAACCTGCAGACCCACGCTTTCGGTACGAACAAACACCACCAGCAGCAGGAAAGAAACAACCAGTGCCGCCAGGTTCATTTTGTGACGATTCGGCAGCATCAGCGGTTTAGAGGAGATCTTACCGCGCAGTTTGCCAAACGCCACCACGGAACCGGTAAAGGTCACCGCACCGATGAAGATACCAAGGAACACTTCCGTCAGGTGAATGTTCACCAGAATCGGTTCCAGGCCCGTGTCGTGATACAGGTAGCTGTTAAAACCCACCAGTACCGCCGCCAGACCGACGAAACTGTGCAGAATCGCCACCAGCTCCGGCATCTCGGTCATCTCGACTTTCTTCGCCAGACGAATACCAATCGCGCCGCCGATGATCATCGCCACCAGGATCCACGCAACGTTGCCGGTCTCCGGGCCAAAAATCGTGGCAATCAGCGCAATCGCCATCCCGGCGATACCGTAGTTGTTACCCTGTTGAGAGGTTTCGTGTTTCGAAAGCCCCGCCAGGCTGAAAATAAACAGGATCGCGGCAACAATGTATGCAGCTGTAACTAATCCTCCAGACATATGTTACCCCTTAGTTTTTCCGGAACATTTTCAGCATGCGCTGAGTCACGGTGAAGCCACCGAAAATATTAATGCTGGCAATAAGCACCGCGATAAAGCTCAGGAAACTCACCCAGCCACCCTGGCCAATTTGCAATAACGCCCCGACAACGATGATCCCGGAGATAGCGTTTGTCACGGACATCAGCGGAGTGTGTAGCGCGTGCGACACATTCCAGACCACGTAGTAACCCACTACACAGGAAAGCGCGAACACCGTAAAGTGACCCAGGAACTCTTTCGGCGCGACATCAGCAAGCCAGCCAAACAGTATGACGACCAGTGCCATCAACGCATATTTGCGCCACGGTGAGGCCGGTTTTTTCTCTTCTTTCGGCGCGGGCGCGGCTTTTGGCGCAGCCTGCGGCTGAGCTGAAACCTGGATAGGCGGCGCAGGCCAGGTGATTTCACCCTCGCGAACCACCGTAACGCCACGTACGACCACGTCGTCAAAATCGACGGTGATATTGCCGTCTTTCTCTTTGCACAACAGCTTGAGCAGGTTAACGAGGTTCGTGCCATAAAGCTGGGAAGACTGCGTCGGCAGTCGGCCTGGCAGGTCGGTATAACCGATAACCTTCACCCCGTTCTCGGTGGTGGTCACCTGGTTGGGCACGGTATATTCGCAGTTACCGCCGTTTTGCGCGGCGAGATCGACAATCACGCTGCCCGCCTTCATCGAATCGACCATTTCACGGGTGATCAGTTTCGGTGCCGGTTTGCCCGGAATCAACGCGGTGGTAACGATAATATCAACGTCTTTCGCCTGTGCGGCGAAGAGCGCCATTTCGGCTTTGATGAACGCTTCGGACATCACCTTGGCGTAACCGTCGCCGCTGCCGGCCTCTTCTTTAAAGTCCAGTTCGAGGAACTCAGCGCCCATACTCTGAACTTGCTCTTTCACTTCCGGACGGGTGTCAAAAGCACGAACGATAGCGCCCAGGCTGTTTGCCGCACCGATAGCAGCCAGACCTGCCACACCCGCCCCAATCACCATGACCTTGGCAGGTGGAACCTTGCCCGCGGCGGTGATCTGGCCGGTGAAGAAGCGGCCAAATTCATGAGCGGCTTCAACAATGGCACGATACCCGGCGATATTCGCCATCGAGCTTAAGGCATCAAGCGACTGCGCGCGCGAAATACGCGGCACGGAGTCCATCGCCATAACCGTCACGTTGCGCTCTGCCAGCTTCTGCAACAGCTCAGGGTTTTGCGCGGGCCAAAGAAAACTCACCAGCGTCGTGCCCGGGTTGAGCAACGGGATTTCCGCCTCTTCCGGCGCGTTGACCTTCAGGATGATCTCTGACTGCCAGACGGCATTTCCGTCAACAATTTCTGCGCCTGCTTGTACAAACGCCTTATCGTCAAAACTTGCCAGTTGACCTGCACCGCTTTCAACCGCGACGCTGAAACCCAACTTAAGCAGCTGCTCAACCGTCTTCGGCGTAGCTGCGACGCGGGTTTCATTGGTTAACCGTTCTCTTGGTATGCCAATTCGCATAATGTTCCCTTCCATCTGTATTTGTGATGATGGTTTATCAATGTTCGCACGAGGCATGCGCGCACTCTCGAAAGAGGTCAGTGTTACCCCAATAAAATAAAACAGTAACAAACTCTGTATAACCTACTGAAAATGACGCCTGTGATCTAGCGCCAAAAAACAGTATTTATTATGAAATTCGCGAAATAGAGATGAATCGAACCGCTGGCAGATAAAATACCCTAAAAATAGCCCACAAAGGCCGATAATTCGCTCAAGCGAAGCGGCAAAACATGATTACGTGCCTGCCAAAAACAATTGATTAACATTAAATTAACTTATGAAATTCAACTGCTTTATCAGTTTTGGTCGCCAAACGCCGAAATTTTCGACATATCACAAAATGTTATCTGTGTTGTTACGTCACGTGGCACGATGAGTGAAAATTGACGCAGACACTGACACAATTTAAATGCAATAATCAGCGACGTTTCTAGTCAATAACAATACCAGTACCTGGTTTGCGCAAGGCGAAGGATTATTTTTATGAAGCTTAAGAACACTCTCCTGGCGTCCGCACTTATTTCTGCGACTGCTTTTTCTGTAAATGCAGCGACAGAATTGACGCCGGAGCAAGCGGCTGCCCTGAAACCCTATGACCGCATTGTGGTTACCGGTCGTTTTAATGCTATCGGTGACGCGGTGACCGCCGTATCACGCCGTGCAGATAAAGACGGTGCAGCCTCCTTTTATGTTGTTGATACCTCAGATTTTGGCAGCGGCGGTAACTGGCGCGTTGTAGCCGACATCTATAAAGCCGATGCTGAAAAAGCGGAAGCGTCCAAAAACCGTGTCATTAACGGCGTGATGGAATTACCGAAAGATCAAGCCGTTCTGATAGAACCATTCGATACCGTTACGGTGCAGGGCTTCTACCGCAGCCAGCCTGAAGTGAACGATGCCATCACCAAAGCAGCGAAAGAGAAAGGCGCTTACTCCTTCTACATCGTGCGCCAGGTCGATGCCAACCAGGGTGGTAACCAGCGTATTACCGCATTCATCTATAAGGCTGATGCGAAAAAACGCGTAGTACAAAGCCCTGATGCGATCCCAGCAGATTCAGATGCCGGACGTGCCGCATTAGCCGCCGGTGGCGAAGCCGCGAAGAAAGTTGAGATCCCAGGCGTTGCGACTACCGCGTCTCCGAGCGCTGAAGTCGGTCGTTTCTTCGAAACGCAATCCACCAAAGGTGGGCGTTACACTGTCACGCTGCCGGATGGAACCAAAGTTGAAGAACTGAACAAAGCAACCGCCGCTATGATGGTGCCGTTCGACAGCATCAAGTTCACCGGTAACTATGGCAACATGACTGAAATCTCTTACCAGGTAGCCAAACGCGCAGCGAAGAAAGGCGCTAAGTATTATCACATCACCCGCCAGTGGTCTGAACGTGGTAATAACATGACGATCAGCGCTGACCTGTATAAGTAATACTCAATACCTTATCAGGTCTACAGCCTTGTAGACCTGATAATTTCCCGCCATCCTCCCCTCGGTCAAACAAAAACAGCAGTATTAAGACTACTTTTCACACTATTAGTCACAAATCTCTCTATCCCCATTGCATGCGTTCTCTTCTCTCCGTAAAATCCCGCGCCTTAGTGGCTTTCACCATTTTTATGCGGTTTGCCAAAATAATTATTCTCTCACTCTCGTTTTTGTCACTGGATACAAATGGAAAAGAAATTGGGTCTGAGCGCACTCACCGCGCTGGTTTTAAGCTCAATGCTCGGCGCTGGTGTTTTCAGCCTGCCACAAAATATGGCGGCGGTAGCAAGCCCGGCTGCATTACTGATTGGTTGGGCGATTACCGGTGCGGGTATCCTTTTGCTCGCCTTTGCCATGCTGATTCTGACGCGTATCCGTCCTGAACTGGATGGCGGCATATTTACCTATGCACGTGAAGGTTTCGGTGAGCTGATTGGCTTTTGCTCCGCGTGGGGATACTGGCTGTGTGCTGTTATCGCTAACGTTTCGTATCTGGTGATTGTTTTCTCTGCGCTCAGCTTCTTTACCGACACGCCGGAGTTACGTCTGTTTGGCGACGGTAATACCTGGCAGTCGATTGTTGGCGCATCGGTGCTGTTGTGGGTGGTCCATTTTCTGGTGCTGCGTGGTGTGCAAACGGCAGCCAGTATTAACCTAGTGGCGACGCTGGCGAAATTACTGCCGCTTGGTCTGTTTATCGTGCTGGCGTTTATGCTGTTTAAGCTCGACACCTTTACCCTCGATTTTACCGGCGTAGCGTTGGGCGTTCCCGTCTGGGAGCAGGTAAAAAACACCATGCTCATCACCCTGTGGGTTTTCATCGGTGTGGAAGGCGCGGTGGTGGTTTCAGCTCGTGCCAGAAACAAACGCGATGTCGGACGCGCTACGCTGCTGGCGGTACTCGCCGCGCTGGGCGTTTATCTGCTTGTCACCCTGCTGTCTCTGGGCGTTGTCGCGCGTCCCGAACTGGCGGAGATCCGCAACCCGTCAATGGCCGGTCTGATGGTGAAAATGATGGGGCCATGGGGTGAAATTATTATTGCCGCAGGTCTGATTGTCTCCGTGTGCGGTGCTTATTTAAGCTGGACGATTATGGCGGCGGAAGTGCCGTTCCTCGCCTCCACGCACAAAGCGTTTCCACGCATTTTTGCGCGGCAGAACGCGCAAGGCGCGCCATCGGCGTCGCTGTGGCTAACCAATATCTGCGTACAGATTTGCCTGGTGCTGATCTGGCTCACAGGTTCCGACTACAATACGTTATTAACCATCGCCTCAGAAATGATTCTGGTGCCCTATTTACTGGTCGGCGCATTTCTGCTGAAAATTGCCACTCGTCCAATTCATAAGGCTGTCGGTATCGGAGCGAGTATTTATGGCATATGGTTATTGTATGCGTCAGGTCCGATGCACCTGCTGCTGTCTGTGGTGCTGTATGCGCCAGGGCTGCTGGTCTTCCTTTATGCCCGTAAAACACACGCGCATGAAAACGTATTAAAACGCCAGGAAATGGCGCTGATCGGCCTGCTGCTTGTTGCTGCTGTTCCGGCGACCTGGATGTTGATGGGGTAACATTGTCCCCATCGTTCGCGACACATGGAGATTACGATGGGTAAAAAGCCCCCTTTGCCAATTCTTATCACCGGAGGAGGTCGACGTATCGGCCTCGCCGTCGCATGGCACTTTATTAATCAAAAACAGCCAGTTATCGTTAGCTACCGCACGCATTATCCGGCTATTGATGGCCTGCGAGATGCGGGCGTGCTGTGTATCCAGGCTGATTTTTCCACCGATGAGGGCGTACTGGCCTTTGCGGATGAGGTCAAAGCACAGACGGATGGCCTGCGCGGTATTGTGCATAATGCCAGTGCCTGGCTTGCAGAAAAGCCCGGTGCGCCGTTAACCGAAGTGCTGTCAGCCATGATGCAGATTCACGTCAATACCCCCTACCTGCTCAACCACGCGCTGGAAGGATTGCTGCGCGGGCATGGACACGCGGCCAGCGATATTATCCATTTTACGGATTATGTTGTGGAGCGTGGCAGCGATAAGCACATCGCTTATGCAGCCAGCAAAGCGGCGCTGGACAACATGACCCGCTCGTTCGCGCGCAAACTGGCACCAGAAGTGAAAGTGAACGCGATTGCCCCCTCGCTAATCCTGTTTAACGAGGGTGACGATGCAGAGTATCGTCAGCAGGCATTGAACAAATCACTGATGAAAACAGCGCCGGGTGAAAAAGAGGTCATTGATTTAATTGACTATCTGTTGACCAGCTGTTTTGTCACCGGGCGTAGTTTTGCCCTTGATGGCGGGCGTCATCTGCGTTAGTGCAATTTAATCCAACAAAAAATAAGCAACCATGCGCTCAGGCCCCAGCACACCACTGAACCGCCGAGCGCAACGGGTAAGCGCATAAATCCGGTGAAATACCACAGCGAAACGAGGTAGACAAAATAGGGAATAATCGACCACATGCTGAAGACAATGGTTGTACGCAACGCTTCGATCCCACGTTCACTGGCCACGATATAGTGGGCAATCAACGCAAAGGTCGGGAACAACGGAATTAATCCGGCAATATAGTAGTTCTTTGTTTTCGCCAGCACACCAATCAACACCACCACCAGCGCACCGAGCGCCGCTTTTATAACGAGTCCCATCACTCTGCCTTAACACATCAATAACATCAGCCCCTAGCATAACGGAAGCGTTCTTGTTTAGAAAAGATTAATGGAAGGAAAAACCAGGGCGGTGTATGTTGGCGTTTTATATTCAAAATGAATGATATGAACACCATCGTATTTGTTGAAGATGATCCCGAAGTTGGCTCGCTGATTGCGGCCTATCTGGCCCGGCATGATATTGAGGTTATCGTTGAGCCTCGAGGCGATTTGGCTGAGGAGAAAATCCTGCAAGTTCAACCCGATTTGGTGTTATTAGATATCATGCTGCCGGGCAAAGATGGGATGACTATCTGCCGCGATTTGCGTGGACGCTGGCAGGGTCCAATTGTCCTGCTCACCTCGCTGGACAGCGATATGAACCATATCCTGGCGCTGGAAATGGGTGCCTGTGACTATATTCTGAAGACAACGCCGCCAGCAGTGCTGCTTGCTCGCCTGCGTCTGCATCTGCGCCAGAATGAACATTCAGTCCAGTCTAAAGGCATTCAGGCGGCAACCATCACGCCGCACACGACGCTGCGCTTTGGCACACTCACTATCGACCCAACCAATCGTTCCGTGCTGCTCGGCGGCGAGCAAGTCTCACTCTCCACCGCAGATTTTGAATTACTGTGGGAGCTGGCAACCCATGCCGGGAAAATTATGGACCGCGATGCGCTGCTGAAGAACCTGCGCGGCGTAAGTTATGACGGCATGGATCGCAGCGTTGATGTCGCGATTTCCCGGTTACGCAAAAAACTGCTCGATAACGCGACTGAACCCTATCGAATCAAAACGGTGCGCAACAAAGGTTATCTGTTCGCACCGCACGCCTGGGACGATGAGCCTCAAATGTAATCCCTCAGGGCCGACCATTATACGTTACACCGTCACTTATAATATCACCCAGATTTGGGTGATGAAGATGGTGTGTATCGTCACCGTGAATTAGTCAGACCTCAAGTAAGATCAAAGCCTTCCCTTTCACGGAAGGCTTTCTTTTGTGTCAACTAAACGTCAGCCCGTCGTATTTTTTCCAACGGTAATTTACTGCAGAAATAATCCAGCAGCCGATAAAGACGCCAATAATCGCAAACCCGACATTCCCCATATGGTCACTCAACTCGCTGACGGTATCCCACAAACCTCCCTGGAGCGAAAATGCGTCAGAGAGAAGCCCCAGCGCCTCCAGCCCGCCAATAAAAAGCGCAACAATTACCGAGGTCCCGGTGATGGTCATATTGTAATAGAGCTTACGCTGCGGCTTATTGAATGCCCATCCGTAGGCCTCAACCATCAGGATACTGTCGAGGCAGTCGATCAGCGCCATGCCGCAGGTAAACAGCGCCGGGAACACGAGAATTGACCACACCGACATGCCACTGGACGCGCTTGAAGCAGAAATTCCGAGCAGAGAAATTTCAGTAGCGGTATCAAAACCCAGGCCAAACAAAAAGCCGACAAAATACATATGCCAGTCTTTGCCTACCAGCCGAAACGCCGAGCGGAAAAGCCAGTTCAGCGGGCCTGAAACTGTCATTTCCTCTGTGGTGCCATCGTAAGTACCGGTGCGTTTTAGATGACGAAAAGCCTTCCAGACATGACAGAATATAACGAGATTAATGGTAGCCAGAATCAGCAGAAATACGGCAGAAACCGTGGTACCTATCAGACCGCCGACATTCTGAAACCATGTCATGTGTTGCTTAAACACGCTGGTGGTCAACGCAATGCCAATGCTTGCCAGTACCACAATGGTGGAATGCCCAAGGGAAAACCAGGCTCCCGTCGTCAGGGCGCGTTTTTTCTGCTGCATGAGTTTACGCGTAGCGCTATCTATCGCGGCGATATGATCGGCATCAACAGCATGGCGCAAACCATAGCACCACGCGATCAAACTAAGCGCCAGTAACGACGTGTTGTTGCTAAACGCGGTGAAAGCCCACAGCCACGCCACGATGTTTGCCCCGATGAGTAAGACCATCAACAAAATAATGTTCGGGCGTTTTTTTAAAAATGAAAACAATGCGTTCATTGCTCCCAGCCTGTCAAATTTGCGCTAGACAACACACCACACCGCCGTTCAATGATTGATTAATAAAACATTTACCAGGCTAATGATAACTCTAAATAATTACCAACCCAGTGTCGTAGATCAAAATTGATTACCCCCAAAAGCGAGTTCCGCGCTCGCTAACTCTGCGATGCGCAGGGGTATCGTGGCGCAGTCTCCTTCTTGCAGAAACCAGGCAGACGACAACCCACACCAGGCAATAATCCACATCAGCAAACGCTGCCGTTCAATCCTCGCGATTTCAGACACAATATTTACCCGTTGTGCGAATATTTCTGGCTCAATGGCGACAGGTTTGGTGGGGTCGGCAAGATCGGGATTAGTAAAAATATTGGCGTAATCAAAGCCACGCTCGCCCACCAGCCCTTTAGGATCGATAGCCAGCCATCCTTTCGTTCCGAAATCAAGAATATTGCCGTGGTGTAAGTCACCGTGCAATACGACTTCATTCTGGGGAGAGGAGAGCAATATGTTTGCCACCTCTGCACAATGCGTCAGGATGCCGCCATGCTTTTTCGCGGCAGGAGCCAGATCGCGAAACCAATAAAGTAGCGGTGTTAACGCAGGCGTTGACGCATTCCGTGGGAGATGGAGTCGACTGGCTGCATGGCAAATAATGCGACAGGCCTGCGCATCATTGCCAGACCAGGACATGTCCGCTAAAGACCCCGCCCCTGTTGCACGTTCTAACAGAATCGCCCCTGCTGCATGAGCAAGCACTTTCGCAGCACCATTCCCGTTCCACCAGACCATTAGTTCGCAGCCGTTCCGTTCACTGTCATCGTCGGTGAGTTTGAGTATGGCTTTCTGACCATCTTTGGTCACCACGGGCAAAAGCTGTGATGTGTGCGTCTCAAGCGGTTGGCCATCAGGAGTAAGTCCCCAACGGCTGAGCCAGGTGTTGAACAGACTATTTTCCAAACATTAACCTCATTTTTCGCCGGAAATGCCCCTCGACGGGGGCGGTGTAGACATTATTCCTGCTTTCTGCTGGTTGGGCCACAACGACTCACGCCCACAATACCTGGCTTATCGTGTAGAGCACTAAAGTGCACACCCTTGCGTATCGGTGTGCCATGCTGACTGTGTTTTTTCAATAGAGGAAGACACGATGATCACGTTATGCAAAGCCTGTGGAACATCCTATGAGGTTGCAGACGCCCTTCCTGAACATTGCGATATCTGCCAGGACGAACGTCAGTATATCCCCGCGACCGGACAGGAATGGGTCGATTTTGCCGCACTTTGTGCTTCGCACACAAATAAGTGGCGGCAACATGACAGCACCCTCCTCAGCATCCGCACCGTTCCTGGTTTTGCAATTGATCAACGGGCGTTTATTCTGCGTACTCCGGAAGGCAATATTTTATGGGACTGCATTGCCACGCTCGACGACGCCACAAAAATGCTAATAACGTCCCTGGGCGGGCTTAAGGCCATCGCGATTTCGCATCCTCATTACTACACCACCATGCAAGACTGGGCTGACGAATTTAACGCTCCCATTTATCTCCATGCCAACGACCGCAAGTGGGTAATGCGCGACAGCCCGTGGATTAAATTTTGGGATGGCGACACCCTGGAACTAACACGCGACGTCAGTGTGATACGCCTCGGCGGACACTTTGCTGGCGGCTGCGTTCTGCACTGGGCGCGAGATGAAGGCGTGGTGCTTTCCGGCGATATCGTTCAGGTCACCCCTGGGGCGCATGCCGTCTCCTTTATGTGGAGCTACCCCAATATGTTGCCATTGCCAGCCGCAACGGTCAGCGACATTACCCACCGCCTGAGTACGGTGAAATTTAAGCAACTTTATGGCGCGTTTGAAGGGAAAGACATAACGAAAAATGCCGATGACATCGTGCAGCGCTCAGGTGAAAAGTACGTTTCCTGTCTCAAGTAAGCAGGCTGCCTGTCACTGACGTTCACCAGGATGAAATGGGATAGAAATGATAGGCCGCTCCGATGACAGACACATTCACTATCACACTGATAATAAAGTAGGTTTTGAATGGCTGTTTTTGTGTTTTATGGCGAAAGAGTTGTTGAGCGGCTATCGCGCCACCCCACCCGCCAACAACGCCAAACAGCAGCAAAGTGGACTCCGGCACTCGGCGCCAGGCCCTGCGCGCTGCCATTTTATCCGCACCGTACATTGCCAACGTCAGTATGTTGGCGAGCAAAAACCATATAACAAAGGGATGCGAGGTGAAAATGCAGCCTAACGCTGCGAAAATGAGTAGTAAATAACAACAGCGATTGAAATTCATATTTTTATATCACAGCAATTTTGAGAGTATCGGTGAGCATTATATTATGTATTCGGTGATTTTTTATGAAGAAGCTGTTTGTACAGTTTTATCTCCTGCTGTTTGTCTGCTTTCTGGTGATGACCCTGCTGGTCGGCCTGGTCTATAAATTCACCGCAGAGCGCGCAGGCAGACAATCCCTCGACGATTTAATGAAAAGCTCGTTATACCTGATGCGCAGCGAGCTTCGCGAGATCCCGCCACGTGACTGGGGTAAAACGCTGAAGGAGATGGATTTGAACCTCTCCTTTGACCTGCGCGTTGAACCGTTAAATAAGTACACGCTGGACGTTCAAACAATGCAACGTTTGCGCGAAGGCGATATCGTGGCGCTTGACGATCAGTACACATTTATTCAACGGATCCCACGCAGCCATTACGTGCTGGCCGTCGGCCCGCTTCCCTATCTCTATTTTCTCCATCAAATGCGCTTGCTGGACATCGCGTTGATGGCGTTTATTGCTATCTCGCTGGCCTTTCCGGTACTTATCTGGATGCGACCGCACTGGCAGGAAATGCTGCGACTGGAAGCTGCTGCACAGCGTTTTGGGGAAGGACATCTGGGCGAACGCCTCCATTTTGACAGCGGTTCCAGCTTTGAGCGATTGGGTATCGCGTTTAACCAGATGGCAGACAATATCAATGCGCTAATCGCCAGTAAGAAACAACTTATCGATGGCATTGCCCATGAGCTTCGTACCCCACTGGTACGCTTACGTTACCGGCTGGAAATGAGTGATAACCTCACCGCGCAGGAATCCCAGGCACTAAATCGCGATATTGGCCAACTGGAAGGGTTAATCGAAGAATTACTGACCTATGCCCGGCTGGACCGCCCGCAAAATGAACTGAAGCTCAGCGTCCCGGACCTGGCCGTTTGGCTGACAACCCATCTGGAGGATGTGCAAAGCGTAAATCCTGAGCGTGCGGTGCGCTTACGCCATCTTAATATTGGCGACTACGGCGCGCTGGATATGCGCCTGATGGAGCGCGTACTGGATAATCTACTGAATAACGCCCTGCGCTATTGCCAGTCTACGGTGCAAGCGAGCCTGTTATTGAATGGCAATCAGGCGACGCTGGTTGTGGAAGATGACGGTCCCGGTATTGCTCCAGACGCCCGCGAACAGGTTTTTGAACCGTTTGTACGCCTTGACCCCAGCCGTGACCGGGCGACCGGTGGTTGCGGGCTTGGGCTAGCCATTGTTCACTCGATCGCATTGGCTATGGGCGGTACGGTCGTCTGTGATGAAAGTGAACTCGGCGGCGCCCGCTTTTGTTTCAGTTGGCCCGTCTGGCATAACATTCCTGAAATTTCAGCTGCCTGACCCATTCGGCTCGGTGGTCAAATAGTGGAGCTTGTGCTATAAAAAAGTATGTTGTAACTAAAATGGTAAGTCTATGGCCCGTTACGATCTCGTCGACCGCCTGAACGGCACCTTCCGCCAGATGGAGCAAGAGCTGGCGCTTCTGAACGACAATCTGTTGCAGCAGACGCTGCTGATTGCGCGCGTCTTCTCGTTACCGGAAGTGGTCAAAGAGGCAGAGCATGCCCCACTGCAGAACATTGATGTTAAGCAGCATTTAGGTAAAGAGGCTGAAACGCTGGCGCTACGCCACTATCGTCATCTGTTTATCCAGCAACAGTCCGAGAATCGTAGCAGCAAAGCGGCCGTCCGCCTGCCAGGCGTACTGTGTTATCAGGTAGATAACGCAGCTCAGCGCGCTCTGGAAGAGCAAATACAGCGTATTAACCAGCTAAAAACCACCTTCGAGCGCATTGTCACGGTGGAATCAGGGCTGGCACCGGCAGCGCGTTTTGAATGGGTGCATCGCCACCTGCCGGGACTGATTACGCTGAATGCCTATCGTACGCTCACCCTTGTCAGAGAGCCTGCCACCCTGCGATTTGGCTGGGCCAACAAACACATTATTAAAAATCTGAAACGCGATGAAGTACTACAGCAACTGGAAAAAAGCCTGACGTCGCCGCGCAGCGTACATCCCTGGACGCGGGAAGAGTGGCAGGCGAAACTTGAACGGGAATATCAGGATGTCGCCGCCCTGGGCCAGCAGGCGCGCCTGAAGATTAAACGGCCGGTAAAAGTGCAGCCCATCGCCCGCGTCTGGTACAAAGGAGAACAAAAGCAGGTGCAATATGCCTGCCCGACGCCCTTGATCGCGTTGCTCAACAATGAAAACGGCATGACCGTACCAGATATCGGCGAGTTACTGAATTATGATGCCGACAATGTTCAGCATCGTTTTAAACCTCAGGCGCAGCCGTTGAGATTGATTATTCCCCGGCTGCACCTGTACGTTGCGGATTAACTGCCTGGCCGCATACTGCCAACCATCAGTTCCGGGCGTACCCAGCTGTCAAACTCCGCTTCGGTTAGATACCCCAGCGCCAGGGCAGAGGCTTTTAACGTCAGCCCCTCTTTGTGCGCCTTTTTGGCAATTTCAGCGGCTTTATCATAACCGATATGGGTATTGAGCGCGGTCACCAGCATTAGCGACTCGTTGAGCAGTTGATCGATTCGTTCACGATTGGGCTCGATCCCTGTCGCGCAGTGCTCGTTAAAGCTTTCCATACCGTCAGCCAGCAGACGCACCGACTGCAGGAAATTGTGGATGACCATCGGACGGTAAACGTTGAGCTCAAAATTACCTGACGCTCCGCCCATGTTGATGGCGACATCGTTGCCCATTACCTGACAGCAAAGCATGGTCAGCGCTTCACACTGGGTAGGATTGACCTTACCCGGCATAATGGAGCTGCCCGGTTCATTTTCTGGAATCGAAATTTCGCCAATCCCGCAACGCGGACCGGATGCCAGCCAGCGCACATCGTTGGCGATTTTCATCAGCGACGCCGCCAGCCCTTTTAGCGCGCCGTGGGCGTGAACCAGAGCATCGCAGGTGGCTAGCGCTTCAAATTTATTCGGTGCGGTAACGAACGGCGCACAGGTAATGTCCCGCAATTCATCCGCGACCCGACGGGCATATTCCGGGTGCGTGTTCAGTCCGGTCCCTACCGCGGTTCCTCCCAGCGCCAGTTCCGCCACGTGGGGTAAGCTGTTTTCAATGTGTCTGAGGTTATGTTCAAGCATTGCCACCCAGCCGGAAATCTCCTGGCCAAGCGTAAGCGGGGTTGCATCTTGCAGATGTGTACGACCAATTTTGACGATATCCGCGAAAGCGTGTGATTTATCACTGAGCGTTTTGGTTAACACATTTAACTGCGGGATCAGTGAGTTACGCAGCGCCAGCAGCGCGGCAACGTGCATTGCGGTCGGGAACACATCATTCGAGCTTTGGCTTTTATTAACATCATCGTTGGGGTGAACTTTCCGTTCCATCCCCCGCACGCCGCCCAGCAACTCGCTGGCCCGGTTTGCCAGCACCTCGTTCATGTTCATATTGCTTTGCGTACCTGACCCGGTTTGCCAGATGGCCAGCGGAAACTCATCGCGGTGTTTATCCGCCAACACCTCATCTGCGGCCTGCATAATAGCCCTGGCTTTATCCTCCGCCAGCAGCCCGAGATCCTGGTTAACCTTTGCTGCGGCGCGTTTCGTCAGCGCCAGCGCATGGATCAGCGAGACCGGCATTTTCTCCGTAGAGATACGAAAATGCTCCAGCGAACGTTGGGTTTGCGCGCCCCAAAGCTTATCGGCTGGAACATCAATCGCCCCCATTGAATCATTCTCGCGGCGTACCGTTACCATTACCTGCTCCTTACATTAACAATTGATTAGGTTATGTTTCGACATTGCCCATTTGCATTGGTCTTATGAGTATTAACGAGGATTAATCTGTCGTTTGGTGGTTCGTGCGGTAAAAAAAACCGCCCCGAAGGGCGGCTGACGTTACTTAACGCAGCGTGCGCACTGCGACGTCTGAATCTGCTTGAAGAAATCGTTGCCTTTGTCATCCACCAGGATAAACGCCGGGAAATCTTCCACTTCGATTTTCCAGATGGCTTCCATCCCCAGTTCAGGGTATTCCACACACTCCAGACTCTTGATACTGCCCTGGGCCAGCACCGCTGCCGGGCCGCCGATGCTGCCTAAGTAGAAGCCGCCATGCTTATGACAGGCATCGGTCACCTGCTGGCTGCGGTTGCCTTTTGCCAGCATGATCATGCTGCCACCTGCGGACTGAAGCTGGTCAACATACGAATCCATACGCCCTGCCGTGGTTGGTCCAAGCGAACCAGAGGCATAGCCTTCCGGCGTTTTTGCCGGGCCAGCGTAATAGATCGGATGATCTTTAACATACTGCGGCAAACTTTCGCCGTTATCCAGCCGTTCTTTCAGTTTCGCATGCGCAATATCACGGCCAACAATGATGGTACCGTTAAGCGACAGACGTGTAGAAACCGGGTACTGCGACAACTGAGCCAGGATCTCTTTCATCGGACGATTGAGGTCAACGCGTACCGCTTCGCCTTCTCCCACCTGGCGCAACTCTTCTGGTATATATTTGCCAGGATTATGCTCCAGTTTTTCGATCCAGATACCTTCACGGTTGATCTTAGCTTTGATATTTCGATCGGCTGAGCAAGAAACGCCCATACCAACCGGACACGACGCACCGTGACGCGGCAGGCGGATCACGCGGATATCATGAGCGAAGTACTTCCCGCCGAACTGAGCGCCCAGCCCCAGATTCTGTGCCTCAATCAGCAGCTCTTTTTCCAGCTCCACATCGCGGAATGCCTGACCATGTTCGTTACCTTCGGTCGGCAGCTCATCGTAATATTTAGCCGACGCCAGTTTCACCGTTTTCAGCGTGGCTTCCGCTGACGTTCCACCGATCACGAACGCAATGTGATACGGCGGACAGGCCGCAGTTCCCAGCGTTCGCATCTTCTCAACCAGGTAATTTTTTAATTTGCCCGGCGTGAGCAGCGCTTTGGTCTCCTGGTACAGATAGGTTTTGTTCGCCGAACCACCGCCTTTAGCAATACACAGGAATTTGTATTCATCGCCATCGACGGTATACAAATCTATCTGTGCCGGCAGGTTGGTACCGGTGTTCACCTCTTTATACATATCCAGCGCGGCGTTTTGTGAATAGCGCAGGTTGTCTTCGATGTAGGTGTTATACACACCGCGCGCCAGTGCAGCTTCATCACCGCCGCCGGTCCAGACGCGCTGACCTTTTTTACCCACGATAATCGCGGTGCCGGTGTCCTGACAGGTCGGCAAAATACCTTTTGCCGCAATATCAGAGTTACGCAGGAATTGCAGGGCCACATATTTGTCGTTTTCGCTGGCCTCCGGGTCACGCAGAATGTCGGCCACCTGCTGCTGATGCGCAGGACGCAGCATAAACGAGGCATCATGGAAGGCCTGACGAGCCAGCAGCGTTAAGGCTTGCGGCGCGACTTTAACAATCTCCTGCCCTTCAAATTCGGCAACGGAGACATGGTCACTGGTCAGCAGATAGTATTCGGTATCATCCTTTTTGAGGGGGAAAGGATGCTGATAATGAAAGGGTTTGTTTGACATTGTGCTCTCACTTACTGCTCGGTCTGGTTATTCTCTGGGCAGATGTTCCATTGCCCTGCTTCCCTGCCGCAGGTCGGGTTGTAGAAGGAAAGGCTTTCTGCAACCGGAATTACTCAGGGTATTAAAAGCGAGTCACCACATCCTACACAATTTTTTAACAAAAACTGAGACAAGTACGACTTTTTACATGTGCAGGTTACTTCGCTCAGGGTTTCTTGGTTTAATAGCCGTAGAAAATTCCACATTGAAACAGGGCTTGAGAATGCAAAAACTCATCAACTCAGTGCAGAACTACGCCTGGGGAAGTAAAACTGCGTTAACGGAACTTTATGGGATTGCCAACCCCACTCAGCAACCGATGGCTGAGCTGTGGATGGGCGCGCATCCGAAAAGCAGTTCGCAGGTTCTGAACGCTGACGGCCAGACGCTCGCTCTGCGTGATGTCATCGAACACGATAAATCCGCACTGTTAGGCGATGCTGTTGCGAAACGCTTTGGTGAACTGCCTTTCCTGTTTAAAGTGCTGTGCGCCGCGCAACCTCTTTCGATTCAGGTTCATCCTAACAAGCACAACTCTGAAATCGGATTTGCCAAAGAAAACGCGGCGGGGATCCCGATGGATGCCGCCGAGCGCAATTACAAAGATCCTAACCACAAACCGGAACTGGTTTTTGCTTTGACACCGTTCCTGGCGATGAACGCATTCCGCGAGTTCTCTGACATTGTCGCATTGTTACAACCAGTGTCCGCCGCGCATCCGGCTATTGCGCATTTCCTGCAGGAACCGAGTGCGGAACGTCTGAGCTATCTTTTCGCCAGCTTGCTGAATATGCAGGATGAGGAGAAATCCCATGCGCTGGCGATCCTGAAATCGGCGCTGAACAGCCAGCAGGGTGAACCGTGGCAAACCATTCGCCTGATCGCCGATTTCTATCCGAATGACAGCGGGCTCTTCTCCCCGCTGCTGCTCAATGTGGTGAAGCTCAATCCTAGCGAAGCGATGTTCTTATTTGCCGAAACCCCACACGCCTACCTGCAAGGTGTGGCGCTGGAGGTAATGGCTAACTCGGACAACGTGCTGCGCGCCGGACTGACGCCAAAATACATTGATATCCCGGAGCTGGTCGCCAACGTTAAGTTTGTCGCCAAGCCAGCCAATCAGTTGCTGACCACGCCAGTTAAGACTGACAGCGAACTGGACTTCCCCATTCCGGTCGACGATTTCGCGTTCTCCTTGCATGAACTGACCGCCAATGGCGCAGATATCAGCCAGCAAAGTGCGGCCATTTTGTTCTGCATCGAAGGTGAAGCCGTGCTGAGCAAGGGCGAGCAGCGTCTGGTGCTGCAGCCGGGTGAGTCGGCCTTTATTAGCGCGAATGAATCGCCGGTAAACGTCAGCGGCACGGGCCGTTTAGCTCGGGTTTATAACAAGCTGTAGCAAGATACTGATATTTTTAACAACTCTTGCTAAGCTGTAGTGAGTTAAAGACATGTCACTCCTCCAGGCGTCTTCAAACGCCTGGTTTTATTTTATGGATATCAAAATGAAAAAATCGCTGGTAGCTGCGGGTGTGGTGGTTGCACTGGGTATCGTCTGGACGGGCGGCGCCTGGTACACAGGAAAGAAACTCGAAACGCATCTCGCCGAGATGGTGACGCAGGCAAACGATCAGTTAAAACGCTACTCCCCAGAGGCGGGCATTGAACTGAGTTATCAAAACTACCAGCGCGGCGTGTTCAATAGCCAACTGCAGTTGGTGGTGAAACCTGTCGCCGGTCAGGCAGATTCCTGGCTGAAACCGGGACAAAGCATCGTCCTGAATGAAACCGTGGATCACGGTCCTTTCCCGCTGGCTCAGCTGAAATCACTGAATCTTGTTCCGGCAATGGCCTCCGTGAAAACGACGCTGGTCAATAACGACGTGACGAAGCCGCTGTTTGATATTGCCAAAGGTGAGACGCCATTCATCATTAATTCCCGTATTGGCTACAGTGGGGATACCCGTTCCGCTCTCTCCCTCAAACCGCTGAACTACGAGAAAGGCGACGAAAAAGTGGCCTTTAGCGGCGGGGAGTTCCAGTTTACGGCTGATAAAGAGGGTAATGCGGTGTCGCTGACTGGCGAGGCGCAAAGTGGCCTGGTTAATGCCGTCAATGAGTATGATCAGAAAGTACAAGTTACTTTCAATAACCTGAAAACTGAAGGTTCCAGCAGTATTGCAAGCTTTGGTGAGCGCATCGGCGATCAGAAATTGTCCCTCGAAAAACTGTCGATTTCAGTCGAGGGCAAAGAGCTGGCGGTGCTGGAAGGCATGGGTATCGATGGCAAATCCGATCTGATTAACGATGGCAAAACCGTCAACAGCCAGTTGGATTACACCCTGAACAGCCTTAAATTGCAGGGCCAGGATATGGGGAGCGGTAAGCTGACGTTGAAAGTTGGCCAGATTGACGGTGAAGCACTGCACCAGTTCAGCCAGCAGTACAGCGCCCAAACCAAAGCGCTGATGGCGCAGATTGATGTGGTGCAAAATCCTGAGCTTTATCAGCAGAAAGTCACCGAAGCCTTCTTTAATGCGCTACCGATTCTGATGAAAGGCGAACCGGTTGTCACCATTGCTCCACTGAGCTGGAAGAATGCAAAAGGTGAAACCACATTTAATCTGTCACTGCTGCTAAAAGATCCGACCGCAAACACGGTGGAGCCGCAAACGCTGGCCCAGGAAGTGGATCGTTCCGTCAAATCGCTGGATGCGAAACTGACCATCCCTGTCGATATGGCGACTGAGTTCATGACGCAAATTGCCAAACTGGAAGGATATCAGCAGGAAGAAGCGGCTGGTCTGGCGAAGCAACAGGTTAATGGCCTGGCGGCGATGGGGCAGATGTTCCGCATTACGACTTTGCAGGACAACGTTATCGGCACCAGCCTGCAATACGCAAACGGCCAGGTGACGCTGAACGGACAAAAAATGCCGCTGGATGAGTTTGTTGGTATGTTCGGTATGCCTTCTCTTACACAGCCGGATGCCCCTGCCATCCCGCAACAATAATCACTCGTCAGTGACAGGCCCGATAACAGTGTTTATCGGGCTTTTTTATTTCGCCGCCACCAGACGAGCGGAAAGCGTCAGATTGCGTGAATGACCTTCATCGTGGGCAATGCGTTGTAGCATACGTTCAGCAAGGGTGTATCCCATTTCACGCGCGGGCGAACAGGCCCAGGTAATCGGGATATCGTCCAACGCGTTTTCCGCCACATCAGCGAATCCGGCCAACGATATTTGCTGTTCGAAATAGCGATCGACACCAATTTCACCACTCTGACGTCCTGCTCTCATCAGGCCAAACCAGGCGCCTATGGCGATTATTTCGTTGTAGCACACCACCGCGCTGATCGTGGGATTGCGGCGTAACAGCGCCGTTACCTCTTCTGCGGCCTGCTTCTGGCTGGATGAGCACTCCAACACCCAGTCGCTATGAAACGGTAAACCATATTTTAGTAACGTTGCACAATAACCGCCGACGCGCTCTGCGCGAGTCAATGAAGAACTCTGCCCGCCCAGCCAGGCAATACGCTGGTGTCCGTGGCGGATAAGATGTTCAACCAGTAACTGTGCAGCCTGCATGTTATCGGGCCTGACGGTGTCTGCGTCATCCATGTAGCTGGCGCGTGATGCAAATACCACCGGGATCCCTTTGTCAGCGGCCAACTGTTGCAGTGCATCACTGCTACCGGCGGCCCCGGCAATGACCACGCCATCCACCCCCTGGTTGAGTAACATCGCGAAACGCTGCGCCAGCTGCTCCCCATCTTTACCGCCGTGCAGTAAGAAGACCATGCGCCCCTGCGCTTCTAACGCTTCCGTCAGACCCGCCGTCAGCTCGGCGTAAAACGGCGTTGAAAGATCGCGTACAATCAAACCAACTACTCCGCTCTGCCCGCCGCGCAGCGCTGATGCCTGGCGGTTACGCACAAACCCCAGTTGCTCAATAGCAGCATTCACCCGCTCCCCGGTCGCTGATGAAATTCGCCCTTTTCCACTGAGCACCAATGAGACGGTGCTGACCGAAACCCCCGCAGCCAGCGCAACATCATGGATGGTTATTTTTTTGGCTATAGCCATAAAAACAGAAAACTCCCTGATAACGTGACAGATAAAACGTTTTATCAATCACTTATATTTATACCCCCTATTATCGTTCGATAATGTGATTTATACCGCACTAAAATTAGGTAAAACGTTTTATCTTCTCGCCATCATTAGTCAGCTAGCCTTTACAAGGAGTCGTTTGATGACGGCGAGAACCACACCAAAAATAACGTTATGGGAATTTTTCCAGCAGTTGGGCAAAACCTTTATGCTGCCTGTAGCGCTGCTCTCATTTTGCGGGATCATGTTGGGGATCGGCAGCTCGTTGAGCAGCCATGATGTCTTAACGCTGATCCCGGCGTTGGGGAATCCGGTGCTTCAGGCCATCTTTACCTGGATGAGTAAAGTTGGCTCATTTGCGTTTAGCTTCCTGCCAGTCATGTTCTGTATTGCCATTCCTCTGGGCCTGGCGCGCGAGAACAAAGGCGTTGCGGCGTTTGCCGGTTTTGTTGGTTATGCGGTCATGAACCTCGCCGTCAATTTCTGGTTAACCGCCAAAGGTATCTTACCCACCACAGATGCGGCGATCCTGAAAGCCAACAACGTGCAAAACATTCTGGGGATCCAGTCGATCGACACCGGGATCCTCGGTGCCGTTATTGCCGGGATCATTGTCTGGATGCTGCATGAACGCTTCCACAACATTCGTTTGCCGGATGCGCTGGCGTTTTTCGGTGGTACGCGCTTTGTGCCTATCATCTCCTCGGTGGTGATGGGATTGGTCGGGCTGGTCATTCCCCTGATTTGGCCAGTTTTCGCCATGGGCATTACCGGACTCGGTCACATCATCAATAGCGCGGGGGAATTTGGTCCTATGCTGTTTGGTACCGGTGAGCGTCTGTTGCTGCCTTTTGGCCTGCACCATATTCTGGTGGCACTCATTCGCTTCACCGAAGCTGGCGGCACACAGGAAGTCTGCGGCCATAGCGTGAGCGGCGCACTGACTATTTTCCAGGCTCAACTGAGCTGCCCGACAACGCAAGGTTTCTCTGAAAGCGCAACACGCTTCCTGTCCCAGGGTAAAATGCCGGCGTTCCTCGGCGGTTTACCGGGTGCGGCATTAGCCATGTACCACTGCGCACGCCCTGAAAATCGTCATAAAATTAAAGGGTTATTAATTTCTGGCCTGATTGCCTGTGTCATCGGCGGTACAACTGAACCACTCGAGTTCTTATTCCTGTTCGTCGCTCCGGTTCTGTATGTAATCCACGCCCTGCTAACCGGTCTTGGCTTCACCGTGATGGCGGTGCTTGGCGTCACTATCGGTAACACTGACGGTAACCTGATTGACTTCGTGGTGTTCGGCATCCTGCACGGATTGTCCACCAAGTGGTACCTGGTCCCTGTTGTCGCGGCTATCTGGTTTGCGGTGTACTACGTGATCTTCCGCTTCGCCATCACGCGTTTCAATTTGAAGACGCCGGGCCGTGAAGTCGAAATTGCCAGCAATATCGAAAAAGTAATGGCCGGAGCGCCGGGTAAATCAGGTTACAACGTCCCTGCTATTCTGGCGGCGCTGGGCGGCGCGGAAAACATTGTCAGCCTGGATAATTGCATCACCCGTCTGCGCTTGTCGGTGAAAGATATGTCGCTTGTTAACGTACAGGCTCTGAAGGACAATCGTGCCATTGGCGTAGTACAACTCAATCAGCATAACCTTCAGGTCGTTATCGGTCCGCAGGTCCAGTCAGTGAAAGACGAGATCGCGGTTCTGATGAACACCGTACAGGCTTAAGGACAACAATATGTTTGATTTTTCAAAGGTTGTGGACAGGCACGGTACCTGGTGTACTCAGTGGGATTACGTTGCCGACCGTTTTGGTTCAGCCGACCTGCTGCCATTCACCATCTCCGATATGGATTTTGCCACCGCACCTTGCATTCTGGAGGCGCTGACTCAGCGCCTGTCACATGGCGTGTTGGGTTACAGCCGCTGGAAAAACGATGAGTTTCTGGCGGCGATAAGCCATTGGTTTCTTTCGCGGCATAACACTCAAATAGATCCTCAGTCGCTGGTATATGGCCCCTCGGTCATCTATATGGTGTCGGAGTTGATCCGCCAGTGGTCATCCGTGGGCGATGCGGTGGTTATCCATACTCCGGCGTACGATGCGTTTTACAAAGCGATTGAAGGTAATCAGCGCCAGGTACACGCAGTCGGACTGGAAAAACGCGCCGACGGCTGGTTTTGCGACATGGTTGCGCTGGAGAAAGCCCTGTCTCGACCTGAAAGCAAAATTCTTCTGCTTTGCAGCCCACAAAACCCAACGGGCAAAGTGTGGACGCGCGACGAGCTGGAAACCATGGCAGAACTGTGTCAGCGCCATGGTGTAAAAGTCATCTCCGATGAGATTCATATGGATATGGTATGGTCAGACCGGCCGCACATCCCGTGGAGTAACGTCGCGCGTGGCAGTTGGGCACTGCTCACTTCCGGCTCAAAGAGTTTTAATATTCCGGCATTAACCGGGGCTTACGGACTCATTGAAGATGCTCAAAGCCGCAACGATTACCTCAGCGCGTTAAAAGGCCGCGATGGTCTTTCCTCGCCTGCGGTGCTGGCGCTTAGCGCACATATTGCCGCTTATCAACAGGGTGCAAGTTGGCTTGATGCGCTGCGCGATTATCTTGCCAGCAATCTGCATTACGTTGCGCGTGAGCTTAATGCCGCATTCCCCGAACTCAACTGGCAGATTCCGCAATCCACCTATCTGGCATGGATTGACCTGCGTCCGCTCAATATTGATGACCATGCCTTGCAGGATGCTCTCATCCACCAGCAGAAAGTCGCTATCATGCCGGGATACACCTACGGAGAAGAAGGTCGCGGTTTTGTACGCCTCAATGCCGGATGCCCAAGATCCAAGCTTGAAAAAGGCGTTCAGGGGCTGATTAACGCCATCCGTTCTGTACGCTAATTAAGTTTGCGCAATGAAATTATTCATTGCGCAACATAGCTTTTTATCCCGATTTTTTCATATAATACGACGCACTTTACCTAAATACACGAGTGCGACCATGATTGATACTTCCCTCCCCCTGACCGACGTCCATCGCCACCTTGATGGTAACATCCGTGCCCAAACGATCCTGGATCTGGGTCGTCAGTTCAATTTAACGCTTCCGGCACAAACGCTGGAAACGCTGATCCCTCATGTGCAAGTCACATCAACTGAGCCGGATTTAGTGAGCTTTTTATCCAAGCTCGACTGGGGCGTGAAGGTACTGGCCTCTCTGGATGCGTGTCGCCGCGTGGCATTTGAGAATATTGAGGATGCAGCACGTAACGGCCTGCACTATGTAGAATTACGTTTTTCACCCGGCTATATGGCGATGGCGCATCAGCTCCCGGTTGCGGGCGTGGTTGAAGCCGTCATTGCCGGCGTACGCGAGGGCTGCAAGACCTTTGGCGTCGAAGCTCGCTTAATTGGCATTATGAGCCGTACCTTCGGCGAGGCCGCCTGCCTGCAGGAACTGGATGCGCTGTTAGCCCACCGTGACCATATTACGGCACTGGATCTGGCTGGTGACGAACTGGGTTTCCCGGGCAGTCTGTTCCTGTCGCATTTCAATCAGGCGCGCGACGCCGGCTGGCGTATTACCGTACATGCGGGCGAAGCCGCGGGCCCAGAAAGTATCTGGCAGGCCATTAAAGAGCTGGGCGCAGAACGTATTGGTCACGGCGTAAAAGCCGTTGAAGACCGTGCGTTGATGGATTACCTCGCCGAACACCGTATCGGCATCGAATCCTGCCTGACATCGAACATTCAGACCAGCACCGTCGCCTCTCTGGCAACCCACCCGCTGAAAACATTCCTTGAGCATGGCGTTGTAGCCAGCTTGAATACGGACGATCCGGCGGTACAGGGTGTGGATATTATTCACGAGTACACCATTGCCGCGCCAGCAGCAGGACTCACGCGCGAACAGATCCGTCAGGCGCAAATCAACGGCCTGGAAATGGCATTTCTGAGTAACGAAGAAAAACGTGCCCTGCGCGAGAAAGTCGCGGCAGCGTGACGGTTAAAGTGCCGGATGAGATGCTGAGCATCGCCATCCGGCATTTGCCTAATCAGGCAAGGCACAGCGTCGAGCGATGTTTCGCCGATTCAAGACCCAGCTCAATCAGCTCCATGATTTGAATAGCTTGTCTCGCCGGTACCGGGTTTTCACCATGACCATTTAGCGCATCACGAATGCCAGCATAGTACGCCGGGTAATTACCCGGTACAGTCAGCCAGGTCTCTTCAACCTGCTCTTCGCCTTCTATTCGCGTCAACACGCCATCGCGCATGTCGTAACCCCAGTCTTCCTGAGGCAGTCGCTCGCCATTTTTCAGGCGCTCTTCCTGCGGGTCAAGACCATACTTCACATAGCTGCCACGCGATCCGTGCACGATATAACGGGCCGACTCAGCGGCAGCGAGCATGGTGCCGTGCAGAATCACACGACGCTGCGGGTAAGTCAGGATGGCATGGAAGTAATCCGTCGCTTGCGCACCTGGGCGAAGCTGAGCCAGGTCTACCGTCATGCTGACGGGCAAACCAAACAGGTTAATTGCCTGATCCAGAAGATGCGGTGCTAAATCATACCAGATGCCGCTTCCCGGCCCCCCCTGTTCACGCCAGCGGTCACGAACCTGCGGGCGGAATCGATCGAAATGGGATTCGAAATACGCCACCTCCCCCAAAACGCCATCCGCCAGCAGGGCTTTCAACGTCAGAAAATCACTGTCCCAGCGGCGGTTATGGAAAACGGACAGCACGCGACCAAGGCTACGTGCCAACGCATCGAGTTCGCGTGCTTGTGACAGTGTCACGGTAAAAGGCTTATCAACAACCACATGTTTGCCCGCTTCCAGCGCAGCCTTCGCTAACGGGAAGTGAGTGTCATTAGGCGTGGGGATCACAATCAGGTCGATATTCGGATCGTTAAAAAGGTGTTTAGGCTCAGCAACAACCGCCACCGTTGGCCAGTCTGCCTTCACTTTTGCTTCATCACTACTGGAAACCGCAGCCAGTTCGAGGCCCGGTGTGCCCACAATCAGGGGGGCATGGAAGGTTTTACTGGCGTAACCATAGCCAATTAGCCCAACGCGGATGTTGTCACTCATGTTTTAGCCTCTCAATTCAGGACTGACCTATTTCACACCATACCCTGCAACGTCTCAATAGTTTAATAACCATTGCGCTACAAAGGTTGTTTATTAACTTAAGTCAAACATATGCCACTTATGCTTAACTTGCAGCGAAAAAGAGGGAGAAATCGTTCCCAATTATCTTGCTGTATTATTGAGAGATTAGTAACATTTGCAGCCTGTGTTTATGGATAAATCAAAGCAAATGTCATCAGTAATGAATCGTCTTATTGAATTAGCAGGTTGGATTGTTCTCACCGTCTCTGTGATCCTGCTGGGTGTTGCCAATCATATTGACAATTACCAGCCACCGGAGCCCGTTGCTGCTGTGCAGAAGAAATAAGCATCTGCAGTCCCTTATAACCCGGCAATTAACATCGAGTAACGGCAGGGTTTGGCTGCAAAAGATCGAATTTTGTCAAAAAAAGAGAATAATGCCGCATCCCACTCCGGTGCATATTGCCTGCTGTAGCGAAGCGCGTTACCCTTACCGCAGGTGCGCATAGCGCCTGTTTTTCCACAGGTATGAACACTCTTCTCACTTTTGCGCGTCAATCCGCTTTTACCTGTGCAGGTTGTTTATTATTTATATTTACTACTCCGTTGGTATTATTTTATTAATATGGATTTCCATTTATGACTGTTCAGGATTACTTATTAAAATTCCGCAAAATCAGTTCACTCGAAAGTCTGGAAAAACTGTTCGACCATCTTAACTACACGCTCACCGACGATAGCGACATTATCAATATGTATCGCGCTGCAGACCATCGCCGTGCCGAGCTTATCTCAGGAGGTCGTCTGTTTGATGTTGGTCAGGTACCCAAATCAGTCTGGCATTACGTGCAATAAAGAAGAAAGTAGCGCTCAACGTTAAAAGCTTTATAATAATTGCCCCAAAATGAATGGCATGTTTGATTGCGCGTGTAAACCTGGAGAAGAGATGACTACCACACCGGCACAACGTATCGGGGGCTGGCTACTTGGGCCACTGGCCTGGCTGTTAGTCGCATTGTTGAGCGCTTCGCTGGCGTTATTACTTTATGTCACTGCGCTGGCTACACCGCAAACCTTCCAAACGCTGGGTGCGCAAAGTACGGCAAATTTGCTGTTATGGGGCGTCTCTTTTATTACCGCGATTGCCATGTGGTATTACACGCTGTGGCTGACGATTGCGTTTTTCAAACGCAGAGCCTGTGTGCCTAAGCATTATATTCTATGGCTGCTGATCTCCGTGTTACTGGCGATTAAAGCGTTTGCGTTTTCACCGGTTCCGGACGCCTTTGCCGTGCGCCAACTGCTGTTCCCATTGCTGGCTGCAGCACTGCTGGTGCCCTATTTCAAACGCTCGCAACGCGTTAAATCGACGTTTGTGAATCCGTAATAACCCTACAGTTAACCTGTTGTCGCCTGTTGTAGATTGTCAGATAATAGGCGGCTTTTTTATTTCAGGCCGAAAAATGACTGATTACCTGCTGCTGTTTGTCGGAACTGTACTGGTCAATAACTTTGTACTGGTCAAGTTTCTGGGGCTCTGCCCGTTTATGGGCGTTTCTAAAAAACTGGAAACCGCAATGGGTATGGGCCTTGCCACGACGTTTGTCATGACACTGGCATCCATCTGCGCATGGCTGATTGACACCTGGATCCTCATTCCACTCAATCTCATCTATCTGCGCACGTTGGCTTTTATTCTGGTCATCGCCGTCGTCGTGCAATTTACCGAGATGGTTGTACGCAAAACCAGCCCTGCACTTTACCGCCTGTTGGGGATCTTCCTACCGCTGATCACCACTAACTGCGCGGTATTAGGCGTGGCGTTACTGAATATCAATCTCGGTCATAACTTTTTACAGTCGGCGCTATACGGTTTTTCCGCCGCCGTCGGCTTCTCACTGGTGATGGTACTGTTCGCCGCGATCCGCGAACGCCTCGCCGTGGCGGACGTGCCTGCTCCGTTTCGCGGTAATGCGATTGCGCTGATTACCGCTGGTTTAATGTCATTGGCCTTTATGGGCTTTAGTGGTTTGGTGAAGTTGTAATGAATGCTATCTGGATTGCCGTTGCCGCAGTGAGTCTACTGGGTCTGGCTTTCGGCGCTATTTTGGGTTACGCCTCACGACGTTTTGCCGTCGAAGATGATCCTGTCGTGGAGAAAATTGATGAAATTCTCCCGCAAAGCCAGTGTGGACAATGCGGCTATCCGGGCTGTCATCCTTACGCTGAAGCGATCGGCTCCCAGGGCGAAAAAATCAACCGTTGCGCACCCGGTGGCGAAGCGGTGATGTTAAAAATTGCCGCCCTGCTGAACGTCGACCCGCAGCCGATTGATGGTGATGAACACGATGTTACCCCCGTGCGTATGCTGGCGGTCATTGATGAAAATAACTGTATCGGTTGTACAAAGTGCATTCAGGCCTGCCCGGTTGATGCGATCGTGGGCGCGACCCGCGCCATGCACACGGTGATGAGCGATCTCTGCACCGGGTGCAACCTGTGCGTTGACCCGTGCCCGACGCAATGTATCGAATTACGCCCGGTGGCCGAGACACCTGATAGCTGGAAATGGGATTTAAACACCATCCCTGTGCGCATCATTCCCGTGGAACAACATGTTTAAGTTATTCTCTGCATTCAGAAAAAACAAAATCTGGGACTTTGATGGCGGCATTCATCCACCAGAAATGAAGACCCAGTCGAACGGTACGCCGCTGCGACAGGTTCCGCTGGCGCCACGCTTTGTTATTCCGCTGAAACAACATATTGGCGCGGAGGGTGAGCTGTGCGTAAACGTAGGCGACACCGTGCTGCGTGGTCAGGCGTTAACCCTTGGGCGTGGTAAAATGCTTCCGGTACATGCGCCAACGTCAGGCACCGTTGTTGCTATTGCGCCGCATTCTACTGCACATCCATCGGCATTAGCTGAGCTGAGCGTTATTATTGATGCCGATGGCGAAGATCGCTGGATTGAGCGAGACGGCTGGGCCGATTACCGTTCCCGCAGCCGGGAAGAGCTGATCGCACGTATTCACCAGTTCGGCGTCGCCGGACTGGGTGGCGCGGGTTTTCCCACCGGCGTTAAGCTGCAGGGCGGCGGAGATAAAATTGAAACGCTGATAATTAACGCTGCTGAATGCGAGCCGTACATTACGGCTGATGACCGCCTGATGCAGGACTGCGCGGCGCAGGTCGTCGAAGGTATCCGCATCCTGGCGCATATTCTTCAGCCACGCGAAATTCTACTGGGCATTGAAGATAACAAGCCACAGGCAATTTCCATGCTGCGCGCGGTGCTGGCTGATTCACACGATATCAGCTTACGCGTGATCCCCACCAAGTACCCGTCAGGCGGGGCCAAACAGTTAACGCAAATCCTGACCGGCAAGCAGGTTCCCCACGGGGGACGCTCCTCAGATATCGGCGTGCTGATGCAAAACGTTGGAACCGCCTACGCGATTAAACGTGCGGTGATTGACGGAGAACCGATTACCGAGCGTGTCGTGACGCTGACCGGCGAAGCCGTCAGCCGTCCGGGCAACGTCTGGGCGCGTTTAGGCACGCCGGTTCGTCATCTGCTCAACGACGCGGGCTTCTGCCCTTCCGCCGACCAGATGGTGATTATGGGCGGGCCGCTGATGGGCTTTACGCTGCCGTGGCTGGATGTACCGGTGGTGAAGATAACCAACTGTCTTCTGGCGCCCTCTGCCAGTGAAATGGGAGAAACGCCGGAAGAGAAAGGCTGCATTCGCTGTAGCGCATGCGCCGATGCCTGTCCGGCCGATCTCCTGCCGCAACAGCTTTATTGGTTCAGTAAAGGGCAGCAGCACGACAAAGCAACGGCGCACAATATCGCGGACTGCATTGAATGCGGTGCCTGCGCCTGGGTATGCCCAAGCAATATTCCACTGGTGCAGTATTTCCGTCAGGAAAAAGCCGAGATTTATGCCATTAGTCTGGAAGAAAAACGTGCCGCTGAAGCGAAAGCGCGATTTGAAGCCCGACAGGCGCGACTCGAACGTGAAAAAGCAGCACGTCTTGAACGTCACAAAAGCGCTGCCGTTCAGCCTGCGGCTAAAGATCATGATGCCATTGCCGCCGCGCTGGCTCGCGTAAAAGAAAAGCAGGCTCAGGCAATGCAGCCGGTAGTCATTCAGGCTGGCGAAAAACCTGACAATAGTGCCGTGATTGCCGCACGCGAGGCGCGTAAGGCGCAAGCTCGCGCAACCCGGATGGAAAACCCTCCCCAAACAGGAGGCAGCAGTACAGAGGTCGATCCGCGTAAAGCTGCCGTGGAAGCGGCAATCGCTCGTGCCAAAGCCCGCAAGCTTGAGCAGGAAACCGTAACGGAAACAGCCGAACCGGTCGACCCGCGTAAAGCCGCCGTGGAAGCGGCTATCGCCCGCGCCAAAGCTCGCAAGCTCGAGCAGCAGACGGTTACGGAAACGGTCGAACCGGTGGATCCGCGTAAAGCCGCCGTGGAAGCGGCTATCGCCCGCGCCAAAGCCCGCAAGCTCGAACAGCAGGCGGTTACGGAAACGGTCGAACCGGTGGATCCGCGTAAAGCCGCCGTGGAAGCGGCTATTGCCCGCGCCAAAGCCCGCAAGCTCGAGCAGCAGACGGTTACGGGAACAGTCGAACCGGTGGATCCGCGTAAAGCCGCCGTCGCGGCCGCTATTGCACGCGCTCAGGCAAAGAAAGCCGCCCAGCAGCAGGTTGTAAACGAGGAATAAATGGTATTCAGAATAGCAAGCTCCCCTTATACCCATAACCAGCGCCAGACATCGCGTATCATGATGCTGGTGTTACTGGCTGCATTGCCGGGGATCGCCGCTCAGCTGTGGTTCTTTGGCTGGGGTACGTTGTTCCAGATAGTTCTGGCCGCCATCAGCGCTATCGCCGCCGAAGCGGTCGTGCTTAAACTGCGCAAACAACCCATTGTCGCGATTTTAAAAGACAACTCCGCATTGCTCACCGGGTTACTGCTGGCCGTGAGTATTCCCCCGCTCGCCCCGTGGTGGATGGTAGTTTTAGGCACGGTATTCGCCGTTATCATTGCTAAACAGCTGTATGGCGGCCTCGGTCAGAACCCGTTTAACCCCGCCATGATTGGTTACGTGGTGCTGCTTATCTCATTCCCGGTACAGATGACAAGCTGGCTGCCGCCGCATGAAATTGCGGCGACTGTGCCTGGTTTTTTTGACGCCCTGAACGTTATCTTTAGCGGACATACCGCCAGCGGCGGGGATATGAACACGCTGCGTATGGGTATTGATGGTATCAGTCAGGCAACACCTCTCGATACCTTTAAGACTTCGCTGCATGCGGGACGTACTGTTGAGCAGGTGATGCAATACCCAATCTACAGCGGCATGCTTGCAGGCGCTGGCTGGCAGTGGGTTAACCTTGCCTGGCTGGTGGGCGGCGTCGTGTTGCTATGGCAGAAAGCGATTCGCTGGCATATCCCGGTTAGCTTCCTGCTGTCGCTCGCCGTTTGTGCCACTTTAGGCTGGATTTTCTCGCCAGATTCGCTGGCATCGCCTCAGTTGCACCTACTTTCCGGCGCGACCATGCTGGGTGCATTCTTTATTCTTACCGATCCCGTTACAGCATCAACAACCAACCGTGGCCGCCTGATTTTTGGCGCACTTGCGGGCCTGTTAGTGTGGTTGATTCGCAGTTTTGGCGGTTATCCTGATGGCGTGGCTTTTGCCGTATTGCTGGCAAATATCACGGTTCCCCTGATTGATTATTACACCCGCCCTCGCGTGTACGGACATCGCTAAGGACTCCCTATGCTGAAAACGATTCGTAAACACGGTATTACTCTGGCACTGTTTGCAGCGGGCTCGACGGGGTTAACCGCGGCAATCAATCAATTAACCAAGTCCACCATTGATGAACAAGCCGCGCTGCAGCAAAAAACGCTGTTCGATCAGGTTCTGCCAGGCGATCGCTACAATAATAACTTGTCCGAAAGTTGTTATCTGGTCGATGCGCAGGCGTTGGGCAAAGGCACTCACCGAGTGTATATTGCCCGCCAGGACGATCGTCCCGTTGCAGCAATTCTTGAAGCTACGGCGCCAGATGGTTATTCCGGGGCTATTCAACTGCTGGTTGGTGTCGATTTTTCGGGTACCGTGTTGGGTACGCGGGTGACCGAACATCATGAAACGCCAGGGCTGGGCGATAAAATCGAACTGCGACTGTCCGACTGGATCACCCACTTTAGCGGCAAAACGATCGCTGCGGGTAACGACGCTCACTGGGCGGTGAAAAAAGACGGCGGCGACTTTGACCAGTTTACTGGCGCAACCATTACGCCGCGTGCGGTAGTTAATGCAGTAAAACGCGCCGGTTTGTATGCGCAGACGCTGCCCGCGCAACTTCCTCAACTTAGCGCCTGTGGAGAATAAACCATGAGCGAAATTAAAGACGTTATTGTCCAAGGGTTATGGAAAAATAACTCCGCGCTTGTGCAGTTACTCGGGATGTGTCCGCTGTTGGCCGTCACCTCGACTGCCACTAACGCGCTGGGCCTGGGACTCGCGACTACGCTCGTCCTGACGCTGACGAATCTGACGATTTCTGCCCTTCGTCGCTGGACACCGCCTGAAATTCGTATTCCGATTTATGTCATGATCATCGCCTCCGTGGTGAGCGCGGTGCAAATGTTGATCAATGCCTACGCTTTTGGCCTGTATCAGTCTCTGGGCATCTTTATCCCGCTGATTGTGACCAACTGTATTGTTGTTGGCCGCGCTGAAGCCTTCGCAGCCAAAAAGGGCCCTGCGCTATCCGCACTCGATGGCTTTTCCATCGGCATGGGCGCAACTGGCGCCATGTTTGTTCTGGGCTCGCTACGTGAAATAATTGGTAACGGTACACTCTTTGATGGCGCAGACGGTTTGTTGGGTAGCTGGGCCAAAGTATTGCGCGTTGAGATCTTTCATACCGATACGCCGTTTCTGCTGGCCATGCTGCCACCAGGCGCGTTTATTGGCCTGGGTCTGATGCTGGCTGTTAAGTATCTGATTGATGAGAAAATGAAGAAACGTCGTGCCGAGGCGGCTGTCACGGACAGTCCGGCCGGTGAAACAGGGAATGTGTAATGAACAAAGCAAAACGGCTGGAAATACTGACGCGCCTGCGTGAGAACAATCCGCATCCGACAACCGAGCTAAATTTTACATCGCCGTTCGAACTGCTGATTTCAGTCTTGCTCTCCGCGCAGGCCACCGATGTCAGCGTCAATAAAGCGACGGCTAAGCTCTACCCCATCGCCAATACGCCAGCCGCGATGCTGGAGCTAGGCGTTGAAGGGGTTAAGTCCTACATCAAGACAATCGGTTTGTTTAACAGCAAAGCGGAGAACGTGATTAAAACCTGCCGCATTCTGCTGGAGCAACATAATGGTGAAGTGCCTGAAGACCGGGCCGCATTAGAAGCCCTGCCCGGGGTTGGGCGAAAGACGGCTAATGTGGTGTTAAATACCGCCTTTGGCTGGCCCACTATTGCCGTAGATACCCATATTTTTCGCGTTTGTAATCGTACCCAGTTCGCACCGGGTAAAAACGTAGAGCAGGTTGAAGAGAAGCTGCTGAAAGTCGTACCCAGTGAATTTAAAGTCGATTGCCATCACTGGTTAATTCTTCATGGCCGCTACACCTGCATAGCCAGAAAGCCACGCTGCGGTTCCTGCATTATCGAAGATCTTTGCGAATTCAAAGAGAAAGTCGATATCTGATGCTGCCGGGGCATACTGCTTGCCCCTCGCTAACATAACGATTAGTTATGCACTCCCCTGAGTTTATTTTCCCGACAATGATGCCGTTCAACCGCGCATATCTAATGCAATATTCTTGTTAATTAACACCTGAGCAGGTTAATCGTTTTTTTAGTAAAAGAAATTTCTATCTATACGTGATCCAGATCATCCAGATAACACAATGTTAAAAAATATTTATTTTTTAGTTAAAGTGACAATCAGATGACCTAACTGAACAGTTTCTAAACAAAACATTACACTGGCTATTTTTCAGATAATGGCCTATATCACTGGATTCAAGCGCAAATAGCAGAACATATCGCCACATTGCGGTTTTTACCCTGATTAAACAGTGTAAAAATCTGCCATTTTTCAAATGAAGAAATTTAACGCTAGATAACATTTCACAGCCCCGACGATTTCACCAGTCATGATATATGTAACAGATTATTACAAACCACTTGTCTGAATGGTCAAGATAGTGAACATTACTTGCCGTTTCCCCTCCCACTATAACAATCGGACGGATGAACTTGACTCATCACGTGCCTGAACACCCCCGTTGATATGGGATGTAAAAAAAGAGGTAAAAGTGTCTACTGCAAACAATAAACCAACAGAAAGCGTGAGTTTAAACGCCTTCAAACAACCAAAAGCGTTCTATCTCATTTTCTCTATTGAGCTGTGGGAGCGTTTTGGTTATTACGGCCTGCAAGGAATTATGGCCGTCTACCTGGTTAAACAACTGGGTATGTCAGAAGCGGATTCCATCACCCTTTTCTCGTCCTTTAGCGCCCTGGTGTACGGTCTGGTTGCCATTGGCGGCTGGTTAGGTGATAAAGTTCTGGGTACAAAACGTGTCATTATGCTGGGTGCCGTTGTCCTGGCCATCGGTTATGCGTTGGTAGCATGGTCTGGTCACGATGCGGGCATCGTTTATATGGGCATGGCGGCCATCGCGGTCGGTAACGGCCTGTTTAAAGCAAACCCATCATCCCTGCTCTCTACCTGCTATGCCAAAGATGACCCGCGTCTTGATGGTGCATTTACCATGTACTACATGTCCGTCAACATCGGTTCATTCTTCTCTATGCTGGCAACACCGTGGTTAGCTGCGCATTACGGCTGGAGCACCGCGTTCGCACTGAGCGTCGTGGGTATGCTGATTACCGTTGTTAACTTCGCATTCTGTCAGCGCTGGGTTAAACAGTACGGTTCTAAACCTGACTTTGAGCCGATCAACTTCCGTAACCTGTTGCTGACTATTGTTGGCGTCGTGGTACTGATCGCGATTGCAACCTGGTTGCTGCACAACCAGCAGATCGCTCGTATGGTTCTGGGCGTCATTGCTCTGGGTATCGTGTTTATCTTCGGTAAAGAAGCATTCACCATGCACGGTGCTGCGCGTCGTAAAATGATCGTCGCCTTCATTCTGATGCTGGAAGCGATTATCTTCTTCGTGCTGTACAGCCAGATGCCGACCTCACTGAACTTCTTCGCGATTCGTAACGTTGAGCACTCTATTCTTGGCATTGCTTTCGAACCTGAGCAGTACCAGGCACTGAACCCGTTCTGGATCATCATTGGTAGCCCAATCCTCGCCGCTATCTATAACAAGATGGGCGATACCCTGCCGATGCCAACCAAGTTTGCGATTGGTATGGTGCTGTGTTCCGGTGCGTTCCTGATCCTGCCGCTGGGTGCTAAATTCGCTACCGATGCGGGCATCGTTTCCGTTAACTGGCTGATCATCTGCTACGGTCTGCAAAGTATCGGTGAACTGATGATCTCCGGTCTGGGTCTGGCAATGGTGGCTCAGCTGGTTCCGCAACGCCTGATGGGCTTCATCATGGGTAGCTGGTTCCTGACCACTGCCGGTGCAAACATCATCGGTGGTTACGTAGCCAACATGATGGCTGTACCAGAGAACGTCACTGACCCGCTGATGTCCCTTGAAGTCTACGGTCGTGTGTTCCTGCAGATTGGTGTTGCTACGGCTGTTATCGCTGTTCTGATGCTGTTGACGGCACCGAAACTGAATCGTATGACTCAGGACGATGACGTCAATGAGAAAGCCTCTAAGGCCGCGACAGCGTAATTCTCAGGGAAACTCTTTTTCAGGCCGCTAACTGGTGTTAGCGGCTTTTTTTTTGCCTGAGCTAGCACTACCATACGATATACCTCAGCCAAAAGGAGTTACCGATGAAACTGTTCTACAAACCGGGCGCTTGTTCTCTTGCTTCCCACATCACACTTCGTGAGAGCGGTAAAGATTTCACGCTGGATGGTGTTGATCTGATGAAGAAGCGTCTGGAAAACGGCGATGATTTTTTCGCGGTAAACCCAAAAGGGCAAGTTCCCGCGCTGCTGCTGGATGACGGTACGCTACTGACCGAAGGCGTCGCCATCATGCAATACCTGGCGGACACCGTTCCAGACCGTCAACTCCTTGCCCCGACCAGCAGCCTCTCCCGTTACAAAACCATTGAATGGCTTAACTACATTGCGACAGAACTGCATAAAGGCTTTACCCCACTGTTCCGTCCCGATACGCCGGAAGACTTCAAGCCAACCGTTCGCGCGCTGCTGGAGAAAAAAATGCAGTATGTGAACGACGCGCTGCAAGATAACCAATGGATCTGCGGTTCGCGCTTCAGCATTGCGGACGCCTATTTGTTCACCGTGCTGCGTTGGGCCTATGCGGTTAAGCTGAATATGGCAGGGTTAAGCAATATCGATGCGTATATGGCGCGTATGGCTGAACGTCCGGCGGTTGCCGCGGCGTTGAAAGCAGAAGGGTTAAATTAATTGTTGTTGCCGGGTAGCGCTTGCGCTTACCCGGCCTACAGCCAAACGCAGGCCCGATAAGCGTGAGCGCCATCGGGCATTGGTTATAGCTGCGTCGCGCTGAAGTAGTGTTCAGGCTTCGCGATACAATCCTGCGCAGCCACGACCTGCAGCTCATACTCGTGCATTTTTTTGGTAGCAATCATCACTTCGTACACCGCCGCCGTCACGTGCTCCAACGCCTGCTGTAAAGACGCGCCCTGCAGCAGTTTAACCAACAATAAGCCGCTGGTGACATCACCCACGCCAACCGGTTGACGAGCGCCAAAATCGACTAACGGTCGGCTGATATGCCATGCCTGTTCAGCAGTAACTAACAGCATCTCGAAACGATCTGCGCTGATACCCGCGCGAGCCAGATGCTTCACCAGCACAATTTCTGGTCCCTGAGCGATGAGCTCACGCGCTGCCGCCACGGCCTCATTGACATTATTCACCGCATGCTCGCACAGAATTTCGAGCTCAACCAAATTCGGGGCGATAATATCGCTGGCTGGAAGCGCATGGCGTACATGAAACTCCGCTACGCCCGGCGCGACGATACACCCTTTTTCCGGATGGCCCATCACCGGGTCACAAAAATATTTCGCCTGCGGATTGGCCGCTTTTACTTTGCGTACAATACCCAGAATATGCTCGCCCTGTTCAGCCGAGCCAAGATAGCCGCTCAGTACTGCGTCACAAGTCTGGAGTTTATCGATATCGGCAATGCCCTGGACAATGTCAGTCAGATGACTCGGCGGCATAACGCAACCGGTCCATTTGCCGTACTGTGTGTGGTTAGAAAACTGAACGGTATTCAGCGGCCAGACATTTGCGCCAAGACGACGCATTGGAAATTCTGCTGCACTGTTGCCCGCATGACCAAAAACAACGTGGGACTGGATGGCGAGGATATTCTTCATTTTACTTACCACAACCCTGAAAAAATAAAGGGGCGTAGTTTCCCACGCCCCTGCTAACTAAATCTTACTTCCAGCAAATCAGACAATAGTTCTTCTTGCCACGGCGCAGTAAGGTGTAGCGCCCGAACAGGATATCACTCTCCTGGAAGAAATATTCCGGATCGGATTGCTTCTCACCGTTGATGGTCACCGCATTAGACGCGATAGTCTTACGTGCCTGGCCGCGAGAAGGTTGCAGCTCGGAGTCCACCAGCGCCTGCATCAGATCGGCACCTTTGTCCATCTCGATCATCGGCACGCCATCCTGCGCCAGCTGTTCGAAATCCGCTTCGCTCAAGTCGCTCAGATTACCGTTGAACAAGCTTTCGGTAATACGTTTTGCCGCTACCAGACCTTCTTCGCCGTGAACCAGACGCGTTACTTGCTCAGCCAGAACATACTGGGCGCGCGGCGCTTTACCGCTATTTTTATCTTCTTCTTCCAGCGCATTGATCTCTTCAATGTCCATGAAGGTGAAGAATTTCAGGAAGCGATAAACATCCGCATCGGCGGTATTGATCCAGAACTGGTAGAATTTGTACGGACTGGTTTTCTTCGGATCCAGCCACACAGCGCCGCCTTCCGTCTTACCGAATTTCGTGCCGTCAGCTTTAGTGATCAACGGAACGGTCAGACCAAACACCTGGTTCTGGTGCAGGCGACGGGTCAAATCGATACCCGAAGTAATGTTGCCCCACTGGTCAGAACCGCCAATCTGCAGCGCAACACCGTGCAGTTTGTTCAGGCAGGCAAAGTCATAACCCTGCAGCAGGTTGTAAGAAAACTCGGTAAAAGAGATCCCCTGATCGTCACGGTTCAGACGCTGCTTCACCGCTTCTTTGTTGATCATCTGGTTAACGGAGAAGTGTTTGCCGATATCACGCAGGAAAGTCAGTACATTCATACTGCCAAACCAGTCATAGTTGTTCGCAGCAATCGCCGAGTTGTCGCCACAGTCGAAATCGAGGAACGGTGCAACCTGTTTGCGGATTTTATCCACCCACTCCTGCACGGTGTCTTCGGTATTCAGTTTACGCTCAGCGGCTTTAAAGCTCGGGTCACCAATCAGACCGGTTGCGCCGCCCACCAGTGCGACAGGTTTATGGCCTGCCTGCTGGAAGCGTTTCAGGCATAACAATGGAACCAGATGCCCCAAATGCAAGCTGTCAGCGGTAGGATCGAAGCCGCAATAGAGCGCGATCGGGCCTTGCGCCAGTCGCTCTGCTAACGCTTCCTCGTCCGTCACCTGGGCCACCAGCCCCCGCTCTTGCAATTGTTTAATCAAGTTACTGCTTGCCATCAAAATCTCCATGTATAAAACGACTGCACCTTAGCCGGTACACGACTTTTCGCCTGATGCGAAAGAAACATAGAATAAAGCGCCGGATTGTTCAGCACCAGCGCTTAAAACAAGAATTTTGCATCTTTAGGGGGCCAGGCGATCAATTTTCCACGCGTTATCTTCGCGTTGGTATAAAAAACGATCGTGCAGACGGTTTTCGCCACCCTGCCAGAACTCCATCTGCTCAATACTCACGCGAAAGCCTCCCCAGAAACTGGGCAGTGGAACGTCCCCTTGCTGAAACTTCTGCTTCAGTTCGAGGAATTTGCTTTCCAGAATACCGCGCGCGGAGATCCGACTGGATTGCTTAGAGACCCAGGCGCCAATCTGGCTATCACGTGGGCGACTGTGGAAGTATTTCACCACTTCCAGCGTGGACAGGCGCTCAGCCTTGCCGATCACCATCACCTGCCGTTCCAGCGTATGCCAGGGAAACAGGAGGCTGATGCGTGGGTTTTTCTCAATCTGATGTGCCTTACGGCTACCGAGGTTGGTATAGAAAACCAGCCCTTTATCATCATAATGTTTGAGCAACACGATACGCTGATAAGGCTGACCGTTTTCATCGACGGTAGCAACGACCATCGCAGTGGGATCGGCCAGTTTGGCGTCACAGGCTTGCCCCAGCCAGCGCTCGAACAGCGCAAGGGGCTCGGCGGGAAGATCGCGGCGGCGGAGACCGCCTTTCGTGTATTCACGGCGCAAATGCGCGATTTGCTGCAATTCGTCGTTATCAGACATGATGTTGGCTACGGATTGTCAGTGGGTGACGCTATTGTGCGCCGCCCAGGTGAAAATCTCAACGCTTCGGGTTCTGTAACTGACAGTTATTTAGCACAATTCTGTCTCGTTTATAGACCGTTGCCTCATCGCCTTTAGACCAGAAGACGTAAATACCATCGGTATAGCGAGCACCTGATGCCGACACGCCCTGTTTGAGGTTCAATAGCTGATTATCATAAACAAAACTCGCCATCTGACGGGTATTGTTCAGCTTCACGGTAAGCGGTTTTTCGTCACAGCGGTATTCAAGCGTATCCGTTTGCATACGCTCGACAAATTGGTTGTACACGCTGCACCCGCTAAGCAGTACCGGCAGACACACTAACAACAGTTTTTTCATAGCCATATCCTGAAGACTTTCCTGGTCCTGGAGGGTAATGGCACCCTCCCTAATATCCCTAGTTTATCGACATATGGCGCTGAATAATTTCAGTTAACTCTGAGTTCGTGGGTTAGCGGGATAAATCGCCCCTAAAACGCTCGGTTCTGATGCGCCGGTCACGGAAGGCAGATTTCCCGGTAATCCCGCCAGCGTTCGCCACGCCAGCCAGGCAAAAGCCAGGGCCTCCATATCATCGCCGCTGATCCCAGCCTCATCGGTTGAAGTGACCTCTGTCCCTGGCAATAATGCCGCCAGACGCATCATCAGCAGCGGATTACGGCTGCCGCCGCCGCATACCATTAGCCGTTCACAGCCTCCGCTTAGCAAGACCTGCTCGGAAATGGTCACGGCCGTCAGTTCGGCAAGCGTCGCCTGCACATCCCGCGGGCTTATTCCCGGGAACTGCGCCATATGACGTTCTATCCAGCCATAATTGAAATACTCGCGGCCAGTGCTTTTCGGCGCAGGCGCAGAAAAATAAGGATCGTTAAGCATATTTTGCAGTAAAGGCAGGATCACCGTTCCCGATGTGGCCCACTGCGCATCTTTGTCGTAGGGTTGGCCGCATTGCCGCCAGATCCAGGCATCCATCAGCATATTGCCCGGCCCGGTGTCGTAACCGCGAACGGGTTGCTGTGGGATAAGCAGAGACAGATTGGCAATTCCGCCGATGTTTAGCACCATCCGCCGCTCCGTTGGATGAGCCAACAGCGCCTGATGAAAAGCGGGAACCAACGGCGCGCCCTGCCCGCCGAGAGCAATATCGCGGCGACGAAAATCGCCGATCACCGTTATCCCGGTACGCGCGACGATTTGATTGTTGTCGCCAATTTGCAGCGTGTGCGGCGCAATTCCCGTCGGTTCATGCCACACGGTTTGCCCATGACAGCCAATCGCAACGATCTCCTGCGGTTTCAATTTTTCCTGTGCCAACAGCGCATTCACCGCCTCGGCAAACAGATAACCGAGCTGTGCGTCAAGTTGGCCAAACTGCGATAGCGCAAGCTGCTGCCCCTGACAGATATCCAGGATCGCCTGCTTTATATGGAGAGGGATAGGCCAGGTCAGACTCGCCTGTTGCGCAACCATCGTTTCATCTATTGTCGCCAGCACAACATCGACACCATCAAGGCTGGTTCCAGACATTACACCGATAAAACGGCCCGATTTCATATGTCATCCTTTTAAGCAAATTAGCCTTGACACTCAACCATAAAGTGCCGACTAATGCCATGCTTCCTTAATGATTTTTGAGGGCTAATCATTACAATGGACGCTTTATTACATCAATTATATGAATGATTCGTTTATACTCGGTATATCCGATTTCGGTTAAGATTTTCATATTGTTCCAGTAGAACATGTGACCTTAGGCTCACAAGTGCCATATAATTTAGCCATGAAGGGTGCTTTATTAGCGTTTCGTGGTGTTAAAGGAGATTTGTAAATGATTAAACGTGTGCTGATTGTTGCATTAATGGGTGTGTCTTTGGCGGGCTGCGTTAACAATGATAGCCTTTCAGGCGACGTATACACCGCATCCGAAGCGAAACAAGTTCAGAACGTTACCTACGGTACAATTGTTCATGTTCGTCCGGTGCAAATCCAGGGTGGCGATGACGCAAACGTGATTGGCGCCATTGGTGGTGCGGTACTCGGCGGGTTCCTGGGTAACACCGTCGGCGGCGGTACGGGTCGTTCATTAGCCACGGCGGCTGGCGCAGTTGCCGGTGGCGTAGCGGGTCAAGGCGTACAAGGTGCGATGAATAAAACCCAGGGTGTAGAACTGGAAATCCGTAAGGACGACGGTAATACCATCATGGTGGTTCAGAAACAGGGTGCGACCAAGTTCTCAGCTGGCCAGCGCGTTGTTATGGCTAACAACGGCAGCCAGGTTACCGTGTCTCCACGCTAATCGAATTCACGTGTGGTCAGGCTCTGGCCACACGTCATCTCATCGTTTCAGCCCTGTGACTGCAGTTCAATAATATTGTGTTCCAGTCTGGCGACCAGTTTAATCAGCAGATCAATTTCCTCAGCTGAAATCCCTTCCAAAATTTCTCCACGCGTCTTGTTGATAACCGCTTCCATATCTGCAATCAGCGGCTCTGCTTTTTCTGTCAGTTTAATTCTCTTAGCCCGACGATCGCTGGCGCAAGTCTGTCGTGAAATGAGTCCCTTTTCTTCCAGCTGGTCAAGCGTGCGTACCAACGAAGGCTGCTCGATGCCAATCGCTTTAGCCAACTGAATCTGCGATTGATCAGGCGGCAATTGATGAATGTTGTGCAGCGTAACCCAATGCGTCTGCGTCAACTCCAGAGGTTTCAGGCGATGGTCAATCAGAGCACGCCAAATGCGCACCAACCGTGCCAGATCAGAACCTAATGGCGATTCCAATTTCATCTCCTTATAATTAGCTTGCTAAGTTATTGTGCTGATTTTAGAATAGTGTGCAGCATTTGTATTCCCAAAACAAATGTATTGCCAAATTTGCTTACCGGCTGACATTTTTTCAGACATTATGCGTTACAGAGACTCATTGTCTCTTTTTTGCTAAACCTATAGCAATGCTCTCTTCCGCCAAGGATTTTGCCCGTGAAGTTTATGTTTAATGCAACAGGATTGCCTCTACAAGATTTAATGATCGGAGCATCTGTCTACTTCCCTCCTGTTTTCAAGGCGTTTGTAGCAGGATTTATTCTCTGGCTGGTTGTTCATCGCCTGCTACGCGACTGGATTTACTCCGGCGAAATCTGGCATCCCCTGTTAATGGATCTGTCACTCTTTATGCTTTGCGTATGTCTGGCCTTTGTAATGCTGATTGTGTGGTGATTATGTCGCTTAAAACCATTAAATACTTCTCCACCATTATAGTCGCTGCCATCGCAGTTTTCGCCGGATGGTGGATGTGGAATTACTATATGCAATCGCCCTGGACACGTGATGGCAAAGTGCGTGCTGAGCAGGTCAGCATCACGCCGCAGGTCTCAGGCAGCATTAGCGAACTCAATATAAAAGATAACCAGTTTGTGAACAAAGGCGATGTCCTTTTTATCATCGATAAGACGCCGTTTCACATTGCTGAACTAAATGCGCAAGCGCAGCTGGCGAAGGCACAGTCCGATCTGGCGAAAGCCAATAACGAAGCCAACCGCCGCCGTCATTTATCGCAAAATTATATCTCAGCCGAAGATCTGGATACTGCTAACCTCAACGTGAAAGCCATGCAGGCCAGCGTTGAAGCAGCCGAGGCCAGTCTGCGCCAGGCACAGTGGCAACTGACGCAGACGGTGGTCAAAGCGCCCGTAGCGGGCTGGGTCACCAACCTTTCAACTCGTACTGGAGACTACGCCTCAACCGGTAAGCCCCTGTTTGCCCTTGTCGACAGCCACTCTTTCTATGTGATGGGGTATTTTGAAGAAACCAAGTTGCGCCACATTCGTGAAGGTGCGCCTGCGGTTATCACGCTCTACAGCGGCAACATAAAGTTACAGGGTCACGTATCCAGTATTGGTCGCGCCATCTACGACCAAAGTGTGGAAAGCGATTCCGGTCTGATTCCCGACATCAAACCCAATGTGCCGTGGGTGCGTCTGGCCCAACGCGTTCCGGTCCGCATCGAATTCGACGCTCTGCCGCAGGATGTCACCCTGGTTTCTGGTACGACCTGCAGCGTGTCTATCGGCCAGCGTAAATGAAACTGTCCCACCTGATGCCAGGCCATTGGCCGTGGTTTAAAGCCACGGTAGCGCAGTGGCGTTATGCGTTGCGAAATACCATTGCGATGTGTCTGGCGTTAACGTTCGCCTATTACCTGAATCTGGATGAGCCCTACTGGGCGATGACCTCGGCGGCAGTGGTCAGCTTTCCCACCGTCGGCGGGGTTATCAGCAAAAGTCTGGGTCGTGTTGCGGGTAGCTTGCTGGGTGCCACCGCCGCGTTGATTATTGCCGGTCATACCCTCAATGAGCCGTGGTTGTTTTTGCTGAGCATGTCAGTGTGGATCGGTTTTTGTACCTGGGCATGCGCGCATTTCACCAATAACGTCGCCTATGCCTTTCAACTGGCCGGTTATACGGCGGCGATCATTGCTTTTCCCATGGTCAATACCATAGAGATTACGCAGTTGTGGGATATCGCTCAGGCCCGCGTATGCGAGGTCATCGTCGGTATCCTGTGCGGCGGCATGATGATGATGATCCTCCCCAGCACCTCCGATGGCACTACGCTGCTTACCGCGCTGAAAAACATGCATTCGCGTTTACTGGAGCATGCCAGCTTACTCTGGCAACCGGAGACAACAGATGCGATTCGCACAGCTCATGAAGGTGTTATCGGTCAGATTCTTACCATGAACCTGCTGCGTATTCAGGCGTTCTGGAGTCACTACCGTTTTCGCCGTCAAAATGCGTTGCTCAATTCGCTGTTGCATCAGCAGTTACGTATGACCAGCGTGATCTCCAGTCTGCGCAGGATGCTCCTGAACTGGCCCAATCCCCCGGCTAATACCCGGGAAATCATCGAACAACTGCTCAGCGAGCTGGTCAAATCCAATACCGACACCTACACCGTCGCGCGTATTATCGCCCCCCTGCGTCCTCTCGATGCGCGCGACTATCGGCACGTCGCCTTCTGGCAACGACTGCGTTATTTTTGTCGGCTGTACTTACGCAGCAGTCATTATCTGCATTTACTGGAAAATGGCGTTACCGCCGAGCGTATTACTATCGCCCGCACGCCAGGACTTGCCCGTCATACCGATAATGCGGAAGCTCTCTGGAGCGGATTGCGTACGTTCTGTACACTGATGCTTATCGGCGCATGGAGCATTGGCGCGCAATGGGAATCAGGCTCTGGCGCACTAACGCTCGCGGCCATCAGCAGCGTGCTCTATTCCGCCGTAGCCACGCCGTTCAAGTCACTTTCTTTGCTGATGCGCACGTTGGTTCTGCTGTCGCTGTTTAGCTTTGTGGTTAAGTTTGGCCTGATGGTGCAAATCTCTGACCTCTGGCAATTCATTCTGTTTCTCTTCCCGTTGCTCGCTACCATGCAACTCCTGAAGCTACAAATGCCAGCGCTGGCGGGTCTTTGGGGACAGCTAATCGTGTTTATGGGATCGTTTATCGCGGTGACTAATCCGCCGGTTTATGATTTTGCTGATTTCCTGAATGACAATATGGCGAAAATCACCGGCGTGGCGCTATCGTGGCTGGCATTCGCCATTCTGCGGCCTGGATCGGATGCGCGGAAAGGCCGCCGCCATATTCGCGCCCTGCGCCGGGATTTTGTCGATCAGCTCAGCCGACATCCCTCGCTCAGCGAAAACGAATTTGAGTCGCTGACCTATCACCACGTCAGCCAGCTCAGCAACAGTCAGGATGCCCTGGCGCGACGCTGGCTATTGCGTTGGGGGGTTGTCTTGCTGAACTGCTCGCACGTGGTGTGGCAACTGCGCACCTGGGAGGTGCGTTCAGATCCTCTGGCTCGCGTCAGAGACGTGTGTATTTCGCTGCTTCGCGACGTAATGAGTGAGCGCGGCGTTCAGCAACGACCGCTGAATGCCACGCTGAGTGAGCTACAGCGTATTTGCGACACGCTCGCCCACCATCATCAACCTGCGGCGCAGGAACTGTCGGCGCTTATCTGGCGACTACACTGCTCGCTTTCGCAGCTCGAACAGGCGCCTCCGCCGGGTACGCTAGGCAATTGATTATTTGATAACGCCACAGGCGTAGCGCGCTCCGCCACCGCCAAGCGGTTTTGGTTGATCGGACATATTATCGCCACCGACATGGATCATCAGCGCTTTGCCTTCAACCTCATCGAGCGTTTTCAGCCGCGGCGCAATGACCGGTGTTGTGGCGTTACCGTCGTTATTCACCACCAGCAGCGGCAGGTCGCCCATGTGGCCTGCGCCTTCCGGGCCTTCGTGCTTGCCGGTTTGGTGCGGATCATAATGGCCTCCAGCCGATTCCGCGGCTGAGGCTTTTCCTTCTTTAATCGCCGGTTGGCAACTGCCATTCGCATGGACATGGAAGCCATGTTCACCCGGCGGCAGCGCTTTCAGATCGGGCGTAAACTCCAGCCCTTTCCCGGTTTCAGCAATAGTGACCGTACCAATCGCCTGGCCGACGCCTTGCGACGTTACCAGATTCATCGTCACTTTTTCTTCACTTGCAGCCTGCGCACCTGCACAGGCGAGTAGAGTAATAATGGCCAAACTCAAACGCTTCATAAGACCTCCGTCCGAAAGGTGTCTGATTGATAAGTGTAAACCAGTGACACAAATTTGAACGGAGAAGCGTCAAAAACGCGATTACGGTACGTCGTAACCCAGCGCGGCTTTGCGAATACGGAACCACTGCTGGCGAGACATGTTCAATGACTCAGACTCAACGGCAGCGCGTACGCGCTCTATCTTCCCTGAGCCAATAATCGGCAACGGCTGAGACGGCAGACGTAAAATCCAGGCGTACACCACCTGCTCAATGGACTGCGCGTTTAACTCTTCTGCGATTGTGGCAAGTTCATTACGTAATGGCTGGAACGCATCGTCATTAAACAGACGACCACCGCCGAGGCAGGACCAGGCCATCGGACGAATGCGCAGTTGTTGCAGTTGATCTAAAGTACCATCCAGCAGGAGCGGCTGATGTACCGGTGAGATCTCAACCTGGTTAGTCGCCAGCGTGAACGGCAGACGCGATTGCAGCAGTGAGAACTGTGCCGGGGTGAAGTTAGATACGCCAAAGTGACGCACTTTTCCGCTATGGTGCAATTTTTTGAACGCGTCAGCGACGTCGTCCGCATCCATGAGCGGATCGGGACGGTGGATGAGCAGCAAATCAATATGATCGGTCGCCAGTAACTTCAACGATGCTTCCGCACTGGCAATGATATGCGCGCTGTCGGTGATGTAATGACCCAGCGCATTTTCCGTGCGCGCCGTCGTGGCGATCCCGCACTTGGTAACAATCTGCATTTTTTCACGCAGATGCGGGGCCAGCTTCAGTGCCTCGCCAAACGCCGCTTCACACTGGTATCCGCCGTAAATATCGGCGTGATCGACGGTGGTAACGCCCAGGTCCAGATGTTCTTCAATAAAGCTGACTAGCTGGCGCGCGGACATATTCCAGTCCATCAGGCGCCAATACCCCATTACAAAGCGAGAAAATTCCGGACCTTGCGGCGCAATAGTAATACGCTGAACCATAGCAGCTTCCTTATAAGTGAATGTGCATCGAGTATACGCAATTACGCTTTTAAAAGAGTGAAGGTTGTTGCGGTTCTTCCGAAGGGTTGGCTTTGTTTGCTCGTAATTTACGCATCAGGCGCTGACGACAAAGCCGTAGCACTTCCTGCTTTTCGGCATCGCTCATCTTTTGCCAGTTAAAACGCTCATCCCGACTGCGAAAACAGCCGCGGCAAAAACCGCGCTCGTCAGACTGACATATTCCACGGCATGGGCTCTGGACGGGGAAAAACTCCAGCTGTTCGGCCACATCCCCTCCTTTCGTAAGATTGATATACCTATTGAAGACGTTAACTGAATTTCTCGCAAGCGCTATTGCATTAGACCGACTGGTCTATTACACTCCTTCCCATGAACAAAATCACTGAACACGATACACGCGAACATCTGCTGGCGACGGGCGAACTGCTGTGTATGCAGCGCGGCTTCACCGGTATGGGCTTAAGCGAACTACTGAAAACCGCTGAAGTCCCCAAAGGTTCGTTTTATCACTATTTTCGCTCTAAAGAAGCGTTCGGTGTTGCGATGCTGGAACGCCACTATGCGGCCTATCATCAGCGACTGGCTACGCACTTTGATACGGGGGCAGGAAACTATCGCGACCGTATTCTGGCCTACTATCAGGAAACCCTGAACCAGTTTAGCCAGCACGGCATTATCAGCGGTTGTTTAACCGTAAAACTGTCTGCCGAAGTGTGCGATCTGTCAGAAGATATGCGCACGGCGATGGATAAAGGCGCGCGGCACATTATTGCGCTGTTAGCGCAGGCGCTGGAGAAAGGTCAGGCAAACCATTGTCTGTCCTTTGTTGGCGAGCCGTTACAGCAGGCGCAGGTATTGTATGCGCTGTGGCTGGGCGCCAACCTGCAGGCCAAGATTTCTCGTAGCGCCACCCCGCTGGAAAATGCGCTGGCGCACGTTAAAACCATCATTACTACGCCTGCCGTTTAACAGGCGTTTTTATTTCTTTTATTACTAGACGACCGGTCTATTCAGGAGTGCCATATGTCATCTGAAAAACTTTTTTCCCCACTGAAATTGGGTGCTATTACGGCAGCAAACCGCGTATTCATGGCGCCACTGACGCGTCTGCGCAGCATTGAGCCTGGCGACATCCCTACTCCGCTGATGGCCGAGTATTACCGTCAACGCGCCAGCGCGGGTCTTATCATCAGTGAAGCTACACAGATTTCCGCGCAGGCGAAAGGCTATGCGGGGGCACCCGGCTTACACAGCGAAGCGCAAATTGCCGCATGGAAAAAAATCACCGCTGCCGTACATGCGGAGCAAGGTCATATTGCGGTCCAGTTGTGGCATACCGGGCGCATCTCTCACGCCAGTCTGCAGCCCAACGGTCAGGCACCGGTCGCACCTTCCGCGATTAGCGCCGGAACCCGGACCTCGCTTCGTGATGAAAATGGTCTGGCAACGCGTGCGGATACCTCAATGCCGCGTGCGCTGGAAACGGAAGAAATTCCCGGCATCGTTAATGACTTCCGTCAGGCGATTGCCAACGCGCGCGAAGCGGGTTTCGACATGGTTGAACTGCACTCCGCTCACGGCTATCTGCTGCACCAGTTCCTGTCGCCAACGTCTAACCAGCGTACCGATCAGTACGGCGGCAGCGTCGAAAATCGTGCACGTCTGGTGCTGGAAGTTGTCGATGCCGGTATTAAAGAATGGGGTGCCGATCGCATTGGTATTCGCGTATCTCCGATTGGCTCATTCCAGAACGTTGACAACGGGCCGAACGAAGAAGCCGATGCGCTGTATCTGATTGAACAACTGGGCAAGCGCGGAATCGCTTACCTGCATATGTCTGAGCCGGACTGGGCTGGCGGCGAGCCGTATTCCGATGCGTTTCGCGAAAAAGTTCGTGCGCGTTTCCACGGTCCGATCATTGGTGCGGGTGCCTACACACCTGAAAAAGCAGAAGCACTGATCGAGAAAGGCCTGATCGACGCCGTTGCTTTTGGTCGCGCCTATATCGCTAACCCGGATCTGGTTGCGCGCCTGCAGCGTAAAGCGGAGCTGAATCCGCAACGTGCCGAAAGCTTCTACGGCGGCGGCGCGGAAGGTTACACCGATTATCCTACCCTCTAACGTCACAAACTCCGTTCTGCCATTGATAGCGGCGTAACAACGCCGCTATACTAAAACAACATTTTGAATGTATTAGCCATTTTCGAAGGGGAAAAAGATGCGTTTACTTCATACCATGCTGCGCGTGGGTGACCTGCAGCGTTCCATCGAGTTTTATACCAACGTGCTGGGCATGAAGCTGCTGCGTACCAGCGAAAACCCTGAATACAAATACTCCCTGGCCTTTGTCGGCTACGGCCCTGAAACCAGCGAAGCCGTGATCGAACTGACCTATAACTGGGGTGTCGACAAGTATGAGCTGGGCACTGCCTACGGCCATATCGCCCTGAGCGTAGATAACGCAGCCGAAGCCTGTGAACGTATTCGTCAGAATGGCGGTAACGTCACGCGTGAAGCCGGTCCGGTAAAAGGCGGCACAACCGTAATCGCATTCGTTGAAGATCCAGACGGTTACAAAATTGAACTGATCGAAGAGAAAGACGCCGGGCGCGGCCTGGGCGACTAACCTCCCCACGGGCGCAGATCGTCTGTGCCCGTAGTTTTATACTCATCATTTTGCCATAATACGCGCTGCAATTTTCCCGTATTAAGAGACCCAGATGTCCGATAACGCTCAACTTTCCGGTCTGTGTGACCGTTTTCGTGGTTTTTATCCTGTCGTCATTGATGTCGAAACCGCAGGGTTCAATGCCAAAACCGATGCGCTGCTTGAGATCGCAGCCATCACACTGAAAATGGATGAACAAGGCTGGCTGATGCCGGACACGACGTTACATTTCCACGTAGAGCCATTTGAAGGCGCGAATTTGCAGCCGGAAGCCCTCGCCTTTAACGGAATTGACCCTAACAATCCGCTACGCGGCGCGGTCAGCGAATATGACGCTCTGCATGCCATCTTTAAAATGGTGCGTAAAGGCATTAAAGACAGCGGCTGCAATCGGGCGATCATGGTGGCGCATAACGCTACGTTCGACCACAGTTTTATGATGGCCGCAGCAGAACGCGCCTCGCTCAAACGTAATCCATTTCATCCGTTCGTCACCTTTGATACTGCGGCCTTAAGCGGCCTGTCTCTGGGGCAAACTGTGTTATCGAAAGCGTGCCTGGCGGCAGGAATGGAATTTGACGGGACTCAGGCGCACTCGGCGCTGTATGACACCGAACGGACGGCCGTGCTGTTTTGCGAAATTGTTAACCGCTGGAAACGTCTCGGCGGCTGGCCTCTTCCCGTGCCTGAAGAGGCATAACGGACCGATAAAAAAAGCGACCATCACGAGGTCGCTTTTTTATTTACGCTGATATTATTCAGCGTCCGGCTCTTCGGTTTTGTATTTCGCCGCTGTTTCTTTAATCAGCTGCTGCAACTCACCGCGCTGGTACATTTCGATCAAAATGTCACAGCCGCCAACCAGCTCACCATCAACCCACAGCTGCGGGAAGGTTGGCCAGTTTGCGTATTTCGGCAGCTCGGCGCGAATATCCGGGTTCTGCAGAATATCAACATAAGCAAAGCGTTCACCACAGGCGGACAGCGCCTGCACAGCCTGAGCGGAGAAACCGCAGCTTGGCAGTTTAGGGGAACCTTTCATGTACAGGAGAATCGGGTTTTCAGCGATCTGGCGCTGGATTTTTTCGATAGTGGTGCTCATTATCTTGCTTCCTTAAACTTCTTTTACGGCAGTAGTCTGACATTGTAGCGGGTCAGACAGGCAACGGAAAATAACATTTTCATTACGCGTTATTATTTTATCCCCTGACGCCAAAAGTTGCATTCACAATCTCATTTATCCCCTTAAAGCCTGTGGATTTGATTATTCATTCACCAACGCCAACTTTAATTGCTGATTTTTTTTGCGGTCGGTTACGAAACGTAGTTTTAAACAAAAAAGCTATTAACTTTCCCTCTTTCTATAGATTAGAATCATCAAGTTTTGAAAATCACACGCAGGCATGATAGACCTGCCTTACCAGAGGATTGCTCAGTGGCGCGGATAAACCGAATCTCGATCACGCTCTGTGCTTTACTTTTTACTACACTGCCCTTTACGCCCATGGCTCATGCTTCCAAGCAGGCCAGGACGACACCTACCCATTCCCACACCATCAAAACGGTAGATAAAAAGAAAAGCGCAACAACCAGCCAAAAAACAACAAAAACCAGCAAGAAAACGGCGACAAAAACCACCAGCAAAACCAGCACCAAAACCGCTTCCTCTTCTAAACATCGCACTGCCGCTCCGGCAAAGTCGACTAAAACAGCAAACCGTCGTGGTAAAAACACCGCAGCACAAACCGCTGCCGTTACCTGGACTGAAAAATGCACGCCGCGCAAAGGTCATAAGCCGCGCTGTGTAAAAGTGAAAACCACCGCACCAACGACGCTGGCTGACGCGCATAAAGTGAAAGTGCAGAAAGCCACTAAAACCGCCATGTCCACGCTGATGAACCAGATCGGCAAGCCTTATCGCTGGGGCGGCACCTCACCAAGAACCGGGTTTGACTGCAGCGGTCTGGTCTATTACGCCTATAAAGATCTGGTGAAATTCCGCATTCCACGTACAGCGAACGAAATGTATCATCTGCGCGATGCTGCGCCGATTGAACGTGGCGAACTGAAAAATGGCGATCTGGTATTTTTCCGTACCCAGGGGCGTGGAACTGCCGATCACGTTGGCGTTTATGTTGGCAACGGTAAGTTTATTCAGTCACCGCGCAGCGGTCAGGAAATTCAAATCACCTCTCTGAGTGAAGATTACTGGCAGCGCCACTATGTGGGCGCTCGTCGGGTAATGACGCCAAAAACAATTCGTTAAAAACTTACCCTACAGTACCTGCTGTAGGGTAAGTTCTTCTTTTGCATAACCTTTCAATTTGCTACCCTATCCTTACTCACAATGAGGCTATTGTGTGTACTCAATACAAATAATAAGGAGAGAAGCAATGTCGTTTGAATTACCTGCATTACCGTATGCCAAAGATGCTCTGGCACCGCACATTTCTGCCGAAACGCTGGAATATCACTATGGCAAACACCATCAAACTTACGTGACTAATCTGAACAACCTGATTAAAGGCACGGCGTTTGAAGGCAAATCACTGGAAGAGATCGTACGTAGCTCTGAAGGCGGTGTATTCAATAACGCAGCACAGGTATGGAACCACACGTTCTACTGGAACTGCCTGGCACCGAACGCAGGTGGCGAACCTACCGGTAAACTGGCCGAAGCAATTGCCGCCTCCTTTGGCAGCTTTGCGGATTTCAAAGCGCAGTTCACCGATGCCGCTATTAAAAACTTCGGTTCTGGCTGGACCTGGCTGGTAAAAGGAACGGATGGCAAACTGGCTATCGTTTCCACCTCCAATGCAGGTACACCGCTGACCACCGACGCGACGCCGCTGATGACCGTTGACGTATGGGAACACGCCTACTACATCGATTATCGCAATGCCCGTCCTGGCTACCTGGAAAACTTCTGGGCGCTGGTGAACTGGGAATTTGTTGCGAAGAACTTCGCAGCATAAAAAAGATGACGCAGAAGGAGAACCCTTCTGCGTTTTAGCATTAATTCGCGGTAGTGAAAGCCTCTTCAGGCTGTTTGCGCGCCGAGATAAAGACCAGCAGCAGCGCAAGCCCCGCCACAATTGCCCCCATCACCGGAACAAAGCTGTAGCCCAACCCACCGGAAATCACCGCCCCACCGGCTGCGGCACCCAGAGCATTCCCCAGATTAAACGCGCCAATGTTGACTGACGATGATAATCCAGGCGCTTCGCTGGCAACGCGCATCACGCGCATCTGCAACGGCGGAACGACCGCAAACGTCGCTGCCCCCCAGACCACCATACTAACTGCCGCACCCAGCTCATTACGCGCCAGGAAAGGAATGGCCAGCATAATAACCATCAGCAGCAGTAAAAAGCCTTTCAGCGTACCGTTGACGGAACGGTCAGCCAGTTTGCCACCAAGATAGTTACCGATTGAGAAGCCAACGCCAATCAGCACCAGCATACCGGTCACAAACGCCGGTGTGGCATGGGTGATCGTATGTAACACTGGTGAGATATAGGTATAAAGCGTGAACATCGCCCCGGCTCCCAGAACGGTCGTCAGCAGCGCCGACAGCACCTGCGGACGCATAAGTACCGCCAGTTCGCTACGGACATCCGGGCGCTCTCCCGCCCCACCTTTGGGTAATGAGACGAACAGGCTGACCATGGAGATGACGCCCAGACCCGCCGTTGCCATAAACGACATACGCCAGCCGATGGTTTCACCAAGCCAGGTCGCCGCAGGAACGCCACCAATATTGGCAATGGTCAACCCCATAAACATGGTTGCCACGGCGCTGGCCTGCTTATGTTTGGGTACTACGCTTGCAGCGACAACGGAGCCAAGACCAAAAAATGCCCCATGGTTCAGACTGGTCAAAATACGCGATAACATCAGGGTGGTGTAATCCGGCGAGATAGCCGAAAGCACGTTGCCCAGCGTGAAAATCGCCATCAGGAATATCAACGCATTACGTCGCGCACGATGGGACAGCAGTAATGTCATCAGCGGAGCCCCCACCATCACCCCAACCGCATACGCGCTGATTAACATTCCGGCCGCGGGAATCGAGACATCCACACCTTTGGCAATGACGGGCAATAATCCCATTGGCGAAAATTCAGTGGTGCCAATGCCAAACGCGCCGATCGCCAGCGCCAGTAAAGGATAATTGAGTTTCATATTTCGACTCCGTAACGTCGAGCCGGGGCGCGACATAAAATAAGAGTCAAAAGCATGACATTGATCGCAAAATTAATAAAGTTAACAAAATTGCAAAAGACTTTTGCTTATTCGCAAACAATCGACGGGAAAGGCAAGCGGAAAGGATGAGGGAGAGCGAACTCCCTCGGGGGAAATCAATGCAGCGCTGCGGTCAGGCCACCCGCGACGATCAAACCCAGAACAATAATGGTAGTCACTAACGAAAATTTCAGATCGGTGCTCATCAAGTTTTCTCCTTTTTATTCCCACACAAAAAGTGATATTGCGCATTTTTACACACTTGAAAGCAAAAATCTCTCACGATTTATATTGATAACTGCTTTTAACTCTTCCCCTTTTCGTTAAGATCAGACAAAATTCCACGCTTACTTGATTAGCGTACCGGCCATTGACCCCTTCCTGACGTTCCGTGTCGTTTTCCCGGCGTGCCGCAACCCTTACGTTGCGCTAAGGGTGTGTTAAGGCAAACGTTTACCTGGAGTATTCTCAGGAGCTTAGGATATGGTCTGGAGTGAGATGTAATGGCAACAATTAAAGATGTAGCGAAGCGAGCAAACGTTTCCACTACAACCGTATCACACGTAATTAACAAGACGCGCTTTGTCGCGGAAGAAACGCGTAATGCTGTCTGGGCGGCGATCAAAGAGCTGCACTATTCTCCGAGCGCCGTGGCGCGCAGCCTGAAGGTGAATCACACCAAGTCTATTGGCTTGCTGGCCACCAGCAGCGAAGCGGCCTATTTCGCTGAAATTATCGAAGCCGTTGAGAAAAACTGTTTCCAGAAAGGCTATACCCTGATTCTGGGTAACGCATGGAACAGCCTCGAAAAACAGCAGGCTTATCTGTCGATGATGGCGCAAAAGCGCGTTGATGGTCTGCTGGTGATGTGTTCTGAGTATCCGGAGTCGCTGCTTTCGATGCTCGAAGAGTACCGCCATATTCCGATGGTCGTCATGGACTGGGGCGAAGCTAAAGCCGACTTTACCGATACGGTCATTGATAACGCCTTCGAAGGCGGTTACATGGCGGGTCGGTATCTGGTAGAACGCGGTCATCGTGAGATTGGCGTGATCCCAGGACCAATGGAGCGTAATACCGGAGCCGGGCGTCTGGCAGGCTTTATGAAAGCGATGGAAGAAGCGCTGATTAAAGTTCCTGAAAACTGGATTGTGCAGGGCGATTTTGAGCCTGAATCGGGCTATCGCGCCATGCAGCAAATTCTGTCACAGTCGCATCGTCCTACCGCCGTCTTCTGCGGTGGCGATATCATGGCGATGGGTGCGCTGTGCGCCGCTGACGAGATGGGACTGCGCGTACCGCAGGATGTCTCGCTCATCGGTTACGACAACGTGCGCAACGCCCGCTTCTTCACGCCGGCTCTGACGACCATTCACCAGCCTAAAGATTCACTGGGGGAAACGGCCTTCAACATGCTGTTAGACCGTATTGTGAATAAACGTGAAGAGTCGCAGTCTATCGAGGTTCATCCGCGCCTGGTAGAGCGCCGTTCCGTTGCCGACGGCCCGTTCCGCGATTACCGTCGTTAAGACTGTGGTGCGGGAGCCTCATCGGGCTCCCGCAACCATTCCTTATTCAGCGTTTCACTATCCCCTAAATAGTCCAGCAGCCAGCTCAATGCTGGCGACGTATCGTTCTGTTGCCAGGTCAGGCAGCATGCGGCATCAGGAAATGGATTCTCCAGCTGTAGCGCGACCCATTTGCCGCTATCAATCCACGGTTTGGCAAAATGCGTCGGTACCATGCCCACGCACAGACCTGCAGATAAACAGGTCGCAGAAGATTCCCAGTCAGGCACCACAACGCGCTTTTGGTTATCCAGCAGCCAGGTAATACGCTTAGGAAGCGTACGCGACGTGTCTTCACGCACCAGCGACGGCCAGTTGCGCAACGTGTCGTCGCTTAGCGGTCCGGGCATTGACGCCAACGGATGATGGCTTGCCACCACGCAGCTCCAGCTCAGCATTCCCATGTCGCGGAAGGTATAGCGCCCCCCCACCGGAATCGCCTGCGTGGCGCCGATTGCCAGCTCAACGCGCCCATCGGACAGCGCATCCCAGACACCGTTAAACACCTCCTGGAAAACCAGCAGCTCCACATCATCAAAATGACGGTAGAAATCCACGATCATCTGTCGGGTACGATCCGGGCGGACAATGTTATCTACCGCGATCGCCAACTGCCCGCGCCAGCCGTTGGCAATTTGCTGACATTGCTGGCGGGTGATCTGCATTTTTTTGATAACAGAGCGGCCTTCTTTGAGAAACCATGCACCGGCAGGCGTCAATTCCACGTCCCGATGGCGTCGCTCAAAAAGCGGCACCGCCAGCCACTCTTCCAGTTGACGCACGGTGTAGCTTACCGCCGAGGGTACGCGGTGCAACTCCTGCGCGGCCGAACTAAAGCTACCGTTACGCGCAACCGCATCCACAACTTCAAGTGAATATTCCGACCACATGTTCTGCCTACAAAAAATTTGAAATCAGTAAGCAAATATTAGCGTTTCACAGCAAGAATTACACTCACTACACTCAGCGGCATTGTTCTACTGCTAAAAAAAGAGAAATGATGATGCAACCTGGGAAAGGATTTTTAGTCTGGCTGGCGGGTCTTAGCGTACTCGGCTTTCTGGCAACGGATATGTATCTGCCCGCCTTTGCAGCAATTCAGTCCGATCTGCAGACGCCTGCATCTGCCGTCAGCGCCAGTCTTAGCTTATTCTTAGCGGGTTTTGCCGTCGCGCAACTTCTGTGGGGGCCGCTCTCTGACCACTATGGTCGCAAGCCTGTTTTGCTGCTGGGTTTATCCATCTTCGCGCTGGGCAGTTTGGGCATGCTGTGGGTTGAAAATGCCACCGGTCTGCTGGTACTGCGCTTTGTTCAGGCCGTTGGCGTTTGTGCGGCATCGGTTATCTGGCAGGCGCTGGTCACCGATTATTATCCTTCACAAAAAGTAAACCGCATCTTTGCCACCATTATGCCGTTGGTCGGGCTATCCCCGGCATTAGCGCCGTTATTAGGCAGTTGGATCCTGGTACATTTTTCCTGGCAGGCCATTTTCGCCACCCTGTTTGCCATTACTCTAATCCTGATGCTTCCGGCTCTGCGCTTAAAACCAACAGCTAAAGCACGCGACGACAGCCAGGATAAACTGACTTTCGCTACCCTGTTGCGCTCAAAAGTTTACCGCGGAAACGTGCTGATTTATGCCGCCTGCTCCGCGAGCTTCTTCGCGTGGCTGACGGGTTCCCCGTTCATCCTCAGCGAAATGGGCTACAGTCCGGCGGTGATTGGCCTGAGTTATGTTCCGCAAACCATCGCTTTCTTAATTGGTGGTTACGGCTGCCGCGCTGCGCTGCAAAAATGGCAGGGCCGTCAGTTGCTGCCCTGGTTACTCATTCTGTATGCCTTTAGCGTAGTGGCCACCTGGGCAACCGGATTTATTCACCATGTTGCGCTGGCTGAAATCCTCATCCCATTCTGCGTTATGGCGATTGCCAATGGAGCAATCTACCCAATTGTTGTGGCTCAGGCGTTACGTCCTTTCCCACAGGCTACGGGACGCGCAGCGGCATTGCAGAACACACTGCAACTGGGTTTATGCTTCCTGGCAAGCCTTGTGGTTTCCTGGTTGATCGCCACCCCGCTGCTCACCACCACCAGCGTGATGCTGACAACGGTGCTGCTGGCGGCCGCGGGTTACAAAATGCAATCGCAGAAGGCTAACGCCCCGCACACAGATGATCGGGCGCAAATTGCCCACGGTGAGTCTCACTAGTAATCACCTTTGATAATTGATTAGCCTGCTAATATTTATTGGTTGAATCGTCAAAAATTCAGGCCTATACTGATTTCCGGTTGTTAAAAAAACGATAATTGTTATGTGTTAACGGGGACAAGAACGTTCCCGTTTTCCCATGGATGGTCTTTTCGGCAAGGGTTCCTCCCTTCCTCTGTTCTACGTCGGATTATAGATTCGCGGATTAATTCCGTGAGAGTTCTCACAAAGCCCAAAAAAGCGTCTACGCTATTTTAAGGTTCTGATCACCGACCAGTGATGGAGAAGCTATGAGTTCATCGTGTATAGAAGACGTCAGCGTACCGGATGATGACTGGTACCGCATCACCAATGAATTATTAAGCCGTGCAGGTATTACCATTAATGGTCCGGCACCGGCAGATATTCGCGTAACGAACCCCGATTTTTTCAAACGCGTACTGCAGGAAGGATCGTTAGGGTTGGGCGAAAGTTATATGGATGGCTGGTGGGAATGCGACCGGCTGGACATGTTTTTTTGTAAAGTCCTGCGCGCCGGTCTTGAAAACCAACTCCCCCGCCACTTTAAAGATACGCTCCGTATCGCCACGGCTCGCCTGTTCAATTTACAGACCAAAAAACGTGCGTGGGTCGTCGGCAAAGAACACTACGATTTGGGCAACGATCTCTTTACCCGCATGCTGGACCCTTATATGCAGTATTCCTGCGCCTACTGGAAAGATGCCGATACCCTGGAATCTGCCCAACAGGCGAAGCTAAAAATGATTGCCGAAAAACTGCAGTTGAAGCCAGGCATGCGGGTGCTCGATATTGGCTGCGGCTGGGGCGGCTTATCCCAGTTTATGGCGTCACAATATGGCGTTAGCGTGGTGGGCGTGACCGTTTCGGCAGAACAGCAGAAAATGGCGCAGGCGCGTTGTGCGGGGCTGGATGTCACAATTTTGCTGCAGGATTATCGCGACCTTAACGACAAATTTGATCGCATTGTCTCCGTCGGCATGTTTGAGCATGTGGGGCCGAAGAACTACGCGACTTATTTTGAGGTGGTTGATCGTAATTTAAAACCCGACGGCCTCTTTTTGCTGCATAGCATCGGCTCTAAAAAGACCGACAATAACGTTGATCCGTGGATCAATAAATATATCTTCCCGAACGGCTGTTTACCGTCAGTTCGCCAGATTGCCAACGCCAGCGAGCCGCATTTTGTGATGGAAGACTGGCATAATTTTGGCGCGGATTACGATACAACGTTGATGGCCTGGCACGAGCGTTTCATGAGATCCTGGCCTGAAATCGCCGATAACTATACCGAACGCTTTAAACGGATGTTCAGCTATTACCTGAACGCCTGCGCCGGTGCGTTTCGTGCTCGCGACATTCAGCTGTGGCAGGTGGTTTTTTCCCGCGGCGTTGAACACGGCCTGCGCGTTCCCCGCTAATCGTTATCACCCCCGTGCCAACGGGGGTTTTACACTCTGGCTTAGGCTCCCGCCTCACCCGTTACGTTACTGATGGCGCTTTCACGCGCCGCCAGTACGCGCTCAACGGTATCAACCACCGCCTGGGTTTGAGGATCGATTTCGATATTGACCCGCGCGCCTAACTTTTTCTTACCCAGCGTCGTACGTTCCAGCGTTTCCGGGATCAAATGCACACAGAAACGCGTCGGTGTCACCTCGCCGACCGTCAGACTGATGCCATCAATTCCGATAAATCCTTTGTACAAGATGTATTTCATCAGCGACGGATCCTGAACTTTAAACCACACCTGGCGGTTGTTCTCCGAGGTCAGAATTTTCGACACTTCGGCGGTCGTCATAATATGGCCCGACATTAAATGTCCGCCAATTTCATCACTGAATTTTGCCGCACGCTCAACGTTGACCAAATCCCCAACCTTCAGGTCACCCAGATTGGTGATACGCAGCGTTTCTTTCATCAGATCAAAGCTTATCTGGTTACCGTTGATTTCGGTTACCGTCAGGCAGCACCCATTGTGGGCAACCGATGCGCCGGTCTCCAGCGCATCCAACATATATTCAGGTAACTCCACAACATGCGTACGAAAATTTGGTTTTTCATCAATGGACACCAATTTCGCGGTGCCCTGCACAATACCCGTAAACATACTTCTAACTCCTGAACTGAATTAAGACATCTCTGCACAGCACAATAGCAGGTGGAAATTCAGGTTGCCAGCAATGCGCCGCTACTGCCTGTTTTTTCACTGGAGAATTACGTATTCCTCGCTACAATAGACTGAAATTTCCCCTGCTTTTTCTCCTTGCTGCCATATAAGGCGGCTTTTTTAGTCTCTCAAATAACAACAATATAGTGGTGTACACGTGCAAAAGTATGTAAGTGAAGCGCGTCAGTTATTAGCTCTGGCAATTCCGGTGATTCTTGCGCAAATCGCTCAAACCGCAATGGGATTCGTTGATACCGTCATGGCGGGCGGATACAGCGCCACGGACATGGCGGCCGTCGCCATTGGCACATCTATCTGGCTGCCGGCCATTTTGTTTGGTCACGGACTGCTGCTGGCCTTGACGCCAGTGATTGCGCAACTCAATGGTTCCGGGCGCCGCGATCGTATCGCCCATCAAATACGCCAGGGTTTCTGGCTGGCGGGCAGCGTCTCCATTCTGATTATGATCGTGCTCTGGAACGCGGGATACATTATTCGCTCCATGCATAACATCGACCCGGCGCTGGCGGATAAAGCCGTCGGCTACCTGCGTGCGTTGCTGTGGGGCGCGCCGGGGTATTTGTTCTTCCAGGTAGCCCGTAACCAGTGTGAAGGTCTGGCCAAAACCAAACCGGCGATGGTGATGGGATTTCTCGGCCTGCTGGTGAACATTCCTGTTAACTATGTTTTCATTTATGGGCATTTTGGCATGCCGGAACTTGGCGGCGTGGGCTGCGGCGTGGCAACGGCGGCGGTTTACTGGGTGATGTTTATCGCCATGCTGTCATACGTTAAACGCGCACGCTCGATGCGTGATATCCGTAATGAGCGTGGTTTCCAGAAACCGGACACCGCCGTAATGAAGCGCCTGGTACAGCTGGGTTTACCTATCGCGCTGGCGTTATTTTTCGAAGTGACGCTGTTTGCTGTGGTGGCGCTGCTGGTTTCCCCGCTGGGGATTGTCGACGTGGCCGGACACCAGATCGCGCTCAACTTCAGCTCGTTAATGTTCGTCCTGCCGATGTCTCTGGCTGCAGCCGTCACCATTCGAGTCGGTTATCGTCTGGGCCAGGGTTCCACGCTGGATGCGCAAACCGCAGCCAGAACAGGTCTGGGCGTCGGCGTCTGCATGGCGGTTGTGACGGCGATTTTCACCGTAACATTCCGTGAGCACATTGCCCTGCTCTACAACAATAACCCGGAAGTTGTCGCTCTGGCAGCGCAGCTCATGTTACTGGCCGCGGTGTATCAAATATCGGACTCTATCCAGGTTATTGGCAGCGGTATCCTACGTGGTTATAAAGATACGCGTTCCATTTTCTTTATTACCTTTACGGCATACTGGGTACTGGGTCTGCCGAGCGGTTATATTCTGGCGCTGACCGATCTGGTGGTTGACCGGATGGGACCGGCAGGATTTTGGATGGGCTTTATTATCGGCCTGACCTCTGCGGCAGTGTTGATGATGCTGCGGATGCGTTTTCTGCAGCGCCAGCCGTCAGCGGTTATTTTACAACGCGCCGCACGATAATCCCCAAATAGCCGCCATCTGGCGGCTTTTTTATATCCTCAAAACGGGCTGGCGTTTTGGGCCGTCATCCATTCCTGACTGACCGGATGCCTGAAATGCAGTTCACTGGCATGCAGCATCAGTCTCGACGTCCGTTCGGTGCCTGGCAGCAGACGCCCACCATATAAATCGCACCCCAAAATGGGATGCCCCAACTGCTGACAGTGGATCCGCAACTGGTGGGTACGCCCGGTTTCAGGCGTCAGCCGTACCCGCGTCAAAGCGAGTAACGTCCCATCTTGCTGGCGATGATGAAAACGCTCAATAACCTGATAGCGCGAGCGCGCGGGTTTACCGTTAATGGCGCAAATCGACATCCGTGGAAACAGCGCCGGGTCTTTGGCAATCGCTGCGTCTATAACGCCTTCATCGTTTTTCAGATGCCCGCACAACAACGCACTATACACCTTGCTTACCGCGCGCTGACTGAACTGCTGGCAAAGCGCGGCGTTGATAGCCTTGTTACGGGCAATCACCATCAGCCCTGACGTCCCAAAATCAAGCCGATGTACCAGCGTACAGCCGGGGTAAATCTGTACCAGCCGGTGATGTACCGAATCGAGATTCTGCGGGTTTTTCCCCGACAAACTAAGCAGTCCGGTGGGTTTATTGATAAGCACCAGATGCTCGTCCTGATAGAGGATCGCTATCTCCTCATGACAAGGCGGGGCAATAAAGGTATCGAGGATCGTAGACATGAGCGGCCAGGATGAAGTGTGGAAACGGATGATAGCGAATTTTTACCACACTGGCGAATCAGGGCGCTTAACCAATGACAATCATTGCATGATAGAGTGTGGGATATCCTGAGTGCGATGAGAGGGTTACACCGTGCAACAAATCGATTTCTACATGGTAGATGCCTTTACCACTACGACGTTTGGCGGTAATGCCGCAGCAGTATGCCCGCTCGATGACTGGTTGCCCGATGAAATATTATTAAAAATGTCGCAGCAGCATAACCAGTCGGAAACCGCTTTTTTTGTCGCCAATGAGAATGGCTTCGAGCTGCGTTGGTTTACCACGCAAGGCGAAATTAATCTGTGTGGGCACGCCACGCTTGCCGCCGCACATGTCATCTTTGAACATCTGGATTACCCGGAAGCGACCATCCATTTTGCCACCCGTTTTGTGGGTCCACTGACGGTCACGCGCAGCGGTGATTGGCTGACGCTTGATTTTCCTGCCTGGCAAAGCGAACCTGCCGAACCGCCCACCTTACTGCTGGAAACATTGGGCATCACCGAATATAAAGAAGTGCGCGTCGCGCGCGATTACATGGTCGTGATGGAGAATCAACAGCAGGTTGAGGCTGTGCGCCCGAATATCCACGCCATGATTCCCCTCGGGAAAATGGTATGTATCACCGCGCCGGGTGACGGGGAATACGATTTCGTCAGCCGTTTCTTCTGCCCGGGTGAAGCAGTCGCAGAAGACCCGGTCACCGGTTCGACGCATAGCATGCTGATTCCTTACTGGGCTGCAAAACTGAATAAAACGCAGATGCTGGCGCGACAGGTCTCTGAACGCGGCGGCGATTTACGCTGCCAACTGACAGGAACACGTGTTTATATCGGTGGACAAGCAGTAACTTATCTGACGGGTAAAGTGCTGTTACGCTAGTAGCCTTACCCGAATTAACCAATCCATGGAGGATTTATGGCGAACAAACTCGTGCAGATACACTTTGATTTTCCTGGTCCGTTTGGCGCTGAGATGTCACATCAACTTGTTGAACTGGCCGAATCCATCAACCAGGAGCCGGGTTTCATCTGGAAAATCTGGACCGAGAACGCAGCAAACCACGAAGCGGGTGGCATCTACCTGTTTCAGGATGAAGACAGCGCTCTGGCCTATATCAAAAAACACACGGCCCGCCTGAAGCACCTGGGAGTGGAAGACGTGACGTGCAAAATCTTCGATATTAATGAGCCGTTAAGTAAGATTAACCACGGCCATATCGGCTAATTTTTGGCTTTAACGCCCCGCCCCGGGGCGCTTCTTCACTCCCCTGCTTTACCCTCATCAAAAGCGTTCCCCCTCTTTCACCGCGCCAGGATAGCTATATAACGTGGGTCACGTTTGCCTTAGTTCACAAAATCATCACCTGTGAAAACTATCACTAGCCGAACGCGGTATGAAAGCGTATAAAATAATACAAACAGTATTATTTTATACAAAATGAATTATCAATAACTACAGGAGATTCTCTTATGTCCGTGGACATTACATTGAACTCATCTGCAGGAGGTTTTCCGCCTGCAGGTCATTACTCACACAGTACAACGGCTGGCGGATTCGTCTTCATTTCTGGTCAGTTGCCGGTCACGAGTGATGGCGAAAAAAAAACCGAGGCCTCTTTTGAAGAGCAGACGCGGCTGGTACTGCAGAATATTGATGCCTGCCTGGCTGGCGCAGGGGTTTCTCGACAGCACCTGGTGTCAGTACGCGTCTATGTGACAGATATCAACCAATGGCCAACGTTTAACAAAATCTATGGGGAGTGGATCGGTGATTTCCGGCCCTCCCGCGCGGTAGCGGGCGTTGCAGAACTTCATTATGGTTTCGCGCTGGAAGTTGAAGCTATTGCCCTGGCCCCACAAGCATGACGTTTAACGACATACAGGTGAACAACAATGACTGAAATGACACTGCCTGATTATAACGATGTTGCCGCCGCGGCAGAGCGCATCGCCGACTATGCCAACAAAACGCCGGTGATGACCTCCCGAACGGTTAATGACGAATTTGGTGCTGAAGTTTTCTTCAAGTGCGAAAACTTCCAGAGAATGGGCGCGTTTAAATTTCGCGGAGCCATGAATGCGTTACGCCAGTTCACGCCAGAACAACGCGCTGCGGGCGTCGTCACCTTTTCGTCCGGCAACCATGCACAGGCCATTGCCCTGTCGGCAAAATTGTTGGGGATCCCGGCGACGATTATCATGCCGCATGATGCCCCGGCGGCTAAAGTTGCAGCCACAAAAGGCTATGGTGGAAATGTGGTGATTTACGATCGCTATACCGAAGATCGTGAAAAAATCGGACGGGAGCTGGCAGAGAAACAAGGATTGACGCTGATCCCGCCATACGACCATCCGCACGTGATTGCGGGCCAGGGTACCGCCACAAAAGAGCTGATTGAAGAAGTGGGTCAGCTAGACGTTCTTTTCGTGTGTCTGGGCGGTGGCGGCCTGCTTTCGGGCTCCTCACTGGCAGCCAGACATCTGTCACCTGACTGCATCATCTATGGTGTCGAGCCGGAGGCAGGAAACGATGGTCAACAATCGTTTCGCAGCGGAAAGATTGTTCATATCGATACGCCGAAAACCATTGCTGACGGTGCTCAGACCCAACATCTCGGGAATATTACGTTTCCGATTATCCAGCGAAATGTGCACGATATTCTGACTGTCTCAGACGATGAATTAGTCGCCTCGATGAAATTTATCGCTGAGCGAATGAAAATTGTCGTGGAGCCGACTGGCTGTCTGGGTTTTGCCGCCGCCAGAGCACGCAAAGCTGAACTTCGCGGCAAAAAAATCGGCATTATCATCAGCGGTGGGAACGTGGATATCAGCCGCTACAGTGAATTCCTTGCCGGGTAATCAAGAAGGTATCTGCCATGCGGATACCTTATTACCGTCTGAACACTCGCGTCTGGAAAAGCGAACCCTGCTCACTGTAAACTGCCCGCAATCATGGCAACAGGCATCACCGCAGGAGACTGGCATGCCAAAAACCGATAACAACTCACTTCTCAGCCAAATTGACACTATCGCCAGGGGCTTGAGCGAGACCTTCTCTCCGTTTTGCGAAGTGGTGGTTCATGATCTCAAAAATCCTGAACATGCCATTTTATCCATCCATAATAACCTGTCCGGGCGAGAACCCGGCCAACCGGCAACAGAACTGGGTCTGGCGCGAATCGCATCGCCTGAATTTCCCAGCATTATAGCCAACTACAGCAACCAGTTTGCCGATGGCCGCCCGGTGAAAAGTACCTCCATCGGCATCAAGGATGACGAAGGCAAATACGTAGCAGCACTCTGTCTGAACGTGGATATGACGCTGTTTCGTGGCATGCAGAGTGCCCTTGCGCGTTTTACTGAAACCGCGGACTCTCCCATTAAGGAACATATCGATCCCGGCAGTAACGAAGTCATCCGCCAGCGTATCGATGACTTTGCCGCTAAATGCGCAACGACGGCCCGCGCCCTGAAACCTGAAGACCGTAAACGACTGATTCAACAATTACGCAAAGACGGTTTGCTGAACGTACGAAAATCTATGGACACAGTGGCGCAGCATCTGGGCGTCTCCAGAGCAACCGCGTATCTGTATGCCCGCCAGTCGGCTCAGGCTGGCGAATAAGCCCGGTTATGCGGCGCTCAGCAAGGTATATCCGCCTGGCTCATGCAGCAAGCCAGCGCGGCATATTCCCCCAATCGCGGTGCATCCAGCCATTGATAAGTTCATTAAGTTGCTGACGATCCCGTAGGTGATTTTGCATATTTTGAATTCCTGATAATTGACTATTTTTGAACGTCTGCTACGCCTGTGGAATCTAATCCCGGGAATAGGCAAAAGTTTGATTTATTCAACAAGGTTACCCGCCGATAAAACAACGATTCCCTGTCGCTGCACAAAAAAAATAAACCTTTATGATCGTGTGATTTTTTAACAACCACAGAGTGAGTGTTTTTTGTACAGACACAACAAAAATCACCGTCCGCTAATAACAGACTTCGCCTGATTTAATAAATATTCATAACCATTAATCATGGTAACTCATTGATTTAAATAAATTAAAATACAAACAACTTCACATCATCAATAATAGACAGGCGGAATATATAAATAGCGTGATATCTAAATTATAATTCTTTTACATCCGGCTGATTGGTGAGGTTAGAATGCGGTTAATAGTCATGTTGGTAAGCGTTGTGCTCTCCACCCAGCTTTGGGCGGGTGAACTTTCCAGGCCCACCGGTAAAGTTCTTTTAACGTTATCCGGTAATATTGAAAATACAAATGAAGACGGGAAAGCGGTTTTTGATACCGCCAGCCTTGAGAAGCTGGGCATGGTAAGTTTTCAGACCACCTCCCCCTGGTATAATGGACGTACGACCTTTACGGGTATTCCACTACAAAAACTCATGGATTATGTTGGAGCGAGCGGCTCCGTTGTAAAGGTTACTGCGCTTAATGACTACACCACCGTTATCCCTCTCAGTGATTTCAAAAAATACAATGCCATCCTTGCTTTAAAAATCAACGGAAAATATATGCGCATCCGTGATAAGGGCCCATTATTCATTGTGTACCCCTATGACAGCATGCCGGAACTAAATAATCAGATTTATTATTCAAGGTCTGCATGGCAGGTCAGTAGTATGGATATTGAGTAAGCGTTCAGAGGAACATCATGAACAGAATACTGGCTGGCATCATCTTTTTTCTTTTTATATCGACCGGATATATCTCTTTCCTCGTACATGAAAGGCAACAAGAGCTACAGAAACTGACTCACTACACCGATTCCTGGTCTGCCGCTCAGTTGGTATCACAATATTACCGATTTGAATCGTTGCTTGGTCTTTACACTATCGATGATACGATGAATCTTGATGATGTACGCATGCGTCTCGACATTATGCTCAGCCAGAGTGATTTGATAAAAGAAGGTGATTTGGGGCGCTACATAGAAAGCAATATTGCCCACCGTGAGCTAGCGGTAACACTTGAAAATATCCTTAGTTATCTGGATGATAATCTCGAGAAAATGAACCGTCCAGCACTCCAGGCGTATCTGAAAAAAATGCATACCCTGGATGCACAACTTGGGCGTCTTTCATCCGGCGCATTAAACAAAGATGTAAACTCGATTAATAACGCCAACCAAAAAATTCAAACGCTGTACTATATTTACTCAACGACATCTGTACTGCTAATAATACTGAGTGCGATTCTGGGCGTGCTCATTTTTTATCAAAACAGAAATATTCTGCGGGCGCACCTTCAGGTCAAGAGTCTTGCCGAAGAACTGCAGAAATCGAAGGAAAAGCTACAAATTCAGAATGCCAAACTGGAATATGACGTCTACCATGACTCGCTCACCGAGATGAATAACCGCCAGTTATTCTGGAGCGATTTAAATAAAACAATCGAAATGGCAGAGAAAAATAACGATGCTGTGACGGTGATGTTGTTTGATTTAGATCGATTCAAAGAGGTCAATGATACATATGGTCATGATGCCGGTGATATGTTACTGCGCCAGATATCGGATCGCCTGATTTCGACAAGCCTTACGTCGGATACGCTGTATCGCTTAGGCGGGGATGAGTTTGCGTTTCTCTCAAGTGGTCTGACAGAAAGTCGGGCCGTTTCGCGAGCCCAGAAAATATGTGAGTTTATCAGCCAGCCCTACACTATTTACAACACAATTATCAACATAACCACCTGTGTTGGCATTGTTATCTCAGAAAATGAGCGTCGCTCTGACTATCTTTATAAATTTGCCGATCTGGCCCTTTATGAAGCCAAAAATGAAGGCTCTGGCAAGATAAAAGTCTTCCGGCAACGAATGTTAGAAAAATTGCAGGAAAGCAGAACGCTTGAGCATGATATGGCATTAGCAATAGTGAACAAAGAGTTCGTGGTGTATTACCAGCCTATTGTCGATTCTTTCAGTCAGAAAATATACAGCTATGAGGCGCTTATTCGTTGGATCCATCCTCTCAAGGGCCTCCTGTCGCCGGATAGCTTTATTCCTGTTGCTGAAAAAACAGGGATGATTAATGAGATGGGGAAAGCGGTACTGGAAATTGCCTGCAGGGAAGCCGCGGGTTGGGCGGTTCCGGCTAAAATTTCAGTCAATGTCTCCCCTGTCCAGCTAATCAGCAAGGCCTTTGCAGGAATCGTGTTAACCATTCTGAAAGAAACTGGACTTCCACCTGACCGCCTCGAACTGGAAGTGACTGAATCCTCTCTCTTTACCGAGAGTGCTACGCCGATAAATACGCTTAATAAGCTCCGGGCCCTGGGGGTAAAAATCTCCATCGATGATTTTGGTACCGGATACTCTTCTCTTTCGCGCCTCAGCAGACTGGCCTTCGATAAAATCAAAATAGACAAGTCCTTTGTGCATTCGATATCTACGCAGGAAGACGCCCTGACTATCATCAAACTGATCACGGGCATGGCGAAATCTCTCAATATGAAAGCTGTTGCAGAAGGTGTTGAAACGCAGGAGCAGCTGACAAGACTTCAGGCTCTGGGCTGCGATTTCGCGCAAGGATATCTGTTTGGCAAACCTCAGCCTTGTATCGATGAAGAAATCAGAAACGGTTAAATCGCGGTCGGCACATTTGCCCGTGGGTGCAGGGCCGCATTTTCTCATCGATTACACACCGTGAAAGTTATCCCTGCTTAAACGCATCAGAAAACGGCAGGGATAACCTTCGCGAACAACGGATATTTCTGCCCCAGATTTACTCGCCATCAGGCTAATTAATCATTAACCGTAGGGCTAAATCCTTCGGATAAGGATCAAAATAGTTCTGGGTAAGCAAATAGCTGTCTGGGTATTCAGCAAGGTAGTGCTTGAGCAGAGTCAGTGGCGCCAATATTGGCAGCAGTCCGCCGCTATAGTTGAGGATAACGTCACGCAACTCTCCGCGCTGGCGGGTGTTCAACCGATCGCGGAAGTAGCCCTGAATATGCATCAGTACGTTGGTATGATTTTTCCGTGAGGCGGGCTTTTTGAGGATCGCCATTAGCTTTTCGCGATATACCACGAAAAAAGCGTCCAAATCATCCCACTGATGGAGCGAGGCGACAAAAGGGCCAATATCCCGGTAACCCGCCTGGTGATGAGCCAAAAGCTGGAGCTTATAGCGACTGTGGAAGTTGAGTAAACCGTGGCGAGTAAGACCAGAGGCTCGCAGCATATTAAGCTCATGTAACGCAAACACTCGCTCAACAAAATTCTCCCTCAGCACCGGATCGTGCAAGCGGCCATCTTCTTCGACCGGCAACCACGGGTAGGTTTCCATTAATGTGCCGGTAAACAGACCGGTTCCCTCTTTTCGCCCACGATTTCCCTTTTCGTCATACAGCCTCACTCTCTCCATTCCGCAGCTCGGTGATTTAGCACAGACGATAAAACCCGACAGACCGCCAAGCCCATTGATATATGAAGCGGTGAAATCGGACATTTTATCGGTTACATCCTCACCAGGCGCATGGCTAAAACACATGCGGATATTCCCCTGGGCGGTTTGAACCAAACGCAACGCGGGGCGTGGTACAGGCAAACCGATGGACATCTCCGGGCAGACAGGTTTAAAAGTCACCCACTGAGCCAGCTCGTCCATCACAAATCCCATCCGTTTATGCCCGCCGTCAAATCGCACGGCTGAGCCGGTTAAACATCCACTAATCCCGATGACAGGTTGAGTGTTCATAACGCCCCCTCTTTTTTGACGCCCTTTTTCGGGAAGAAAAGTATGACTGTTTCACTAATAAATCATAGCGTACGTTATTTATCTGTCGCAGGCTCCCTACGAAAAACAGGTTAACCAATTTAAGTAAATATGCGCAGCGAAAGTTGGTAATTCCCCTGAACGGTTCTATAGTCGGGACTGCTTCTCATTACAGGGTTCACTAATGCGATTTAACGGACTGACTAAAGGTTTCTTCATTTTCATACTTGCCCTCGTGACCTGGGCGTTCTTCGATGTGTTGTCTCCCTATTTCTCTGCCATTTTGTGGGCCGCAATCTTAACCACCATCTTTAACCCGGTGAAAAACAGACTGCGCAGCGCGCTTGGCGAACGTAACGGGCTGGCGTCACTGCTCACCATCGGCATCATCTGTCTGATTGTTTTTATCCCACTGATGGTGATCTTCTCCTCGTTGGCTATTGAGCTGAACGTGGTGTATGCCAAATTACAACAAAACGACACTCAGTTCCCGGAAGTGGTCACCGCCATTATTTCGTATCTTCCTGACTGGGCCAGAGGATTCCTCGCAGAACATAATCTGGATAACGTCGCGCAGATCCAGAAAAAACTGTCCGACGTTGTACTGCAGGGTGGACAGTACCTCGCCGGCAGCGCGTTCCTGATTGGTAAAGGGACATTCGGCTTTGCTATTAGCTTTGGCATCATGCTGTATCTGCTGTTTTTCTTACTGAAGGACGGGCCGTACCTGGTGCGCCAGATTCTGGACTCATTACCGCTTTCTGATTTTGCTAAACAGCACCTGTTTGCCAAATTCGTCGGCGTGACGCGGGCAACGGTCAAGGGCACAGCGGTCGTGGCGTTGGTTCAGGGTATTCTTGGCGGCATCGCGTTTGCAATTGTCGACATCGACGGCAGCGTCCTGTGGGGCGCGCTGATGGCGTTTCTCTCCCTCGTGCCCGCGGTCGGCTCAGCGATCGTCTGGGTACCTGCGGCAATATTCCTCTTCGCCACGCACCAGCTGTGGCAAGGGCTGTTTATCGTTGGCTTCTTCGTGATTATCGTCGGGCTGGTGGACAATATCCTGCGCCCGCTGCTGGTGGGTAAAGACACCAAAATGCCGGATTATCTGATTCTGATTTCCACTCTCGGCGGAATGGAGATCTACGGCATTAACGGCTTTGTGATTGGCCCCCTGATTGCCGCACTGTTCATTACCTGTTGGAACCTGTTTTCCGGGCGCGATCATGAAGGTAACGTGGAAGGAATCGACGAAGCCTTTATGGAAGAAGGAAAAAATCCTCCAGATTTATGATGGCAGGACGATAACAGAAGGCGGTCCTGAGACCGCCTTTTTTATTTTCACGCAAAATCATACGTTTCCTATAATTTCAATCATGCTTATTCATTAATCGTCGCAGAAGGAACTAATCAGTGCGAATTGCCACAATCACCAACTGGGCCTACAGCGCGACGGTGTGTCTGACCATTGCCTCCGGCGTTGTCATGTTGATGGCCTCCAGCGCCGATAACACCGAACGCCAGGTGGTGGAGCAGCGTTATCAATTCGATCAACTGACCGAAGAAGTCGAGCTCGATGCCTGGTCGCTGTCCAGTCTGGCACGCGAATATGTTATTGCAAAAGACCCGGAAGCGCTTAACGCCTACCGCCAGAAAGAAGCGTCGCTGAAAGCCGTTGAACAGCGGCTGTCGAAACTAAAAGACATTGGAGCGACGGATGAAGAGCTGGCGCTATTGCATGAAGGGCTGCAGATTGTTGATACCCTACAGGATGAGCAAGCTACGGCGCTTGCCAGCGTCGCGCGCGGAGAAGAGTCGCAGGCCATCGCCCTGCTGTATGGCAAATCCTATGAACAGGAACTGGAGCGAGCCCAGGACCGGATAGATCATTTCCGTCAGTTACTCGACAGCCGCGTACGCAACACCATTGAAGATGCCACTCAGACATCGCGCACGCTACGTACGGCTTCTGAAGTGATGGTCGGGCTGACGGCGCTGCTATTTTTGTTCGTTCTCGGCTTTATTTTAAAACGCCGCGTACTGCGTCCCGTGGTGCGTTTGAGCGATGTGGTTAACCGTCTGGCGTCGCAGGATTACGCCGTTGAGACACCCAGCTTTAATCAGATCGACGAAATCGGCGATATGGCGCAGGCGATCCGCATTTTTCGCGAGAACGGCCTGGCACGTCAGCGACTGGAGAAAGAACGAGACGCCGACTGGGCAATCCGCGAGCTGCTCGCACGTATGACTCAACGTTTGCAAGGCTGCGAGAATTTTGCCGATGTCATTAATGTGGCAGAGCTGTTTGCGCCGAATGTTGCTCCCGGTATTGCCGGGCGGCTTTACATACTGGATCGAGAGCCCTGGCAAATGCGCTGCGTTGCGCAATGGCTTTCACCGCAGGGCAAAGCGGATGCTTTCCACCCGGACGAATGCTGGGCAGTGCGCCGCGGTCAGAGCCATCCACCGGTGCAAGGCGAACCCGATATCGCCTGCTACCATCTACCGGAATCATGCCAGCAGCATACCCTGTGCGTGCCACTGATTGCCCAGGGTGAAGCCATCGGCCTGCTCTCATTCCAGAACCTCAGCAATGATTCCGCTCCCTCTCGCGCGTATCTGGAACTGATGGCGGAAGCACTCGGTCTGGCGTTAGCCAACCAGCGCCTGCGTGATGCGCTGCTGGAGAAAGCACTCTACGACCCGCTAACCGGCCTGCGCAACCGTCATCATCTGGAAGATACGCTGCGCACCCAGATGAGCCAGGCAGTGCGTAACAAAGAGCCAATCAGTTGCCTGATGATCGATATCGATCATTTCAAAAATATTAACGACCGCTTTGGCCATGAGGCGGGCGATAGCGTGATAAAAAGTATCGCCACCGCTATTCAGCGCGTTGTCCATGACAGCGGCATGGCCTTCCGCTACGGCGGTGAAGAGTTTCTGGTGTTGCTGGCCAATACGGATGAGCAGGCCGCCAACCGCTTTGCGACAGATATTTATAATGGTGTACACGAACTGTCGCTGCGCTTTGGACTCTCAGAGATTGGTCACGTTGATGTCTCTATCGGCGTTGCCAGCTATCCGCAGCACGCCCAGAGCGACAATCTTCTGCGCGCCGCAGACGTGGCGCTGTATCGCGCGAAAGAGTTAGGCCGTTCGCGCATCGTGAGCTTTGGCATGCTGGAAGCGAGCTAAGATACGTCAGTACGCCGCGCATTGCTTTACCTCTGCGCCAGGCGGTGATATGTTGACTGGATGAACACAAAACACGATATCACCGCGTTTAATCACAACCTGTGGTGGCTGCCTTCTTAAAGGCGGTCAGAATGTGTTTTCCCCATTTTAAATAACCGCCGAAAGGCGGTTATTTGCATTTAAAGACCCCTTTCGGTTTTTTGATTAAGGAGTCTTACATGAACAACAAAACTATCATCCTCACTGGCGATCGTCCCACTGGCCCGCTGCATCTCGGCCACTATGTTGGCTCTCTGCGCCAGCGCGCCACGCTGCAACATGATTATCAGCAGTATATATTGGTTGCTGACCTGCAAGGGCTGACCGATAACGGCAGCACACCACAAAAGATCCGCAACAATATTCCCGAAGTGCTGGCTGATTACCTCGCCGCAGGAATCGACCCGTCACTCACCACCCTTTGTCTGCAGTCGGCCCTGCCCGCCCTCGCTGAGCTGACCGCGCTTTATATGAACATCGTTACCGTGGCTCGCGTGGAGCGAAATCCTACGGTCAAAAACGAAATTGCGCAGAAAGGATTTGCCCGCTCGTTACCGGTTGGCTTTCTGGTTTATCCCATCAGCCAGGCGGCAGATATTACCGCCTTCAAAGCCGAGGTGGTTCCCGTCGGCGACGATCAGTTGCCCATGATCGAACAGACCAATGAGATCGTGCATAAGATGAATAGTCTGTTACCGACCTCTGTCTTGTCGCATTGTAAAGCGCTACTGAGTGAGACCAGCCGTCTTCCAGGGATCGACGGTAATGCCAAAATGTCAAAATCGCTCGGCAACACACTACTCCTGTCTGCCAGCGAAGAGGCTATTCATCATGCGGTCAGCGCAATGTACACCGATCCCAATCATCTAAAAGTGTCCGATCCGGGGCAGATTGACGGCAATATGGTATTTACTTACCTCGATGCTTTTCATCCGGATAAAGCAAAAGTGGCGGAGATGAAAGCACATTATCAGCGCGGCGGGCTGGGTGACCGGACATGCAAAAACGAGCTGGAGATGTGCTTGCAGGAGCTTATCGCCCCGATGCGCGAGCGGCGGGCAACCTACATCCAGGATAAAGGTATGCTGATGGCGATGCTCAAAAAAGGAAGCGAAGAGGCGCACGAGGTCACGCAGCAGACATTAAAAGAAGTAAAGCAAGGACTGGGTTTGCCGGTGTTCTGAACTCGAAGCACTACAGGTTCGATAATTAAAGATAGCTCCCGACGAATGACAATCGCCGGGAGTGGCGCAGCCACGCGTTGACACGTAAAGGTAACCACTGTCACAGAGGCTAATTAATTCGCTGTTTAATAATCCACTCAATACAATATGTCGTTTTTTTATGCAGCGTTATTTCTACCCTGCACCTTCAATTATTTCAACTAATCATTATGAATTACCCATTACATGTACGGGTTCGAAATCCTCACCTTGCCTGAGATATGATTATTTGTTAAATTAACCGCATTAGCGTTAAATACATTGAGCATTACACAGACGCTATTTATACAATAATGAATGATGGAGTTAAAATGAAGTATGCGTTTGCATTAATGTTGAGTATGGTATTATCAGGTTGTACCGCAAATGATTGGGTGGATGCTGCAAGTGGGATAATGCAGGCAAAAGACCAACAAGATAAAGACGCAAGAAACAATCGCATCAAAGAAGCCAACAGGGCTGCAGGCTACTGATATTTAAATGATTAGCACATCCCTCTTCTTGTCTTTATAAACAGAAGAGGAATGGTATTCTAAACAAATTTACTGACTAAATAGCACAATTAAAATTGGTGTATAGCGCATACACATCCTTGCAGAGAATATAATAACCTAACGCTCAGTCCGCTCCGCGCCAGATGCTGGCTTTGCAAGTCCCCTGACCCTATTCCTCATGTAAAAATGGCACTAATTGAAAGATGCCAATCCACCTCCTCATGTATATCTATATCCACACATAGTCATAAAGAAAAGGATGGATGAAGATGCTAAGAGGTAAAAGAGCCGTAATTACGGGTGGAGGCGGAGGATTTGGTCAGGCGCTGTGCGTGTGGCTGGCGCGAGAAGGCGTTGAGGTGGATTTTTGCGCGCGGCGTGCTGATGATATTCAAAAAACCTGCAGTATCATCGCGGCTGAAGGCGGGATTGCAAAAGGATATATCTGTGATTTAACCCAGCCTGAATCCCTTTCGCAGTTTTCTTCACAGTTGTTAACTTCAGACAAGCCCATCGATATTTTAATCCTCAATGCCGCCCAGTGGCTGTCAGGAACGTTAGACGATCAACCAGACGCAGAAATTATCAATACCATCAGTTCAGGCCTGACAGGTGCGATTCTACTGACTCATGCATTGTTGCCTGGGTTAAGACGTTCAGAAAGCGCGGATGTCGTCTCAATAATATCTTCATGTGGGATTCCGAATTTTACGGATTCAATTGCGCATCCCGCTTTTTTTGCCAGCAAACACGGGCTTAGCGGATTCACAACTAAACTGTCACACCAGTTGTCCGAAGAAAATATACGTGTGACCGGGTTGTATCCACCGGATTTCGAACTTACAGGGTTAGATACGTTTGTTGATAGTCAATCCAGAATGGGGGAACGTTTATTAAATGGACGCTCAGTCTGGGAAACAATTCGTTTTGTGCTCGCTCAACCGCGTAGTTGCCATATAGGTAGTATCTACTTTCAAGGTCCAACTCGCGAGAAACTGAGTGCCAGGGACGGCTCCTCGTAAAAACATTAACATCAGTAAGAAAAGGTTTGTCTCGCTCCATTTAGGTTAGAAAAGCGATCTCATCTTCTAAAATTTTCGCTCGATATGATGTGGTCAACTAAAACTGACCACCGCTTTAGAGTTTTTCCTGTATCGGCTTTCCGATTCGTTTGGGGGTAACCCTCCGTTATAGTCATGCGCCCTTAGCGAGCTGTAATACCCGACGATATAGTCTGTGATCGCATGAGCAGCTTCGCTAAAGTTTATATAACTTGTCGCTGGCACCCACTGTTTTTCAGACTCTGGAAGAAGCATTTCATCGGGCTGTTGTCCCAACCGTTTCCACATCGGCTGATACTCTGCCTGATCCGGCAACGCCACAGTAACTGCCGGAACTGCCTGCTTGTAGAGTGGCTACTCTGGTCACTGTAGAACATCGCTCCGACTGGTTTACCCATCGCGTCATGGTAGAAAAACCCACATCCATAGCACCGGCCAGCAGCATCCCGGCCGACCCTGGCCGAAATGGTGGAGCAGATAACACCGTTGAACATGCCGGATGAGGTTTACCGATACACCGGTGTGCCAGATGCCGTCCTTTACCCTGCTGCGAGAAGCCGGTTTTCAAGCTCACCGTGGGGGCTAGACTGGGGTTAATCAATACCCCGCGCCGTCGACGCGGGGATTACGCATTACGGGACGTTCACTGTAAAAGAGGAAAACAGACAGCTGCCTTCGCTTGCCTGGCCGTGCAGGTTTAGGGCCGCCAGCCCCAGTTTAGCACCCACCCATTTGCCTTTTCCGGCGGCAAAGGTGCGGGGACAACTCTGCCATTCTTCGCCGTCGCTCCGCCAGCTAAAACGGCAAATGCCGCCGGCACCCACTTCGACGCGCAACTGGCACTGTGAACCGGCAAGCAGGGTTATACACTCAGTCTCTTCCCGTACCTGACCGCTATCGCTCATCCAGCCGCACACCCACAGCAAACGGCAGGCATTATCGCCGTGTTCAAGCAATAATGCCGCGTAGCGCTCGCCATACACGATCAGGCCGCCGGCATCTCCCGACCGTGCGGTATCAAGCTGCAATGCCGTTTGTGCGCTGAATGTCCTGGCGGGGAATTTTTGCAGCAGCAGATTGGGCGACCAGTAAAGCGCCTCGCGCCGCACGGGCTGGAAGGTGAGATGAAGTCCACCACTGCCCGCTTTACGCCACTGTGGCTGCGGGTTGGCCTGCCATTGCCACTGTAAACCGGGTACACCGTGGTGAAAGTCATCGCTGGTTTGTGGGCCACCGTGCTCAGCAGCGAGCAATCCCGAAGGAGACGGGCACTGAGATACTGGCTGTCCGACACCCGTCTCCCCGATCTGCTCGCCGATGCGCGGCCAGTCATCATCTCCCCAGAACATCGGTTGCAGATGAACGATGCGGCCATAGATATGGGCATCCTGGAAATGGACAAACCAGCATTCCCCCTGCTCGCCCTCTACCCAGCCCCCTTGATGCGGCCCGTTAACCGGCGTATCGCCCTGAAAAAGCACATTACGCGTCTGCCATGGGCCCTGCATGTCCCGGGCGCGCAACACGGTTTGCCAGCCTGACTCCACGCCTCCGGCTGGGGCGAAGATGTAATACCAGTCGTTGCGCTTATAGACCTTCGGGCCTTCCAGAGTCGGTAAATCGCAGGTTCCGTCATAGAGAATTTGCCCTTCGCCGGTGACCGATTTGCCGTCTGGCGTCATCGGCAGCAACTGTAACTTATGCTTGATGCCGCTGCGGCTGTGGGCGAAGGCATGCACCAGCCAGGCCTTGCCATCGTCGTCCCAGAATGGGCAGGGATCGATCCAGCCTTTGGCCGCTTTGACGCAATGCGGAGGCTGCCACTCCCCCCAGGGATCCTGCGTCCAGGACATAAAAATCCCTTCATCTGGGGTGCTGAAAAAGACCCACAGCTTCTCATCATGCCAGCGAATCGACGGCGCCCAGGCCCCCTTACCCGGCTGGACCTCCTCATAGCCAGGCAGCGGCAGCGTTTGCAGAACATGGTTGATGATTGTCCAGTTCACCAGATCCGTCGAGTGCAACAGCGGCAAGCCCGGCATGTGATTAAAGCTGGAGGCGACCATAAAAAAATCATTACCAACGCGAACGACGTCCGGGTCGGAATAATCGGCGCAGATAATCGGGTTGTGATACATCGTCATCCTCCTCAGGCTTTGTTCAGCGACACACACGTCACTTCTGGCGTGGCGTTATCAACAGGTGCTGCAGCCGTTTGTCGGGCCGACAGGTCGCGCTGGATAGTGGCCATGGTCTGGTCATCAAGTTTATAGAAGCGCGACAACCACCACAGAACCAGGTAGGACAGCGATGGCCCGAGTGTCAGCAGGCCAATAATGCCCATGGTCGCCATCGGCGTCTGTTCCGCCACGCCGGACTGATAACCGAAGATTCCCAGGGAGAAACCGACCAGCGCTCCGGCGACAGCCATTCCCATTTTGAGGGCAAACAGGTTGCCAGAATAGGACAGCCCGGTTATCCGGCGGCCAAATTTCCATTCACCGTAATCGGCGGCGTTGGCCATCATGTTCCACTTAAAGGGCTGGTACATCTGATGGAAGAAGCCGACCAGGAAATAGAGTGGGAACACCACCGCAAGCCAGGTTGGTGGAATAAAGAACATCACCACACCAACGGCGACCAGCAGCAGGTTGATATTTTTAAACAGCGACACGGCCCGGTAACGTTTTGCCAGATACCCCGCTGCGATACTGCCAATAATGGTGCCGACGACGCTTGTGGAGACAAACGCGGATTTCATTGCCGTACCTGCAGCAGACGACACGCCATCCATCATCAGATAAGTGGCGTAGTAGAGCGTTGCGGCGCTGCGCATCACCCCGGCCATACTGGAAAAGAAGGTGATAATGGTGACAATCCGCCACTGATCGTTTGCCAGCAGCTGGCGAATATCTCCTTTCACATCTCCCTGATTTTCAACAATGGGGGCCACGCGCTCTTTGGTAGTGAAGAAACAGAACGCTAGCATTGCGATGGCGATAGCCCCCATGATGCCCATTGTCGCCTGGAAGCCAAATTGTTTATCGTCTTTGCCCAAATAATCGACCAGAAACAGCGTTGCGACCGAGACCATCAGCCCGGCCAGCGAGGAGATCGTAAAACGATAAGATTGCGCGGAGAGACGGTCTTTCTCGTCACGGGTAATCACCCCGCCGAGGGCGCAATACGGAATGTTGATAAAGGTATAACACAGCATCAGCAGGGTGTAGGTGATGTAGGCATACACAAGCTTGCCGGACGCACCAAATTCCGGAGTGGTGAAGGTCATCACCGCCAGCACCGCGTAAGGCACGGCGAACCAGATCAGCCACGGACGAAAATGTCCCCAGCGGGTTTTAACCCGGTCGGCCACAATCCCGGTCAGCGGGTCGGTAATGGCATCAAGCACACGCGTCACCAGAAACATTACGCCAACCGCAGCGGCAGAAAGTCCATAGATATCAGTGTAAAACCAGGTCAAAAACATGGTTACGGATGAATAAACAATCCCGCAGGCCGCATCCCCCATACCGTATCCTAACTTCTCGGCCACCGATAACTTATTGTCATGATTCACGATCAGTCCCCCCTGTATTAATGTGGATTTAACTGTATAAGCCCTTCCTTTTTGCGCGTATTGCTTTTTTTTGTTATGCGATTATGTAATTTGATAACTGAGAAAGTTGTCACACATCTTTCTAACTGGTGTTACAGGTATAACTTTCATATGAAGCATTTAGCGGCCTCACAGCCACAAAACGTAGGCTAACCGCACCGGTTCAAGGTAGAGTCTTAGGACGTGGTGTAAATGGTCGAGCCTGATTTTTATTGGCATATGTGCCTGGTTACATCCGATTGGTGACCTCACGACCGCCACAACCGCGTATCAAACTCGCGCATTCGATACAGGGTTCGTCAACGGTTATCAGACCCTGGATGTACAGCCCGGTGCGGGGCGCAACGAACGGTATGCAGGTGATGAGCGCCTATGTCGAGACTGTTTTTGGCGTTTATGGCCGGGTGTTGTTGGCGGGGATCTATAGTGCTTAAACGCGGTTCAGAGCATGTCCCATCCCGTCAACAAAGTATCTGTCGATGCTCTGTTAGTGGAGAGACATGAAAGCCACGAAATCAACAAATGTTTAAAATAATAATTTTGTTTAATTTAAAGTTAAGTCATGCTACCGTGCTACTACACTTTCTTTAGGGCAAATCTGACACATGTCTATCGTACGCTACCCCACGACCAAGCCTTTTCCCTTTTCAGACGCCGTGCAGGTGAACGGGTTTGTTTTTCTTTCAGGCCATGTCGCCATGAGCCCCGAAGGTGAACCGTTGTATGGATCTGTCACCCAGCAGACCCGGCATATCATGCACGCCATCCGGGAAACTCTGGCGCGGGCGCATACGACGCTGAACCACATTGTGAAAGTCCAGGTTTGGTTAAGCAGCATGGAGCACTTTAGCGAATTCAATGTTGCTTACAGCGCGTTCTTCCCGGAAGGTTTCCCCGCAAGGAGCGTCGTCACCAGCCACCTTGCATTTGATTTAGACGTCGAAATAGAAGTCCAGGCCGTTGTCTGATGGAGAGAGCAAAATGAAAGACGAACGTGAACGTTTAATCACTATTTTGACGGCTTCGCTTGAGGCATTGAGAACCACGCTTCCCTTAAACACAGAAGCAGTTCTGCATGACCTTACCCGCCCCGAATCGTCCGTGATAAGCATCATTAATGGACACGTCAGCGGCAGGAAAGCCGGTGATGCGCTGTTGTCCGGCCCGGAAAATGACACGGGATTTTTAGGTTTACTGGATGCTTCGCAGCGTGTTTCCAGTCAGGTATTCAGTGGATATACCACCACCACTCTCTCTGGCACCACATTGAATAGCGCATCGACGATTTATTACAGCAAGGACGGCGTGCCGTTAGTAGCTTTTTGCATTAACGTCGATATGGATGTGGTATCAAAACTCAAACGCGACCTGGACTATTTACTCCATCCGGCCGCCGCGGCTGAAACGCCGGATAATCCGCTAGCTGATATTCAGGATAAATCTCTGGATGACGTTATTTCGAAATACAGACCCACGGGTTCAGAAAATAAAATTGATTTCAGAAAACGGGTTATTTCTGAAATACATGCTCAGGGCTTTTTCAAGATTAAAGGCAGCGTTAATCATGTCGCTAAAGCGCTGGGCGTCACCCGATACACCGTTTACAACTATCTGGATAAATTAAATGACAAAGTCTGACACCACAGTAATTCCTTTTTATCAGGTTGATGCTTTCACCTCTCAACCTTTTGGCGGCAACCCGGCGGGCGTTTGTCCGTTAACTGAGTGGCTGCCTGACCCTGTTCTGCAAGCCATCGCCACGGAGAATAATCTTTCTGAAACCGCGTTTTTTGTGCCGGTCGAGGAGGGTTATCAACTGCGCTGGTGTACGCCTGCGGTTGAAGTGGATTTGTGCGGTCATGCCACTCTCGCTGCATCCTGGGTGCTGTTCAACAAGCTTGGCTACCAACAAGAAACTATCAGCTTCCACACCCGCAGCGGCCTGTTGACGGTGAGTAAGAACGGGGACGAACTCTGCATGGACTTCCCGGCTAAATCGGCCATGAAGATTGATACTCCTGATGGGCTGCTGGCAGCCCTCGGCATTACCGCCGGTGTTATCGGGGTGTGGAAATCGGACGATCTGATTGTACTGGTCGATGACAAAACCATCATCGACGGGCTTAATCCTGACTTCAACAAGCTGGCGGTATTCAACACCCGCGGGGTGATCGTGACCGCCGCTGATAACCAGTTTGATTTTGTGTCCCGTTGGTTCGGCCCGCAGGTCGGCGTGAACGAAGATCCCGTCACCGGGTCGGCACACACTTTCCTCGCCCCGTTCTGGGCAGCGCGTACGGGTAAAAATGTCCTGACCGCTCAACAAGGCGGGAAGCGTAAAGGGGCGTTGCGCTGTGTAGTTCGGGATGACGGGCGCGTGGAATTGCATGGCTTCGCTCGTATGACCATCGAAGGGATATTCCAGTTGTAATAACGATGTATGACCGGAACGGTGACCAGGCATATAATGACCACGCCTTCCAAAGCATGATGTTTATATAAAATAAGAGTTAATAATGACAGCAAACACCAGACTTTCATTGCCAGAGACAATGGCTCTTGGCGGGATGACCCTTGCGCTTTTTTTGGGTGCAGGCAATATTATATTCCCGCCGCTGGTCGGCATGCAGGCGGGCGCAAACGCCTTTAATGCAGGCTTTGGCTTTATCATCACAGCGGTTCTGTTCCCGGCGCTGGCGATTATTTCCCTTGCCATTAATGGCGGAGATATCGCGGAATTAACGAAACCCTTAGGCAAATGGCCGAGCCTGATTTTTATTGGCATTTGCTTTTTAACGCTGGGGGTTTTATTTGGTACGCCACGCACCGCGACGATTAGCTACGAAGTCATCACCGATGGCGCAGCTAGTTCCCTGATGCAGAAGATTATATTTTCCGCCGCGTTCTTTGGCCTTGCTGGCGCGACGCTGGCTAAGCCGGGGAAAATGCTGGAAATCGTCGGTTTCTTCCTTTCGCCCATTAAAATTAGTGCCCTGATTTTTATCGGCATATGTGCCTGGTTACATCCGATTGGTGA
>NZ_JAOWCH010000049.1:0-43058 GCF_030337065.1 Citrobacter sp. Cb004 | reverse complement strand
TTGTTCCGTGTCAGTGGAGGCGCATTATAGGGAGTTATTTCAGGCTGACAAGGGGAAATTTAAAATAATCTTCCGAGTGCCTATTTTTCCACCAAAACAGCCTAAACAGCCAGTTTTTCGAGCGTCTTAAAGCCATAACGCTGCAGCACGGGCAATAATTGTTCGGCTTCTGCCGTCATTGCCATGCAGAATGCGACATTCTCATCAGTTGATTTCGCGTCTGGCGCTTCATGTTCTAATAACCAGGCCGTACGACGCGCAATCGCGGCACCAGAATCCACCAGCCGCGTCCCCTCGGGCAGGACCTGTAAAAGTTCTTCCCGTAATAGAGGGAAATGGGTGCATCCGAGCACCACCGTGTCAGGTGGTTCCGACATCCGCAGCCAAGGGCGCAGGACACGACGCAGTTCTTCCAGAGAAACGGTTTCACCGTGCAGCTTCGCTTCCGCCAGTTCCACCAGCTCAGCGGAACCCAGCATCGCTATCTGACATTCGTTAGCAAACCGTGCAATCAACTCATGGGTATATGAACGCTTCACCGTTGCACGCGTAGCCAGCAGTCCCACCACACCATTCGCCGTGAGTCGCGCCGCCGGTTTAATGGCAGGCACCACGCCCACAACCGGAAAGGCAAATTTCTCACGTAATGCAGGGAGCGATACCGTGCTTGCTGTATTACACGCGATGACCGCAAGAGAGAGGGGATAGCGCTGCTGGACCGCAGTCACAATCTCAACAACACGTTCGACGATAAACTCCTCGCTCTTCTCTCCATAAGGAAAGGCGACGTTGTCGAAAGCGTATATATAGTGGAGATCCGGCAGAAGACGCCGGATCTCGTCATAGACCGACAACCCACCGACGCCGGAATCAAACACCAGCACGGTGGGACGCGGATCAGAAAGTGTAGCTGCCAGACAAGGTGTATTCCCGTCCTGCAGTTGCGTAGCCATAAACTGTCTCGTAATCTTTATCGAACAGGTTGGCGATTTTACCACGAACTGTCAGCTGTGAGGTGATTGGATATGACACGCCAAGATCCCACAGGCTAACCCCACCCATTTTTACTGGCTGGTAGGTTACGTAGTCAGTGTCATAACGCGTTCCCAGGTAATGATACGTCAGGCCCCAGTCAAAATCATAAACCTGCCAGTCGAGCTGGTACTTCACCTGGTTTTTAGAACGGCGTGCGAGCGGCTTGTCCGTAATCGCATTGCGCGAATCGACATAATCGTAGCTCAGCGTATGTGCCAACGGCCCGGTATCAAAGTTTGCGGTCGCTTCCACACCTTTAATACGAACTTTACCTTCGTTAAAGTATTTCTCGGTATGCGGGTCGTAATCGATCATGTCGTCAATATCATTACGATATCCGGATACACGCCAGTTCACGCCCGCCGTTAAGCCTTCAAACGCCCCTTCCCATTGCTTACTTTGTTCAGGATCCAGGTTCGAATTGCCGTAATAACCATGCAACTGTCCGAGATTAGGCGCTTTGTAAGATGTACCGTAGGAGGCAATAAAGCGATAGCCTTCAATAAACTCCCATCCGGCGCTGGTCTGCCATGTGCCATGACGGCCAAATTCGGAGTTATCATCACTGCGCGCCGCACCTTCAAAGGTAAAGTCGCCCAGTTGCTGCAACCCGGTCAGGTAGAGACCCGTATTACGCTGATCGTAACCGTCCGTGACATACCCGGTGCCAGGCGTCGTGGTTTGCTTTTGCCAGTCAACGCCTGCGCCTACGTTACCGTGACCAAGCACCATACTGTTGGACCACTGAACATTATATTGCTTCATATCATCCAGTGTGGCCGAGGAGTCATAGCGACCATAATCCGGATCATAGTTGTAATCTTTACTATGGCTATAGCTGGAAACCAGTTGTGACTGGATAAGCTCGCCATTAAAGCGCAGCCCGGCATCCCAGCTTTGGCTATAGAGCTGACGGGTATCCACTAACGGCGTCCCAGGATAATAATACGCGTCATAATCTGTTCGGTTATCATAGCCGTAGCCGCGAACAAACCCGCTCCATGTATCGGAAAAGTTATGTTCCAGCGCGCCATACAGCGTCTTACTTAAGAAACCGTCTTTGTCGGGCTGAGCCTGAGAGCCAGTGCTACCGTATGCGACAACATCAAAACCTTTGGTATAGGCATAATCGCCCATTAATGTGACGCGCGTATTTTCGCCAAGCTGTTGTTGGGTTGAGACATCGTAATTCTGATACCCATTGCTCCCTACACCGGTAGTGAGTTCCGTCCCCGGCTTTTCACGCGTGGTAATGATATTCACCACACCACCAATCGCATCAGACCCATAAACCGCCGACCGCGGCCCACGAATGTATTCGATACGTTGCACTAACGAGACTGGGAACTGGCTAAGATCGGCTGCGCCGCTAACCCCTGCCAGGTTCAGACGCACGCCGTCAATCAACACCAGCACATGGCTGGCATTGGTGCCGCGGATAGAAATAGACGAATTTTGTCCCATACCACCGTATTGGGCGATATCCACGCCCGGCAGGCGGCGAAGCACATCATTGACGGAAGTGGATTGCCAGCGATCGATATCCTGACGCGTAACAACGGTGATAGGGGCAAGTACAGCGCTACGAGGCTGCTGAAAACGGTTGGCAGTGACGACGAGAGTATCTGGGCTAGTGTCCTGCGCCCAACCCGAAAATGCTGTGACGGACAGCGCCGTGCACAGCAACGATTTTTTAATCATTGTAAAGCATCCACAATATAAGAAGGATGCCGCAGGTCCCACCGATAGTACGCGATGATGAAAACCAGATGCGACGTTAGCCGGCAGGTCTTCGGGCTTGGAGGCAACTTAAAGAGATGATGACTTCCCACGGCAAGCCGCAGTGTCTGCACCAGGTGCGCTCATCTCCTACCTTCCTTACCGCTGCGCGTCAGCTCCAGATTCACACTGGATTCCCTTTTAACTCACAGGACCGGAAAACGGATGCTACAGTTTGTTACAACCTGGTGTCCAGACCGCGCATCACAATATCGGAAATCATCAATGACTGGACATCTGTTGAGCAATCCCTACAATCCCCGCGTACTTTTATTTTTCAGGACGCATCATGACCCCCGAACACCTTCCGACAGAACAGTACGACGCCCAGTTAGCTGAAAAAGTAGTGCGTCTGCAGAGCTTAATGACGCCATTTTATGCACAGGCTCCGGAAGTGTTTCGCTCGCCGGTCAGCCACTACCGTATGCGCGCGGAATTTCGTCTGTGGCATGACGGGGATGATCTGTACCACATCATGTTCGACAGCCAGACCAAAAGCCGTATCCGCGTCGACAGTTTCCCGGCGGCCAGCGAGCTTATCAACACGCTGATGACGGCAATGATCGACGGCGTTCGCAACAACCACGTCCTGCGCCACAAACTGTTCCAGATTGATTACCTCACTACCCTGAGCGATCAGGCGGTGATATCGATGCTGTACCATAAAAAACTGGATGATGAATGGCGTCAGGAAGCTGAAGCGCTGCGGGATGCGTTACGGGCGCAAAACCTGAACGTGCATCTGATTGGCCGGGCAACCAAAACCAAAATCGAGCTGGACCAGGATTACATTGACGAACGCTTGCCGGTTGCGGGTAAAGAGATTATCTACCGCCAGGTTGAGAACAGCTTCACCCAGCCGAATGCCGCCATGAATATTCAGATGCTGGAATGGGCGATTGATGTCACCAGGGGATCAAAAGGCGACCTGCTTGAGCTGTACTGCGGCAATGGCAATTTCTCGTTAGCCCTCGCACAAAACTTCAACCGCGTGCTGGCCACTGAAATCGCTAAACCGTCCGTGGCTGCTGCGCAATACAACATTGCGGCTAACCATATTGATAACGTACAAATTATCCGCATGGCGGCCGAAGAGTTTACTCAGGCGATGAACGGGGTTCGTGAGTTCAACCGTTTGCAGGGAATCGATCTGAAGAGTTACCAGTGTGAAACCATTTTCGTTGACCCACCGCGCAGCGGTCTGGACAGCGAAACAGAGAAAATGGTGCAGGCGTACCCGCGAATTCTGTACATCTCCTGTAACCCGGAGACATTGTGTAAGAACCTGGAAACGTTAAGCCAGACGCACAATGTTTCACGCCTGGCTCTGTTCGATCAGTTCCCGTATACGCACCATATGGAGTGCGGAGTATTACTGACCGCCAAGTAAATGATGTCCTGGCCGGGGGCGCTTCGCTTGCCCGGCCTACAAATATTACTCCACGATTTCCTGTCTACGGTTACGCACTTTAAAGCCGATCCAGAACACCAGAATCACCGACAGAACCGCCGGGAAGAAGTTAGAGCCAATATCCGGATATTCAGCGCGTACCACAGTGCTGTACAACAGAACGCCGAGAATAAAACAGGCGGCGGCCAGGCCCGGTAACCCCACAGGCATGGTACGGTTTTGATAGCGTTGATGCAGACAATAAACCGTCAGCACCAGCGAAATAATTGGGAATACTGAGAATGGCACAATGGAGCTAAACAGCGCCGCAAATGTGCCATTGATCGATAAGCCAGCAACCAGCGCCAGCAGCAGCGTACCTTTATCTTGACCTGACTGTTTCATTGCTCGTCCTTCTCGTTACTCGGAGTGATGCGTCATCTTCTCTTGTTCACGGCGGTACCAATAAAATGCGCCCTTCGCGATCATGCGCAGTTGCAATACCAGCCGTTCTTCCAGCTGTCGACGCTGCTCGGCGCCAACATCCAGTGCTTCTGCCCCGGCGCTGAACACAATGGTGACCATGGCTTCGGCCTGCGCTTCAGTAAACGCACGAGGCATATGGTTTTCGAGTTCGAGATAGTCCGCAAGTTCCGCAATGAAGTGCTGAATTTCACGAGCGACCGCTGCGCGAAACGCCGCGGAGGTTCCCGAACGCTCGCGCAATAATAAACGGAAGGCGTTGGGATTGTTGCCGATGAACTCCATAAATGTTGAGACCGAGGTGCGGATCACACTCCCGCCCTTCGCGATACGCTGACGCGCCTGACGCATCAACTGACGCAGCATCAAACCACTCTCATCCACCATCGTCAGGCCGAGTTCATCCACATCGCGGAAATGGCGATAAAACGAGGTTGGCGCAATGCCCGCTTCACGAGCGACTTCGCGTAAACTGAGGCTGGCAAAACTACGCTCAGCGCTGAGTTGACTAAATGCGGCTTCTACCAGCGAACGCCGGGTTTTTTCTTTTTGTTGCGCTCTAACGCCCATCACGATGTCTGAATCCTTCCACATACCTTGCTGGCACTATACCAGAGATTCGGCGGTTGGCATGGCTTTGTGAATGATTGTTTACGCGCAGTTTGTGCTTCGAGTTCGCAAAAAAGCACAACGATAATTGGGTTATCCCGACAACGATGTTACTATTCTGTTGCTTTTATGTATAAGAACAGGTAAGCCTGACCATGTCACATTCCTACGATTACGATGCAATAGTAATAGGTTCCGGTCCCGGCGGCGAAGGCGCTGCAATGGGTCTGGTTAAGCAAGGAGCGCGCGTCGCGGTGATTGAGCGCTATCATAACGTCGGCGGAGGCTGTACCCACTGGGGGACCATCCCGTCGAAAGCCCTCCGCCACGCCGTCAGCCGTATTATTGAATTCAATCAGAACCCACTTTACAGCGACCACTCCCGACTCCTTCGTTCTTCTTTCGCCGATATTCTCAACCACGCTGATAACGTTATTAATCAGCAAACGCGTATGCGGCAAGGATTTTACGAGCGCAACCACTGTGAAATTTTGCAGGGAAATGCCCGTTTTGTTGATGAACACACACTCGCCCTTGAATGCCACGACGGCACGGTGGAAACGCTGACCGCGGATAAGTTCATCATCGCCTGTGGTTCACGCCCCTATCATCCGGTGGATGTCGACTTTTCCCATCCCCGGGTTTATGACAGCGACTCTATCCTGAGCCTGCACCATGAACCCCGCCATGTTTTGATTTATGGTGCGGGAGTAATTGGCTGCGAATATGCGTCGATCTTCCGTGGAATGGACGTCAAAGTCGATTTAATCAACACCCGCGATCGTCTGCTTGCGTTCCTCGATCAAGAGATGTCCGACTCGCTCTCTTACCACTTCTGGAACAGCGGTGTGGTCATTCGCCACAACGAAGAGTACGAGAAGATTGAAGGTTGCGATGACGGCGTCATCATGCATCTGAAATCCGGTAAGAAACTGAAAGCCGACTGCCTGTTGTACGCCAATGGCCGTACCGGTAATACCGATTCGCTGGCGCTGGAAAATATTGGGCTGAAAACCGACAGCCGCGGACAGTTGAAGGTCAACAGCATGTACCAGACGGCGCTGCCGCACGTGTATGCCGTAGGAGATGTGATCGGCTATCCGAGTCTGGCATCGGCGGCCTACGATCAGGGACGCATTGCCGCCCAGGCATTGGTAAAAGGCGAAGCTACCGCGCATCTGATCGAAGATATCCCGACCGGAATTTATACCATTCCGGAAATCAGCTCCGTCGGGAAAACCGAGCAACAGCTCACGGCCATGAAAGTTCCATACGAGGTTGGCCGCGCCCAGTTTAAACATCTGGCACGTGCGCAAATCGTGGGTATGAGTGTCGGAACGCTGAAGATCCTGTTCCATCGCGAAACGAAAGAGATTCTGGGGATCCACTGCTTTGGGGAACGCGCGGCCGAAATTATTCACATCGGTCAGGCGATAATGGAGCAAAAAGGTGGTGGTAACACCATCGAATACTTCGTTAACACCACCTTTAACTACCCAACCATGGCGGAAGCCTATCGGGTAGCAGCGCTAAATGGCTTAAACCGCCTGTTTTAACGCACTGTCGAAATGGCCATCCATTGACCCACGGATGGCCTCTGCCAGCTGTTCATAACGGCTGCGCAGCGGCGAACCTGGACGATACACCAGGCCAATCGTACGGCGCGGTTCAGGCTTGATGCAGGGCAGATAGACAACGCCATCACGCTTACGCTCCGGCGGCACGGCCAGCGCGGGCAGTAAGGTAATACCGCTGCCTGCCGCCACCATGTTACGCAGCGTTTCCAGACTGGTCGCCCGGAAATGGGTATCCTCATCGGCACCCGCTTCAAAGCAGAAGCCCATCGCCTGATCGCGCAGGCAGTGGCCATCCTCTAGCATCAGCAGTTTCTCACCCGCCAGATCGGACATCGGTACACAGTCGCGGTTTGCCCATGGGTGATCTTCATAGATCGCCAGCAGCATAGGCTCATCAAATAATGGTACTTCGATGAACGCCTCACTCTCTTTCACCAGCGCCAGAATGACGCAGTCGAGCTTACCGCTATCCAGTTGCGCCAACAGCTGATGCGTCTGCGCCTCATGGAGATACATTTCCAGTTTTGGGAAGGTCTGGTGCAACATAGGAATAATATGCGGCAGCAGGTATGGCCCCACCGTTGGGATCAAACCAATATGCAGCGGTCCAGACATTGTCTCGCCTTGTTGGCTTGCCATCTCCTTGAGCACTTTGACCTCGCGCAGCACGGTGCGCGCCTGATCCACCAGCAGTAAACCTGCCTGAGTGAACAGCACTTTGCGACTCGTACGCTCCAGCAGCATGACACCAAGCTCATCTTCCAGCTTGCGGATCTGTCCGCTCAGCGTTGGCTGACTAACGTGACAGGAGTCTGCCGCTCGTCGGAAGTGACGATGTTCGGCTAGCGCCACCAGGTATTCAAGATCACGAATATTCATTATTCATCCTCCATCGCCACGATAGTTCGTAGCGATAGGTAGAATAGCAACGAACGATTATCCCTATCAAGCTTTCTGTTTAATAATGCACCACAGAAACGGAACGGTACCCCTTTAACCCTTGAAGCTACTGTCCGTTTTGAGAGTTTCTCTCATACTCGAAATAACTAAAGCCAACGTGAACTTTTGCGGGCCTTGAGTCCGCATTTTTTTTGCGCCCGGCGCGAATACATTCAAAAAAATATATACAAAATATAAATTACATATTTCCATTCGATTATTTAAATGAAAATCATATTAAATTAAAATAATCAAAAACATTTTGTATCATTTATATATTTGACGCCCTGTCAGGTTCATAAATAATAACCGCGCGATATTCAATATATGGCAAATCGCAAGAACACTCGTTTCTTCGCCACTCTAATTATTTAGAGTACATTCACCCATATTTTTCTAATATTTATCGAATGGAATCTTTTATGAAACTCAATACTATTTCGCGATATTTTCTCGCGGCAGGCCTGATGTCATGCGCCGCAAACGCATTCGCCCTGGAAGCCTGGAGCGGTCAGTCAGGTGGAAACACCATTGAAGTTATTTTTGACAGTAAAGTTTATAGTAACCGCTGGTATGTAAATGCCGATAATTGCCCACAGGGCGCGTCCGCTGAAAACTGGGATAATCCGTGGAGTTATTTGCGCGATGCCACAAAAGCGGAAATCGATCAATATGGCAACCCAACCACTTGTGAATCCGGGAGCGCCACGCCTGTTGCCCACGACGCATTCAGCGCAGAAAAAGATTATGCCAAAGATGATATTGTCGCTTATCAGGATGTGACATATGAAGCGTCCAGGCCCATTCCGGCTTATTCCTTCACCCCAGGTGCCGACAACCCGTGGAAACTCTATACGCCAGTACCCGACTGGAGTTCCAGCCAGGTTTATAACAAAGGGGATGAGGTCAAAGTTGACGACCAGTCTTATGAAGCGCTGTACTATACCGTTGGCGAAAATCCTTCTATTGCAGGTAACCAGAACCCGACCGGCACCAATGGCCGTCCGTGGAAACCGTTAGGCCCAACGGTCGAATTCACCCAGGAACAATTTAATAATGCCCCACAGATCAACTCTATTGCGCTTTACGAAGCTGGCAAACTGGCGGTGTACAAAGGGATACCTTATGTCGCTCAGACGAAAGTCAAAGGCGTTATGCCGGATGATAACAACCCGTGGGCGATTTATACCAACTGGGCAGGCACCAAAGAGCGCGTAGGGACGCCGAAAAATCCGTGGCCTGCCCACGTTTATGCACCATACGTCGACTTTAGCCTGAACAGCATTCCGGATCTGGCAAAACTGGCGAAAGAGCAAAATATTACCCACTTCACCATGGCGTTTGTCGTCGCGAAAAGCGGCGAGCAGTGCATCCCAACCTGGGGCACGGCCTATAATCTGCAGGATTACTCACAGTACAGCAAAATAAAAGCGCTGCGTGAAGCCGGTGGCGATGTGATGGTTTCCATTGGCGGAGCGAATAACTCCCCGCTGGCAGCTGCCTGTAAGAATGTTAAAGACCTGCAAAAACTCTACTACGACATTGTTGATAACATGAACCTGAACGTGCTGGATTTTGATATCGAAGGCACATGGGTGGCCGATCAGGATTCCATCGATCGCCGCAACCAGGCAGTAAAAGAGGTTCAGGCTCAGTGGAAAGAGGAAGGTCGCAAAGTCGGTATCTGGTACACCCTGCCAATTCTGCCGACCGGTCTGACGGCTGAAGGTCTGTATGTACTGGAAAATGCGCGCCATGCCGGCGTTGAGCTGGCTGGTATTAACGTGATGACCATGGACTACGGTAACGCCGTCTGCCAGTCAGACGGCACCGAAGGGCAGAACATTCACGGTAAATGCGCCACATCCGCTATCGACAACATGTTCACCCAGTTGAAGAAAATCTGGCCAGAGAAATCTGACAAAGAGATCAACGCCATGATGGGCACCACCCCGATGATCGGTTACAACGATGTACAGGGCGAAGTGTTCTATCTGTCCGATGCGAAACTGGTAATGGAAGATGCGAAAAAACGCAACCTCGGCATGATTGGCGCGTGGTCAATGGCACGCGATCAGCCGGGCGTGGCGAAGCAGGTCAGCCCGGAGCACAGCGGCATGACCGCACAGCAGGCACCGATGTACGCATACAGCCAGGTATTTGCGCCGTTTACTCACGCAGATGAAAAAGAGGTCGTCACCGGTGTTTATAAATCACGGAAAAACAACCTCTGCCTGGATGTCAAAAACGGTCAAATCCGGAATGGCGATCGTTTGTTCACCTATGCCTGCTCCGGCTCCAACAACCAGACCTTTAAATTTGATGCCCGTGAACATCTGGTAATTGGCAATAGCCAGAGCTGCCTGGATATTCAAAACGGTTATAATGTTGAAGGCAGAAATATTATTTCTTACACCTGCCACACCCCGACTGATACCAACAAAAATCAGACATGGACCTGGCAAAACAACAAGTTCGTCTCACAGAAGGAAGGCACGCAACGTTGTATGACGGTGGGTAACGACGGTTATGTCACCTTAAGTACCTGCACCGACAATAACGTCGCCCAGGAATTTGAGATTTATCGTCCGTAAACTGCTATCCAGGATAGAAACATGACAAGGCCATCCCTCGGGATGGCCTCTTTTATTACCGACGTTAAATCAGACGCGCCTTCGCGTAGTCGATCGCCTGCGCCACCTGCTGTGGCGACACGCCGCCTTTCGCCGCACGTTTATCCAGGCACGATTGCAACGAGAGGATCGGATAAACGTCCTCGCCAATCACCTGACTGAACTTTTGTAAGTCAGCAAGCGACAGCGCTTCCAGCGGTTTGCCCTGACGAATCGCCTCGACCACCGTCTCACCCACAATATGGTGTGCTTCGCGGAACGGGACGCCTTTTGCTACCAGATAATCCGCCAACTCGGTGGCGTTAGCATAACCCTGCTGCGCCGCTTCCTGACAACGCGGACGTTTCACCTGAATGCCATCCAGCACCAGCGCAGCCATATGCAGACAGTCCAGCCAGGTGTCGAGCGCATCGAACAGCCCTTCTTTGTCTTCTTGCATATCTTTGTTGTATGCCAACGGGAGACCTTTTAAGGTCATCATCATGCCGGTCAGAGCACCCTGCACGCGACCGCATTTGCCACGGATCAGCTCCAGCGCATCCGGGTTTTTCTTCTGCGGCATCAGAGATGAACCCGAAGTTACACGATCGGACAGCTCGACAAAGCCCGCTTCGCCGGTATTAAAGAAAATCAGGTCTTCAGCAAAACGCGACAGGTGCACCATGCCGATAGAAGCGTTGGAGAGTAACTCCAGCACGTGGTCACGGTCAGAAACACTGTCCAGACTGTTACGCGTCGCCGAGGAAAAGCCCAGCCAACCGGCCAGCTGCTCGCGATCGATTTCATACGCCGTACCCGCCAGCGCGCCGCAGCCCAGTGGACTGACGTCCAGGCGCTTGAGCGAATCCTGCAGACGGCTCTCGTCACGCGCCAACATTTCGACATAGGCCAGACACCAATGAGCAAACGTCACCGGCTGCGCACGTTGCAGGTGGGTGTAACCCGGCATGACGGCGTCCTGGTTATTCTCTGCCGTCACCACCAGCGCACTTTGCAACTGACGGTTGGCCGACAGTAATTCAATAACCGTGTCTTTACACCACAGTTTAAGATCGGTCGCGACCTGGTCATTACGGCTACGTCCGGTATGCAGTTTTTTACCAAGCTGGCCGACTTTATCAATCAGCTTACCTTCCACCCAGCTATGAATATCTTCAGCATCGCTTTGCAGGATCTGCTGCGGATTAACGCGAACCTCTTCCAACAGAGTGTTCAGCGCCTCTTCCAATTGCAGTTGTTCATCGGCAGTCAGTACGCCGACCGTTACCAGCGCTTTAGACCAGGCCACAGAGCCGACAATATCCTGTTCTGCCAGGCGGTAGTCAAAACGCAACGAGTCGTTGAACTGTTTGAACCGCTGATCTGCTGCCTGTGTAAAACGCCCACCCCAAAGTGCCATAACTTGCTTCCTTAATATCTTGAATTTCAACGCCGGATGGCGCTTAGCTTATCCGGCGTACAGGTTCGGTTCACGTAGGCCCGATAAGGCATAACCGCCATCGGGTACAAAATAGTTTACGCTAAAATCCGCGTGCCAATTGGCATGCCGTTAAACAGCGCCGGCAGTTGCTCGGCATGACGCCAGGAGGCAATATCCACAGGGCGACCCAGCGTGCGCGCGGCATCCAGCGCCGCATTGACCTTCACGATCATGCCGTCAGTAATAATACCTTGTTCAATCAGTTGTTCCGCTTTAGCGGCGGTCATTTCGGCAATACGCTGGCCTTTACCATCCAGAATACCGCTTACGTCAGAGAGCAGGATCAGATCCGCACCCAGCGTTGCCGCCAGCGCCGTTGCCGCCTGATCGGCATTAACGTTCATCAGCAGTCCGTCTTCAGTAACACCAATAGAGCTAACTACCGGCAGAAAACCGCCTTCCAGCAGTGTGTTAATCAGCTTAGGCGAACCCGGCTGCGCCAGTCCAACATGACCCAGCGCTTTATCGAGCGGCGTCACTTTTACGCTATCGCCATCACCAAGATACAGACCCACGGATGCGATGTGGTGCTTTTTCGCCCAGGCCAGTAAGGTTTTATTCGCTGTTCCTGCCAGGGCGCCGGTAATAATGTCAATTTGATCGGCTGGCGTGACGCGCAGACCATTTTTCTTTTTCACCGGCAGGTTCAGCTGCTTCATCAGATCGTCAACCACGCAGCCGCCACCGTGCACAATGACCAGCGGTCGCTGATGCGACTCACGATAATTCACCAGTGCGGTAAACAGACGCTCCAGCGCCTCTTCGCTATCCAGTAAAACGCCGCCCAGCTTGATAATTAATGGATTCATCGTTGCACCCTTAAATAAGAGACTGAGTTTCAGCAAAGCCAAAACGAATATTTGCGCACTGCATCGCCTGTGCCGCCGCGCCTTTCAATAAGTTGTCTTCAGTTGCCACCACGATCAGGTGCTCACCCTGTACGGCAAACCCGATATCACAGAACGGTAAGCCAACCACGTTCTTCAGCGCCGGAACGCCTTTGTCATACAGACGCACCAGTGGCTTATCGCCATACGCCTGTTGCAACGTTTGAGCCACTTGCGCATGGGTTACGCCCGCTTGCAAACGGCAGGTGATGGTTTCCAGAATTCCGCGCGGGAAGTTGCCCAGATGCGGGGTGAAGATCACCTCCGCACCAAGGTGAGTAGCGATTTCCGGCTGATGGCGATGGGTAAACACGCCATACGGCTGCAGGCTCACCTCACAAAAGCTGTTGGAAATAGCCGCCTTACGTCCCGCGCCGCTCACGCCGCTGGTGGCGTTAATTACCGGCCACTGGCTGAGATCCAGCAGCCCGGCATCAATCAGTGGTTTCAGCGACAGCTGCGCCGCCGTCGGGTAGCAACCCGGCACGGCAATCAAATTCGCGTCTTTCAGTTGGTCTGCGCTCCACTCCGCCAGTCCATAAACCGCCTGCTCCAGCAGGTCGGGATGCTGATGGGTAAAGCCGTAATATTTTTCATAGAACGCGCCGTCGTTTACGCGAAACGCGCCCGAGAGGTCAAACACCACGCATCCGGCCTGCAAAAACTGCGGGGCCAGGTCATGGCTCACCTCATGTGCCGTTGCGAGGAACACAACGTCCACCCCTGCGCTAAACTCGCTGATATCTGACATTGGCTGTAACGGTAAATCGACAATGCCTTTCAACTGCGGATGCAAATCGGAGATTAATTTTCCTGCATCATTGCTTTGCGCTGAGACGGTCAAAGCGGTTATGGTCATATCAGGATGGCGATTTACATAGGTCACAAGCTCTGCGCCGGCATAGCCACTGGCGCCCACAATCAGCGTATTCAACATCGGGGCTGCTCACCTTCTTAGATTCTGTTGCCAGATATAAGCCTTTATCACCTCACCTTACACTTGGTGGGTTTTATTACGCTCAACGTTAATGTATTTTTATTCACAAATACTGCATGAATATTGATACTATCATGACCCGAGGTGTGTCAACAATGAAAAACAATTTACCGCCATTTATCGAGATATACCGCGCTCTGATTGCCATGCCGTCGATTAGCGCCACCGAAGAAGCGCTCGACCAAAGTAATGCAGGTTTAATCACTCTGCTGGCGGGCTGGTTCAAAGATTTAGGCTTTAATGTGGAGGTCCAGCCGGTTCCCGACACGCGCAATAAATTCAATATGCTGGCAAGCATTGGACAGGGAGCCGGTGGTTTGTTGTTGGCGGGCCATACCGATACCGTCCCCTTTGACGACGGACGCTGGACGCGCGATCCGTTCACCCTGACCGAGCATGACAATAAGCTCTACGGTTTGGGTACGGCAGATATGAAAGGCTTCTTCGCCTTTATCCTCGACGCGCTGCGTGACGTCGACGTCACTCAACTGAAAAAGCCCCTGTACATTCTGGCCACTGCCGATGAAGAGACCAGCATGGCGGGAGCGCGTTATTTCTCTGAAACCACCGCTTTACGCCCGGACTGCGCGATCATTGGCGAACCCACTTCTCTACAACCGGTCCGCGCGCACAAAGGTCATATCTCTAATGCGATTCGCATTTTGGGACAATCGGGTCACTCGAGCGATCCGGCTCGTGGCGTGAATGCCATTGAACTGATGCATGATGCCATCGGTCATATCATGAATCTGCGCGATGACCTGAAAGAGCGCTATCACCATGATGCTTTTACCGTCCCGTATCCGACGTTAAATTTGGGTCACATCCACGGCGGCGACGCCGCCAACCGAATCTGCGCCTGCTGCGAGCTACATATGGATATTCGCCCACTGCCCGGCATGACGCTTAACGATCTCAATGGCTTACTTAACGACGCGCTGGCCCCGGTCAGCGAGCGCTGGCCGGGTCGCCTGACGGTGTCGGAGCTGCATCCGCCAATTCCAGGCTATGAGTGCCCACCGGATTATCAACTGGTACAAGTGGTTGAGAAACTGCTGGGCGCACAGACTGAGGTGGTGAACTACTGCACCGAAGCGCCGTTTATCCAGACGCTTTGCCCGACGCTGGTGTTAGGGCCTGGCTCCATTAATCAGGCGCATCAGCCGGATGAGTATCTGGAAACTCGTTTTATTAAGCCAACCCGCGAATTGATCACCCAGGTTGTGCATCATTTCTGCTGGCATTAACCGCTTATCGCCTCGCTAACCCTTTAGTGGTAAGCGAGGTAATTTATTAACATTTCCATAAGCAAAGCTTATTTGATTCGATGTGAATTAAATAACGTAAATTCCCGTCATTTTTTCGTTTGCTGAACCGATTTCGCAGCAATTGACGTCACGACTTTTACGTGGCTTTATAAAAGACGGCTAACAAACAAAGTCCGAGAGATTTCGTGTCACAGCAAGGCGGCAAGCGAGCTCATACCAGGAGCTTACATAAGTAAGTGACCGGGTGGGCAAGCGCAGCCAACGCCGATGTCGCGCGAAAGATACAGGACGCATAAATTAAAGATGGGGTGTCTGGGTTAATATGAACGAACAATATTCCGCGTTGCGTAGTAATGTCAGTATGCTCGGCAAAGTGCTGGGGGAGACCATCAAGGATGCGCTGGGAGAGAACATTCTTGACCGCGTAGAAACAATCCGTAAGTTGTCCAAATCATCCCGCGCCGGCAATGAAGTCAATCGCCAGGAGCTGCTCACTACGCTGCAAAACCTGTCTAACGACGAGCTGCTGCCGGTTGCCCGCGCGTTTAGCCAGTTTCTGAACCTGGCCAACACCGCCGAGCAGTACCACAGCATTTCGCCAAAAGGCGAAGCAGCCAGCAACCCGGAAGTGATTGCTCGCACTCTGCGTAAACTGAAAGAGCAGCCCAACCTCGATGAAGCCACCATCAAAAAAGCCGTCGAATCTCTCTCCCTGGAGCTGGTTCTCACTGCCCACCCGACCGAGATCACCCGCCGTACGCTGATCCATAAAATGGGTGAAGTGAACGCCTGTCTCAAGCAACTTGATAACAAAGACCTCGTCGATTACGAGCGCCATCAGCTGATGCGCCGTCTGCGCCAGTTGATTGCCCAGTCCTGGCATACGGATGAAATCCGCAAGCTGCGCCCAAGCCCGGTTGATGAAGCCAAATGGGGCTTCGCGGTGGTTGAAAATAGCCTGTGGGAAGGCGTACCAAATTATCTGCGCGAGCTGAACGAACAACTGGAAGAGCATCTGGGCTATAAGCTGCCCGTTGATTTTGTCCCGGTTCGCTTTACCTCCTGGATGGGCGGCGACCGCGATGGCAACCCGAACGTAACGGCGGATATCACCCGTCACGTGCTGCTACTCAGCCGCTGGAAAGCGACCGATCTGTTCCTGAAAGACATTCAGTTTCTGATTTCTGAGCTGTCGATGGTGGATGCCACACCGGAACTGTTGGCGCTGGTGGGTGAAGAAGGCGCAGCAGAACCTTACCGTTATCTGATGAAAACCCTGCGTTCACGTCTGATGGCAACCCAGGCCTGGCTGGAAGCCCGTCTGAAAGGCGAGAAATTACCGAAACCTGCGGGACTTCTCACCCAAAACGAACAGCTCTGGGACCCGCTATATGCGTGCTATCAGTCTCTGCAGGCCTGTGGCATGGGCATTATCGCCAATGGCGAATTGCTCGACACCCTACGCCGCGTGAAATGTTTCGGCGTACCGCTGGTACGTATTGATATTCGTCAGGAAAGCACCCGTCACACTGAAGCCCTTGGCGAACTGACCCGTTATCTGGGCATTGGCGACTACGAAAACTGGTCGGAAGCGGATAAACAGGCTTTCCTGATCCGCGAGCTGAACTCCAAGCGTCCGCTGCTCCCACGTAACTGGGAGCCGAGCAACGACACCCGCGAAGTGCTCGACACCTGCCGGGTCATTGCTGAAGCCCCGTATGGCTCCATTGCCGCCTATGTTATCTCAATGGCGAAAACGCCATCGGATGTACTGGCCGTACATCTGCTACTGAAAGAAGCCGGTATCGGTTTTGCTATGCCGGTTGCCCCGCTGTTTGAAACGCTGGACGACCTCAACAACGCCGATGACGTCATGTCCCAGCTCCTGAACATTGACTGGTACCGTGGCTTTATTCAGGGCAAACAGATGGTCATGATTGGCTACTCTGACTCCGCAAAAGATGCAGGCGTAATGGCGGCCTCCTGGGCGCAATATCAGGCGCAGGACGCGTTGATCAAAACCTGCGAAAAAGCCGGTATCGAACTGACGCTGTTCCACGGTCGCGGTGGCTCCATTGGTCGCGGTGGCGCGCCTGCGCATGCGGCGCTGCTTTCTCAACCACCAGGCAGCCTGAAAGGCGGTCTGCGCGTGACAGAACAAGGGGAGATGATCCGCTTTAAGTACGGCCTGCCGGAAGTGACCATCAGCAGCCTGTCGCTGTATACCGCAGCAATTCTGGAGGCCAACCTGTTACCGCCGCCAGAGCCGAAAGATAACTGGCGTCATATCATGGATGAGCTTTCCGATATTTCCTGTGAGCTCTATCGTGGATATGTACGTGAAAACAAAGACTTCGTCCCTTACTTCCGCTCCGCAACGCCAGAGCAGGAACTGGGTAAATTACCGCTCGGTTCACGCCCGGCAAAACGTCGCCCAACCGGCGGGGTAGAGTCTCTGCGCGCCATTCCGTGGATTTTTGCCTGGACGCAGAACCGCCTGATGCTCCCGGCATGGCTGGGTGCAGGCACCGCACTGCAAAAAGTGGTTGAAGACGGTAAGCAAAGCGAACTCGAAGCAATGTGCCGCGACTGGCCATTCTTCTCCACACGTCTTGGCATGCTGGAAATGGTTTTCGCCAAAGCAGACCTGTGGCTGGCAGAATACTACGATCAGCGCCTGGTCAAAAAAGAGCTGTGGCCGCTGGGTGAAGAGCTGCGTCAGCGCCTGGAAGCCGATATCGATGTCGTGCTGGCGATTGCCAACGACTCACATTTGATGGCCGACCTGCCGTGGATTGCCGAGTCCATTCAGTTAAGAAATATTTATACTGACCCGCTGAATGTCTTACAGGCTGAGCTGTTACACCGCTCACGCCTGGCGGAAGAGCAAGGCAATGCACCGGATCCGCGCGTTGAACAAGCGCTGATGGTGACAATCGCTGGTGTCGCAGCCGGCATGCGTAATACAGGCTAACGTCCCCCCTCGTCGCCTTCGTGCTATTGTACGAAGGCGACAACAAAAACTGCTGTCATAACCGCTTCTTTTTCAATATATTCCCGCCTGAATATATTCACATTGTGAATATATCAACAGCAAAACACGATCCTAAGATCGTGATGCTTAAGTTCCTCTTAATATTAAGTCGCTACTCTTGGCGCTACGATTAAAGACAGGCTCACATTATGCAATCCTTACAACTCCAGTCTAAACCTAAATTTAGCTGGAAAGCCCTGGGTTGGGCGCTCCTCTATTTTTGGTTTTTTTCCACTTTACTCCAGGTCGTTATTTGTTTAACCGGATATAGCGGAACTAATGGATTACGCGACTCCTTGCTATTCAGTTCGCTGTGGTTAATCCCGGTATTTTTATTTCCAAACCGTATCCGTATTATTGCTGCCGTCATTGGCATGGTGCTATGGGCGGCCTCGCTGGCTGCTCTGAGCTATTACGTCATCTACGGACAAGAGTTCTCGCAAAGCGTTCTGTATGTGATGTTTGAAACCAATGCGAACGAAGCCAGCGAATATCTCAGCCAGTATTTCAGCCTAAAAATTGTTCTTATCGCTCTGGCCTATACGGCTATCGCTATTCTGCTGTGGACGCGTCTGCGCCCTGTTCATATTCCATCGCCCTGGCGCTATCTGGTGTCGTTTGCGTTGTTATACGGTTTGATTCTGCATCCGATAGCCGTTAACACTTTCATCAAACACAAGCCGTTTGAAAAAACGGTAAATGGTCTCGCCTCACGTATGGAGCCCGCCGCACCGTGGCAATTCATCTCCGGGTATTATCAGTACCGTCAGCAGTTGACCTCACTCAATAGCCTGCTGAATGAGAACAATGCCCTGCCGCCGCTGGCTAACTTCAAAGATAACTCCGGCGATGCCCCACGTACGCTGGTGCTGGTCATTGGCGAGTCAACGCAGCGTGGTCGCATGAGCCTGTATGGTTACCCGCGCGAAACGACGCCAGAACTGGATGCATTGCATAAATCCGATCCTAACTTCACCGTATTCAATAATGTCGTGACCTCACGTCCGTACACCATTGAAATCCTGCAGCAGGCGCTGACCTTCGCCAACGAGAAGAATCCGGACCTGTACCTGACTCAACCGTCTCTGATGAATATGATGAAACAGGCAGGTTATAAAACCTTCTGGATCACCAATCAGCAGACGATGACGGCTCGCAACACCATGCTGACCGTGTTCTCTAAGCAGACGGATAAGCAGTTCTATATGAATCAGCAGCGTACGCAAAGTGCGCGCGAATATGACAGCAATGTGCTGGCGCCATTTAAAGAAGTACTGGCCGACCCGGCACCGAAAAAGTTCATCATCGTGCACCTGCTGGGTACGCATATTAAGTACAAATTCCGCTATCCGGATGGTCAGGGTAAATTCGATAACAATGTCGACCATGTTCCCCCCGGCCTGGATGATGATGAGCTGGAAGCATACAACGATTACGACAGCGCGAATGTCTACAATGACCATATCATTGCGAGTCTGATCAAAGACTATAAAGCGACAGACCCGAACGGCTTCCTGCTCTACTTCTCCGATCACGGGGAGGAGGTATACGATACGCCACCGCATAAAACGCAGGGTCGTAATGAAGACAACCCGACGCGCCATATGTATACGGTACCGTTCCTGCTGTGGACCTCTGAAAAATGGCAGGCTGCACACCCGCGTGACTTCTCACAGGATGTGAATCGTAAATACAGCAGCTCAGAGCTTATCCACACCTGGTCTGATTTAGCGGGATTCACCTACGACGGTTTTGATCCGACCCGATCCATTACCAGCCCGCAGTTCAAAGAGACGACCCGCTGGATTGGCAATCCGTACAAAAAGAATGCCCTGATTGATTACGATAGCCTGCCGTACGGCGATCAAATCGGTAATCAGTAATACTCGTATCGGCCACTCTTAAAGAGTGGCCTTTTTTTATGATGACGGTTACTGTTTCCCCTGTCTGCTGCCTGCAAGGGATTAACATGTATCACGACGTCAGCCATCTTCTCTCCCGCCTGATTAACGGCCCCACGCCGCTGCGACAGGTTTATTTTGCCAGCACCAGTAGCTCAACGCCGGAGCTGGCGTATCAGGTCGATTTTCCCCGGCTGGAAATTGTGCTGGAAGGTGAGTTCACCGATAACGGAGTTGCTGGCGCATCCGCGACGTTACTGCCTTGCGATGTGCTATTCGTTCCGGCTGGCGGCTGGAACTTTCCGCAGTGGCTCACACCGGTCACCACGCTCAGCATTCTGTTCGGCAAACAGCAACTGGGTTTCAGCATCGTCCAGTGGGACGGCAAGCAGTATCAAAATCTTACCCGCCAGCACGTCGCGCGGCGTGGGCCACGAATTGGCTCTTTCCTGCTGCAAACGCTCAATGAAATGCAGATGCAACCGCAGGAGCAACAAACCGCCAGGCTAATCGTTGCGAGCTTACTGAGCCACTGCCGCGATCTGCTGGGCAGCCAGATCCAGACCGCATCACGCAGTCAGGCGCTTTTCGAAGCCATTCGCGACTATATTGATGAACGCTACGCTTCGCCGCTCACCCGAGAATCCGTCGCGCAGGCGTTTTACATCTCACCCAATTACCTCTCCCACCTGTTTCAAAAAACGGGCGCTATCGGGTTTAACGAATACCTGAATCACACGCGACTGGAACACGCGAAAACGCTGCTGAAGGGTTATGAGCTGAAGATCAAAGAAGTGGCGCACACCTGTGGGTTTGTTGACAGCAACTATTTCTGCCGCCTGTTTCGCAAAAATACCGAACGTTCGCCGTCAGAATATCGTCGGCAATACCACAGCCAACTGACGGAGATAAAAGCTAATCCAAAGTAAGATGTGTGTGCTGTGGTGCAGAAAGCAGCTTTCGCACGGCGCTCATCACCCGCTGCGGCTCACGCAGAAATGCGCTAATGCCCGACTGGACGTATCGGCTCTGCGTAAATCGCTCTGCTCCTGCCAGTTCAATATCGGTAATAAGCAACACCGCATCAGCACGGTTAATATCCTCTTCCGTCAGGCGATTTTCGGTACCCAACGCGCCCTGAGTTTCAATCTTGATGCTCCATTTCTCCTGCTGGCAGAGTTTCTCCAGCCGTTCAGCGGCCATATAAGTATGGGCCACGCCGCTTACGCACGCGGTGACAGCAACCAGATATCGTACAGGTGCGATGGCCATACTATCCTCCTACTGTTACCTGAAATCCGGCGCATTCTGCCATCTTACGTATAAAATCTATCTCTTGCGCCGACGGGACGGGCACTTCTTTCATCGACCAGGGTAATCCGAGCAGGTTGTATTTCGGTTCGCCATATTGATGAAACGTTAGCAGGTGCACCTGCTTTATGCCTAATGATGACAACAGCGTCAACGCCTGCTGCGTGTTCTCTACATTCATCGTAAAGCCCGGAATCAGCGGCAGGCGAGGAATGACATTAACCCCTTCAGCGACCATTAGTCGTAAATTCGCCAGCACGCGCGGCAGGTTCATATTAATGGTCTTACGCGCCAAATGGATATCCATAATTTTGAGGTCAAACAGCACCTCATCGCACTCTCTTGCCAGCGATAACAAACGACTGGCTGGCGCATCGCCAGCCGTTTCAATCGCGCAGCGAACATCCCAGCGCCGCAGACGTTGCAGGAATCGTACAGCAAAGGGCGCTTGCATCAGCACTTCACCACCGGAAAGCGTCCCCCCCCCGCCAGAGGTGCGAAAGAAAATATCATCTTTCATCACTTCACGTTCCAGCTCGTCCAGCGAGATATCACGACCGATACGTTCAAACGCACCGGTGGGACACTCATCAGCATCACGTAGACAGGGTGTACAGTGCAGGCATTTACTCTCCCGCCGTACTGTTTCAATACGTGGGGAGAGAGATTCAGGGTTGGCGCACCACGGGCAGGTATGCGGACAACCTTTAAAAAAGACTACCGTACGAATACCTTGTCCATCATTCAGTGAGTAACGCTGAATATTAAATATACGCGCGACGTCCTCGCCACGTGGGTCAATAACCTCACAGCTGATGCGCGGTGCGGCGAATGATGTCATCCTGGATCTCCTTCGACAGCTCGACAAAGAAGGCGCTGTAACCCGCCACGCGCACCACCAGCCCGGCGAAATCTTGTGGGCGCTGCTGCGCTTCTCGCAATGTGTCGGCATTCACCACGTTAAACTGGATGTGCTGGAGCTTGAGCTGGGTAAATGCCCGCAGAAAATCCGCCAGCTTGCGTAAACCAGCCTCACCTTCCAGTGTGGCTGGCGTAAACTTCACGTTCAGCAAAGTCCCATTGGAAAGCAACGTGTTATCCAGCTTGCTGACCGATTTCAATACCGCCGTCGGCCCTTGCATATCCTGACCCAGCATCGGCGACAGCCCCCCGTCCGCCAACTGTTCCCCGGCGAAGCGACCATCCGGTGTCGCTCCGACGACCGAACCCAGCGGCACGTGCGCAGAGACAGTATATGAACCCGGCGTAAATTGCCCGCCGCGTGGATTCTGGTATTTCTCTACCTCTTTACAGTAATGACGCAGCAGTTCGGCGCTGATGTTATCTACATCATCAATATCGTTGCCGTATTTTTCGAAGCGGTTAATCAGCCTGGCGCGAATTTTCTCGCCTTCCGGGGTAGCAAAGTTGTCTTTTAGCACCGACAAAAGTTCGTCAAAAGTTAAGCGCTGTTGTTCAAATACCAGTCCATTGAGCGCATGCAGCGAATCGCTCAGGTTCGCAATGCCGATCCCCTGTACGCCGGAGAAGTTATAACGCGCGCCGCCGTCGGTAATATCACACCCTTTATCCAGACAATCGCTAATAAACGAGGAGAGCAGCGGCACCGGCGCCCAGTCGCGATGACCGATATCGCAGATATTACTGCCTTCGACCATCAACGTAATGTAGTGGCTGATTTTGGCACGAATATGCTTCAACAGGTCTTCGTACGTCAGCGCGCGATTGCCTTCGTTCTCATGCAGGCAGATTTCCATTACTTTCAGCAGATTAAACATGGCGATGTCGTGCAAACCGTATGTTCTGCCTGGAATAGACAGCTCGACACAGCCGACTACCGCGTAATCTCGCGCATCTTCCAGCGAGACGCCACGGTTAAGAAATGCGGGCACCACCACTTCATCATTAAAGATTTGCGGAATGCCGGTCCCAAGGCGAATGGTCTGTGCCGTTTTCATCAGGAACGGCGTATCGATCAACGCGTTCGTGCGCACACCGAGATTTGGTTGCGGCAGTTGTACGCTCTGATAAGCATCAAGGCAGAGAAACGACAGTACGTTTACCGCACTACGACCATTCTCCGTTAATCCCCCAAGCAGTGCGGTGTAACCTGTTGGGAAGCCAGCGAAATAGCGCGCGCTGCTGGTGGATCGCAGCAGTACAATGTCATTGCATTTCACCCATAGCGATTCGAGGATTTCTTTTAAGAATGCAGGATCTTCCTCCTGCGTCAGCGAGGTCTGATAAAACGGCAGCATATACTGGTCGAAGCGTCCGAGTGAGAGCGAACTGGCGTTGGACTCATATTGCAAAATAATGTTCATGTACCAGAACAGCTGACATGCTTGCCAGAAGGTTTGCGGCTTATGCTGGGCGTTATGCCGGGAGTTTTCTGCAATCGTCAGCAATTCCTGACGTCGCTGCGCATCCGGGCAGCTTTCCGCCATTTGTTCTGCCAGCAGGGCGTAACGCAGAATGTGGCTTTGCGAAGCCTCAAGCAGCAACAGAGCAGCCTGATAAAAGTGGTTATCCGGCTGCTGCAGACAATGCGCCCGCATCTGCGCTACCAGTTCGCCAAGCCCGAGATTCAACAGGCGCGGATAATCAATAATGATATGCCCCTGACCTTTATCCGTCTGGTTAACGCTAAAAATCTGCGTACGGACAGCGGCTTTTACCTCATCGGTCATCTGACCGTTGATGAAATCTTTCATCGACCGCTTTTCCCAGTACGGATACAGCACATCGCGATAGAGATGTTTATCCTCTTCGCTGATGTCAAAACGGTCCTGCGGACGGGTTGGAAACTGCTCCAGCTCGTTGAGCAGCCAGTAAGGATCCATTTCCGGCGACATTATGCCCGCCCGCGGTTTAACGGTACGGTTCCCGGCTATCAGTTCCTCATCACGAATCGATATTTCAACGTGCTCAAGAATATATGCGGTGGCTTTCGCCCGCCGCAGAATAACCGGCTCACCCTCCGTCTGCTGGTGGCTGGCGGTATATAGCAGCGCACGCTCAAGCGAAATTTCGCGGTTATTCTGAAACAGAGCGTTTTTTAAACGTTGGATACGGTTAGTCATGAGGAACTCCTGTAGAAAAACTGATGCCAGATGGCGCTGTGCTTATCTGGCCTACGTATCAATAGGCCGGATAAGTCGAAACCACCCTCCGGCAAACAAACCGTTATGCGGTTTGCGCAAGGTGTGCGCCAATCTTGTTCATGATGGCGTCGGCACGTTTCACTGCCTCGCTGATGTTGACACGAACGATAGTTTTGCCCGCAAAACGCTCTTCAAACTTAATACCAATGTCTTTGGTCAGAATGACCATGTCGGCTTCTGCCACATCCGCCGCGGTCAGTTCGTTTTCCAGACCGATCGACCCCTGAGTCTCAACCTTTACTTCCCACCCCTTGGCTTTAGCGGCGCTTTCCAGCGCTTCGGCGGCCATATAGGTGTGGGCAACGCCAGAAGGACATGCAGTTACTGCGATAATCTTGGTCATGACTCATTCCTCGCTTAATTCATTTCAAAATCTAAATCCAGGTCGTCTTCTTTCTGATCGACCTGAGACACTTTTTTCCGCGCCAGACTTTTCAGTACGTTAACGCACACAGCGGTCACTACAGCCCCCACGGCAACCGCCGCGATATAACCCAATTTTCCTTCCACGACCGGCAGAACAATCAGCCCGCCCCAGCCGGCATAACACTGCGCACCAAACAGCGCGGCGGTTACCGTGCCGCAGGCGGAACCCACCATAATGGATGGGATAACGCGCAGCGGATCGGCGGCAGCAAAAGGAATTGCGCCTTCCGTTACGCCAACGCAGCCCATCACCAGCGCGGCTTTACCGGCTTCACGTTCTTCAGAAGAGAAATTCTTACGACCAATCAGCGTCGCCAAACCTAAGCCCAGCGGCGGCACGCAGATCCCTACCGCGGCGATTGCGACCACGGTATAAACACCCTGCGCCACGCAAATCAGCATGAAAGCGTAGGCAACTTTGTTAATCGGCCCCCCCATATCGAAGGCCAACATCAGTCCCATAATTACCGCCAGCAGCACGATGCTGCCCTGCTGCATACCCTGCAGCCACTCGGTCAGGCTAGTGGTTAACGCGCCAACGGGTTCTCCCAGGCCCCACATCATGATGCCTGCGGTGATAAAGGTGCCGACAATAGGAATAACGAAGATAGGCATTACCGATCGCAACACCTTATGTACGGGGATCTTCTTCAGATAATGGACGACGATACCGCCAATAATCCCGGCAATTAGCGCGCCGAAAAAACCTGCGCCGAAGCTGTTTCCCACCCATGCGCCAATCGCACAAGGGGCGAGAGCAGAACGTTCAGCAATGGAATAACCAATGTAAGCGGCAAGGAATGGCACCATCAACGTCAGCCCTGCGACGCCAATATCAAACAGTTTCTTGAGATTAGGATCGGTCGCCGCATCCGGTACCGCGCCCTTGCCATACAACATGACGGAGACCGCCAGCAAAATTCCACCCGCGACTACGAAGGGGATCATATGCGAAACACCCGTCATCAGGTGCTGACGGGTATTTTTCAGGATTTGTACCAACTCTTTCATAAGTCGCTCCCAGGCTGCCTAAAGCCCATATCCATAAACTTGTTGCGGAAAACAATAGGCAATCCGACGCGGCGCAAACAGTGGATAAAAAGGCCATTTGCTGGACTTTTGTAATGTCAGAGCAAAAATGCGATCCGCCTCATAACTTGTAGTTTCTCGGAATTTATAGAGGACAAACTGACTTGTGAGGGATATCTCACTTTGATGGTTACATTACATTTATCCAGTTTTTGGCAGATTTGTCAGATGGCAGGCTCAGGCGTTGCCCTTTTATCCTGTAGCGAGAAATCGTTATGGGAGATGAGGCTATGGCCCTGATTGTGGAATTTACCTGTGAGCTGCCCAATGGCGTACATGCGCGCCCGGCAAGTCACATAGAAACGCAGTGCAACACCTTTACTTCGCACATTGAGTGGCACAACCTGCGTACCGAACGTAGGGGTAACGCCAAGAGCGCATTGGCGCTGATTGGCACCGATACTCTGGCGGGTGATAGCTGCCAGTTGCTGATTTCCGGTGCTGATGAACAGGCAGCCCACCAGCATTTAACCCAATGGTTACGTAATGAATTTCCACACTGCGATGCACCGCTAGCGGAAGCCAAAAGCAACGAGCTGGAGCCACTTCCTGCATCCCTCACCAATCTAAACCCACAGCTTTTTCGCGCTCGCACCGTCTGCAGCGGCAGTGCGGGAGGCGTTCTGAGTCTGCTCTCTTCGCTGGATCTCAACGCCCTTAACAATCTCCCATCCGTTAAAGATATTGAAACCGAGCAGGCGGCACTGGATAACGGCTTAACGCTGCTGATGAAGAATATTGCGTTTCGGTTACTCGACAGCGACGGCGCAACCAGTGCGATTCTGGAAGCACACCGCTCGCTAGCAAGCGACCTCTCACTGCGTCAGCACCTGCTCGCTGGAGTATCTCGCGGGTTAAGCTGCGCCCAGGCGATTGTCGAAAGTGCCGGACATTTTTGTGATGAATTCGCCCGCTCCAGCAGCAGTTATTTACAGGAACGTGCGCTGGATGTGCGCGATGTCTGCTTCCAGCTTCTGCAGCAAATTTATGGAGAGCAGCGTTTCCCTGCGCCGGGAAAACTAACCCAGCCTACGGTCTGTATGGCGGACGAGCTCACACCGAGCCAGTTCCTCGAACTGGACAAAACATTGCTGAAAGGCTTACTGTTAAAAAGCGGCGGTACCACTTCACACACGGTGATTCTCGCCCGGTCATTCAACATTCCTACGCTGGTTGGCGTGGATATTGAATCCTTAATGCCATGGCTGCAGCAAACGGTTTATATCGATGGTAACGCAGGAGCGGTCATTGTTGCCCCTGATGAATCCGTCGTACGTTACTACCAGCAGGAAGCCCGTATCCAGGATGCCATTCGAGAACAACAACGTATCTGGCTGACCCAAGAGGCGCGCACGGGTGATGGCATCCGCATGGAAGTCGCCGCCAACATCGCCCATTCCGTGGAAGCGCAAGCAGCCTTTGGCAACGGTGCGGAAGCGGTTGGCCTGTTCCGCACGGAAATGCTGTATATGGACCGTACCTGCGCCCCGGATGAGAACGAGCTATACAACATTTTCTGCCAGGTGCTGGAGCCCGCGCAGGGACGCAGCATCATTGTACGCACCATGGATATCGGTGGTGATAAACCCGTTGATTACCTGAATATTCCTGCCGAAGCCAACCCGTTCCTCGGTTATCGCGCGGTGCGTATCTATGAAGAATACGCCGCTTTGTTTACCACACAACTGCGATCGATCCTGCGCGCATCAGCGCACGGTAGCCTGAAAATCATGATCCCAATGATCTCCTCTATGGAAGAGATCCTGTGGGTCAAAGAGAAGCTGGCCGAAGCCAAACAGCAACTGCGTACTGAACACATCCCGTTTGATGAGAAGATCCCGCTCGGTATCATGCTGGAGGTTCCGTCAGTGATGTTCATCATCGATCAATGCTGCGAAGAAATTGATTTCTTTAGTATTGGCAGTAATGACCTGACGCAATACCTGCTGGCGGTCGACCGCGACAACGCCAAAGTTACCCGCCATTACAACAGCCTGAATCCAGCCTTCTTGCGTGCACTGGATTACGCCGTACAGGCGGTACATCGTCAGGGGAAATGGATTGGCCTGTGCGGCGAACTTGGCGCTAAAGGTTCAGTGCTACCGCTGCTTGTGGGACTGGGTCTGGACGAGATCAGCATGAGCGCTCCCTCCATTCCCGCCGCCAAAGCGCGGATGGCGCAACTTGACAGCCGCGCCTGCCGTCAGTTGCTGAATCAAGCAATGGCGTGTCGAACGTCGCTGGAGGTCGAACATCTGCTGGCCCAGTTCCGCATGACCCAACAGGATACCCCTCTGGTTACCGCCGAGTGCATCACGCTGGATAGCGACTGGCGTAGTAAAGAGGAGGTCATCAAAGGGATGACCGACAACCTCCTGCTGGCAGGTCGTTGCCGCTATCCGCGTAAACTGGAAGCCGATCTGTGGGCGCGCGAAGCGGTCTTCTCTACCGGATTAGGTTTTAGCTTCGCCATTCCGCACAGCAAATCAGAACATATTGAGCAGTCCACTATCAGCGTAGCGCGCCTGCAAGCGCCGGTACGTTGGGGTGATGATGATGCGCAATTCATTATTATGCTGACGCTCAACAAACACGCCGCGGGCGACCAGCATATGCGTATTTTCTCGCGTCTGGCACGGCGCATTATGCATGAAGAATTCCGTAACGCGCTGGTTAACGCCGCCTCTGCCGACGCTATCGCCAGCCTGCTGCAACATGAACTTGAACTTTAAAGAGGGTGTTTTTGTATGGAACTTTACCTTGATACCGCCAACGTTGCGGAAGTCGAACGTCTGGCACGCATCTTCCCTATCGCGGGTGTCACCACCAACCCAAGCATTGTGGCAGCAAACAAAGAATCCATCTGGGATGTGCTGCCGCGCCTGCAAAACGCCATTGGCGAAGAGGGCATTCTGTTTGCCCAAACCATGAGCCGCGACGCACAAGGCATGGTGGAGGAAGCCAAACGTCTGAGCAACGCGGTCCCCGGTCTGGTGGTAAAAATCCCGGTGACATCCGAAGGTCTGGCCGCGATCAAGATGCTGAAAAAAGAGGGTATCACCACGCTGGGAACCGCCGTGTACAGTGCCTCTCAGGGGCTGCTGGCAGCGCTGGCGGGGGCGAAATATATCGCGCCTTACGTTAACCGTATTGACGCGCAGGGCGGCGACGGAATTCGCACGGTACAAGAACTGCAAACGTTACTGGAACTGCATGCGCCAAAAAGCATGGTACTGGCAGCCAGCTTTAAAACCCCTCGTCAGGCGCTGGATTGCTTACTGGCAGGATGCGAAGCAATCACCCTGCCATTAGACGTAGCGCAACAAATGCTCAATACCCCTGCGGTAGAGTCAGCAATAGAGAAGTTTGAACATGACTGGAACAATACATTTGGTCACATCAACCTGTGAGGGAAATAAAGTATGGATCGCATTATTCAATCACCTGGTAAGTACATCCAGGGTGCCGATGTTATTACCCGTCTTGGCAACTACCTCAAACCACTGGCAGAGCGCTGGCTGGTCGTTGGGGACAAGTTTGTCTTAGGCTTTGCCCAGGGCGCACTGGAAAAAAGCTTCCAGGATGCCGGACTGGCGCTGGAGATTGCACCGTTTGGCGGCGAGTGTTCACAAAACGAAATCGACCGTCTGCGCGGCGTGGCAGAAAAAGCGCAATGTGGCGCAGTACTTGGTATTGGCGGCGGTAAAACGCTGGATACTGCCAAAGCGCTGGCGCACTTTATGGGTGTGCCTGTCGCCATTGCGCCAACCATCGCCTCTACCGATGCACCGTGCAGCGCGCTGTCCGTTATTTACACCGATGCCGGTGAATTCGATCGCTATTTGCTGCTGCCCAATAACCCGGACAGGGTCATTGTTGATACCAAAATTGTCGCGGGCGCACCGGCGCGTCTGTTAGCCGCGGGCATCGGCGATGCGTTGGCGACCTGGTTCGAAGCGCGCGCCTGTTCACGCAGCGGCGCAACCACCATGGCGGGCGGTCAGTGCACTCAGGCGGCGCTGGCGCTGGCTGAGCTGTGCTTTAATACGCTGATAGAAGAAGGTGAAAAAGCGATGCTGGCCGCCGAGCAGCACGTGGTAACGCCTGCGCTGGAGCGCGTTATTGAAGCCAACACCTATCTGAGCGGCGTCGGTTTTGAAAGCGGCGGTCTGGCGGCGGCGCACGCCATCCATAACGGTCTGACGGCAATCCCGGATGCGCATCACTATTACCACGGCGAGAAAGTGGCTTTCGGCACGCTGACGCAACTGGTCCTGGAAAACGCGCCGGTCGATGAAATTGAAACCGTTGCGGCGCTGTGTCATTCCGTTGGCCTGCCGATTACCCTGGCGCAACTGGACATCAAACAGGATATTCCGGCGAAAATGCGCATTGTGGCTGAAGCTGCCTGTGCCGAAGGCGAAACCATCCACAACATGCCTGGCGGCGCAACGCCGGACCAGGTGTATGCCGCCCTGCTGGTGGCTGACCAGTACGGTCAACGTTACCTGCAAGAGTGGGAATAACCGACCAATAAAAATCCCCGCAATTGCGGGGATTTTTTTGTTCATACTATGCCGGACCCGCACAAGCGATATCCGGCATGGTCTGTTACAGCAGATCGAAACGATCCAGGTTCATCACTTTCACCCATGCGGCAACGAAATCTCTCACGAACTTCTCGTGAGCATCGCTGCAGGCATAAACTTCAGCCACTGCGCGCAGTACAGAGTTAGAACCAAACACCAGATCGGCGCGAGTTGCGGTGTATTTTACTTCGCCGCTCGAACGGTCACGACCTTCAAACAGCTCTTGTGACTCATCAACCGCCTTCCACTCATGACGCATATCCAGCAGATTGACGAAGAAGTCAGTGCTGAGTACGCCAGGGCGATCGGTAAAGACGCCGTGCTGGCTACCATCAAAGTTGGTGCCCAGTACGCGCATACCGCCCACCAGCACGGTCATTTCCGGTGCGGTTAGCGTCAACTGCTGCGCTTTGTCGATCAGCAGCGACTCGGTGGTCGACACGTCAGGACGAGCACGGTAGTTACGGAAACCATCGGCAATCGGCTCAAGCAGTTCAAACATCTCAATATCCGTTTGATCCTGACGCGCATCCACACGACCCGGCGCAAAAGGTACCTTGATGCTGACGCCCGCAGCGCTAGCCGCCTGCTCGATACCGACAACACCGGCCAGCACGATAATATCGGCCAACGAGGCAGTATGGGCAGACTTATAAATACCTTCCAGCACAGGCAGAACGCGTGCCGCAGTGGCATTCACATCCCAGCCACGTTGTGGGTCCAGCGCCAGACGCGCACCGTTAGCGCCGCCACGTTTATCCCCGCCACGGAAAGTCGATGCCGAAGCCCACGCTACCGATACCAGTTCGCCCACTGACAGTCCGGAAGCAGCGATGGTCGCCTTCAGCTTCAGGATATCTTCTTCGCTTGGGTTGAAGAACGCATGCGGCAGCGGGTCTTGCCAAATCAGATCTTCTTTTGGCACTTCCGGTCCAATGTAACGCGATTTTGGCCCCATATCGCGGTGCGTCAGTTTAAACCACGCACGGGCAAACGCTTCGTTGAACGCTTGCGGATCGTTCAGGAAACGGCGAGAGATCTTTTCAAACTCAGGATCGAAACGCAGCGTCAGGTCGGTAACCAGCATCGTCGGCTTGCGTTTTTTCGACGGATCAAACGGATCGGGAATAATTTCTGGCGCGTCAACCGCTTCAAACTGAATCGCGCCTGCCGGACTGCGAGTCTGCACCCACTCATATTTGAACAGGTTCTCGAAGAAATAGTTGCTCCATTGGGTAGGCGTCTGCGTCCACACCACTTCCAGACCGGAAGTAATTGCATCCGCGCCCGCGCCACTACCGTAGCTGCTGGCCCAGCCCAGGCCCTGCGCTTCAATCGGTGCGGATTCTGGATCGGCGCCAACGTGCGATGCCGCTGCTGCGCCGTGGGTTTTGCCCAACGTATGACCGCCGCCAATCAGCGCCACGGTTTCTTCGTCGTTCATCCCCATGTTACCGAAGGTCGCGCGAATAGCCGCTGCCGCAGAAAGCGGTTCGCCGCTATGGTCCGGCCCTTCCGGGTTCACATAAATAAGGCCCATTTCGGTGGCGCCCAGCGGCGCTTTTGCCAGCTCTTCCGGGTGACGGTGAGTCAGCCAGGCTTTTTCATCACCCCAGTTTACGTCGAGATCCGGTTCCCAGACATCTTCACGACCGGCACCAAAGCCAAAGGTACGGAAACCTGAGTTTTCCAGCGCCACGTTACCCGCGAGGATAAACAGGTCGGCCCAGGAAATTTTCTGACCATATTTCTGCTTGATTGGCCACAGCAGACGACGCGCTTTATCAAGGCTGACGTTGTCCGGCCAGGAGTTCAGTGGTGCAAAACGCTGCTGTCCGCGACCCGCTCCACCGCGTCCATCGATAGAGCGATAGGTTCCCGCGCCGTGCCATGCCATGCGGATAAACAATCCGGCATAGGTTCCCCAGTCAGCGGGCCACCACGGTTGAGATTCGGACAGAAGGGCTCTGAGATCCCCTTTCAGGGCAGAATAGTCGAGTTTACTAAACTCTTTGCGGTAGTCGAAGTCCTCACCCAGCGGGTTCGAACGGTTGGAATGTTGGTTTAAAAGATCAACGCGGAGTTGATTTGGCCACCAGTCGCGGTTGTTCGTTCCTGCTCCCGCGCTCTGATCGTGACCGCCTTGATGAAAAGGACACTTACCGGCAGTTGATGCGTTTTGGCTATCGTCGGACATGCTCATCTATATGCTCCCTTTACAGTGTTCTGACTACGATATACACCACCAGAGATAAGATATAGTCGAAATAACCCACAGATTCGATAGCTAATTCCTTTTATATTTTAAGTTGCAGAGATGTAGATCAAAATGATCAACAAAAAGCCCTCCGTAGAGGGCTGGGGCATCTGTTTAGTTAGGTCTTACACCCAGTGTGTGACAAATAGCGTAGCTCATCTCGGCACGATTGAGGGTATAGAAGTGAAAATCCTTCACCCCTTCGCGACTGAGAATTTTCACCATATCCATGGCGATATTCGCGCCTACCAGCTTGCGGGTTTCCGCGTCATCATCAAGACCATCAAACATGGTCGACATCCACGCAGGAATGCGGACGTTGGTCATGTCAGCAAATTTTTTCGCCTGCTTAAAGTTAGATACCGGCAGGATGCCCGGAATAATTTCCACATCGATTCCCGCAGACACGCAGCGATCGCGAAAGCGCAGATAGCTTTCTACATCGAAGAAAAACTGGGTGATCGCGCGGTTTGCACCGGCATCAACCTTACGCTTCAGGTTCAGCAAATCGGCCTGAGCGCTTTTCGCTTCCGGGTGCACTTCCGGGTAAGCCGCAACGGAGATATCGAAGTCTGCAACGTCTTTCAGCAGAGTCACCAGGTCGGAAGCATACATATCCGGTTTACCGCTTCCCGGCGGCAGGTCGCCGCGCAGGGCAACAATATGACGAATACCGTTATGCCAGTAGTCCTGAGCAATGGTACGCAGCTCATCACGGGTCGCATCAATGCATGTCAGGTGCGGGACCGCTTCAAGACCTGTGCGATCCTTAATGCCTTTAATAATGCTATGCGTACGGTCGCGCTCACCAGAGTTTGCACCGTAAGTAACTGAAACAAACTTCGGCTTCAGGCTGCTCAGGCGATCGATGGAGTTCCACAGGGTTTGCTCCATTTCACTGGTGCGCGGCGGGAAAAACTCAAACGAAACGTTAATCTGACCCTGCACTTCTGCCAGGCTCTGATTCAGGGCTTCCCGCTGGTTGGCGTGAAAAAAGCTCATACCTTACCTCATCAATCTTTTGTCGTTATATGTTGTGTTGTGAACTGCTATACGTTTAGACGTCTAGATGTAAAAATGACGGAAAAGCATGCTGGCGTCAACACAAAAATCATCGTTAAAGGTGAGGAATACTCAGCCAACGTGAAAAAAATTCACATCAGCTTGAAATGGTGAGGGATTGCGTCACGACCGTCTGTAGCCACTCTACTTTTGTTACGTTCTCAGGCAGCGTCGCTAACCCCATGCCAAGCCGCAATTCTGTATCAGTAAGCGGAAGGAAGATCACGCCCTGACGCTGGATAGCGGAAAAGGAGGCCGGAACCAGGCTCAGACCGTCACCCTGCGCGATCCGTGCCAGCAGCACGTCATGTTCCATCGGCTCCTCAATAAGGGCAGGAGAGTAACCGGCACGACGAAAAATGTGTCGAGTGTAATCAAAAAAAGCAGGGTTACGTTCACGTTTGAACCAGAACAGCGGTCGGTGGTTCAGCGACGTTAACGAGAGCGAAGGCAGAGCCGCCTCTGGCCAGAGCGTGGGTAAGGCGGCGATCATCGATTCTTGCCAGCCGAGCGGCGTGACGCTAAGACCCGAATTCTCAAGCGGTAGCGCCACCAGCGCTGCATCCAGTTTTCCCCGACGCACCTGACGCGCCAGTTCAGGCGAACCATGGCGGACAATATGTAGCTTCTGTACACGCGTAGCAAGCTGCGACTCAAGCGCCGCAAAAACGCCCTGCTCAAACGCTGTACTTAGCCCTAAGCGCAGAAATTGCTCTCCCGTTTTCGCTATCTGACTCAACGCCGTCCAGGTTTTATCCTGTAACGCCAATAGCGGGCGCACGATTTCAAGTACGCGTTGGCCGTCCTCCGTCAGCGTAAGTCCACGGGTATGACGGACAAAAAGCGTCACCCCCAGGCGCTCTTCAAGCTGGCGAATGTGGCGACTCAGCGGCGGCTGCGACATAAATAAACGCAGCGCCGCTCGACTCATGTTGTTCTCTTCCGCCACCACGGAAAAATAGCGTAGAAGGCGGATATCCAGAGAGTGCAAAGGCGATGTTGTCATACCGAAAAGGTATCACGGAAACGGTATTACCCCAATCATTCCGCACGCTCTATCCTCATGCCATACACTAACTCACGAGGTGATTATCATGGATTCAGAACGCTATTTAACCGGTCAGAGAATGCTGCAACAGGTTGATGGAAAAGGCGGAGATGCGGTAGTCGAAAGTCTGCAGGATATTGCGCCAGACTTCGCCCAATACCTGATTGAATTTCCTTTTGGCGACATCTATTCAAGGCCGGGGCTGGATTTACGCAGTAGAGAAATTGCCACCGTCGCCGCGCTCACCGCCATGGGTAACGCCGCACCGCAGCTTAAGGTACACATCGCCGCCGCGCTGCACGTTGGCTTAACGCAGGAAGAGATTATTGAAGTGATGATGCAGATGGCTGTTTATGCGGGATTCCCGGCAGCACTAAACGGCCTGTTCGCCGCAAAAGAGGTGTTTGCGGCGAACAGTAAGCGCTAACTACAGCAGTTGCGCCAGGCGGTTGATATCAGACTGAATCGCCCCGGCGGTCACATCGCGGCCCGCCCCCGGTCCGCGAATGACCAGCGGGTTATCACGATACCAACGGCTTTCAATGGCGAAGACGTTATCGCACGGCAGCAGTGCCGCCAGCGGGTGCTCAGGGCGTACCGCTTCAACGCCAACGCGTGCCTTACCGTTAGCGTCAAAACGCGCCACATAGCGTAGCACCAGTCCCATTTCACGTGCCGCTTCCAGGCGTTGCACCATCTGCTCGTTCAGCTCATCGCCATTTTCAAAGAAATGGTCAATAGAACCTGCTTCACAGTGCGCAGGCACCAGCGACTCTACGCGCACCTGGTCCGGTTCGATGTCGTAACCCGCTTCACGCGCCAGAATCACCAGCTTGCGCATCACATCTTTGCCGGAAAGATCCACGCGCGGATCAGGTTCAGTCAGACCCTGCTGCCACGCCTGATCCACCAGATCGGTGAACGGGACCGTGCCATCAAATTGCAGGAACAACCACGACAACGTGCCGGAGAAGATCCCGCTGATCGACAGAATAGTATCTCCGCTATCAATCAGATCGCGCACGGTATGGTTGATCGGCAAGCCTGCGCCTACGGTGGCGTTATACAGCCAGTGGCGACCGGTTTTTTCAAAGGCGTCATGAATCTGGCGGTAATTATTACTGCTGCTCGCCCCCGCCAGCTTGTTGGCGCTGATAACATGGAAGCCATGACTGGCGAAATCCAGATACTGCTCCGCCAACTGCTCGCTGGCAGTGACGTCCAGCACCACTAAATCATCATACGGGTGGGCGCGCATCCACAGGAACAATGACTCTTCATCCTGTTCTACCGCCTCGTCATCGAAGAAGGCCAACGCGCGGCTGGCATCCAGCCCTTCGTAATTCAGCAGGCTACGGCGGCTATCAACCACTCCTGCCAGCACGAACTCTAATCCGGTACGCGCCGAGAGCGTGCTCTGCTCGCGGGCAAACAGCTCCAGCCAACGCGACCCAATGTTACCTTTGCCGAACAGCACCAGACCAATGCGTTTTTCCGCGCGGAAGATTGACTGGTGCAGACCCTGAATCAGGCTCTCCGTTGGCCCGGTACGCAAGACGGCGACCAGGCTAATGCCCTCTTCCGACTGCCAGGTGAATTCGACCGGCTGACCTTTCAGCTGTTGCCAAAAGCGATGGCAGTGCAGCGGGTTACGGGTGACGCCCGCCCCAACCATCGCCACCAGCGCCAGCCCCTGGCGCAGACGCAGTTCGCCCGGCAGGCCAGCTTCATCCAGAATTTTCAATGCGCCATCAGCGACTTCGGAGGTATAGCAAAATTGCAGCAACTGGCGGTCAGGATGCACACCCACTGCCAGCGGACGCACCTGGGTGCGTTTTAAAATCTGATCGATTTCTTTATAGGCCAGTTTAAAGTCCTGGCCAGTGGGAACCTGAAACTCAATCAGGCAAACGTCGTCATGGCTGGTCACAATACGTGCCCCGGTACCGGAAGCCAGCACGCGTTCAATACGCGTCGATCCCTGCTCCGGCGTATAGCTACAACGCAACTGGAGATCGATATCGCTGCCGGAAACCGGCTGGAGGGTGCGGGCATGAAGAACCGGAGCCGCCAGACGCGCCAGCTCGCTGGCTTCATCCAGACGCAGCAGCGGCAGCAGACAGGCATCTTTTACTTTACGCGGATCCGCGCTGTAAACCCCGGCCACATCGCTCCAGATGGTTACGCGGGAAACCCCCGCCAACGCGCCAACCTGCGTCGCCGAGTAGTCGGAGCCGTTACGCCCCAGCAGTACCGTCTCACCGGCGTTGCTGCGGCTAATGAAACCGGTAACGACCAGGCGTTTGCCCGGATGCTGCGCCAGCAGTTGCTGCAGCAATGGGTAAGAAAGACCTTCATCCACCTGCGGCTGAGCGCCGCGCTCGGCACGTAAAAAATCGCGCGCATCCAGCCAGGCTGACTCCAGCCCCTGTTGGTTAAGGACGGCAGACATCAAACGCGCCGACCACACCTCGCCATGCCCGACGACTTCAGCATAGACGGCATCATTCACGCCGCTGTCGAGTAACCCAGCCAGACGCTCCAGATCGTGAATAAACGCGCTGATCAGCCCATCCGCCACCTCAGGAGGTAACAAACCGCTGATAAGCTCACTCTGATAGCGACGTAACGCCTGTTGAACCTGATGCGCAGACAGACGATCGGTCTGGCTTAATTTTAGCCAGCTAATCAACTGGTTAGTGGTACTGCCTGCGGCTGAAACAACCATCATGTCATCAGGCTGCGAGTACTCCGCCATAATGCCTGCGACACGCAGATAACATTTCACATCAGCCAGACTACTACCACCAAATTTGTGCAGTTGACGACCCTTCGTCCCTGCCTGCGCAATCACACTCATGTTTACCCCTTGTTTGCAGCCCGGAAGCCATTTTCCAGGTCGGCAATTAAATCTTCGCCATCTTCAATACCAGTGGAGATACGCAACAGCGTTTCCGAAATTCCGGCAGCAGCACGCGCTTCTGGCGCCATTCCCGCGTGTGTCATGGTTGCGGCATGGGAGATCAGACTTTCAACGCCCCCTAACGATTCCGCCAGCGTAAACAATGACAACCCGCCGAGGAAGCGACGCAGCGTTTGCTCATCGCCATCCAGCTCAAAACTCAACATCGCGCCAAACCCTTTTTGCTGACTCGCGGCAATCTCATGGCCCTGATTATCCGGCAATGACGGGTGATACAATTTTTTCACCAGCGGCTGAGTTTGCAGATAATCCACAATCGCCTGAGCATTACGTTGCGCCACCTCCATACGAGGTGACAGAGTACGCAGGCCGCGCAACAGCAGATAACTATCAAACGCGCCGCCGGTCACACCAATATTATTCGCCCACCATGCCAGTTCAGTGACCATTTCCGGATCTTTTGCTATCACCACACCAGCCACTACGTCGGAGTGACCGTTTAAATATTTCGTGCATGAATGCAACACCAGATCGGCGCCTAATGCCAGTGGATTTTGCAGTGCCGGGCTTAAAAAAGTGTTGTCCACCACGCTGACCGCACCAGCCTCGCGCGCCAGCTGGCAGATTTTCGCGATATCCACCACGCGCAACAGCGGGTTGCTTGGGCTTTCTACCAGCACCAGCTTCGGTTTTTCCGCCAGTGCCGCCTGCAACGCCTGCTCATCTCCTTGATCGACAAACAGTACGCGATAACAGCCACGCTTTGCCAGGCTGTCAAACAGACGATAACTCCCGCCGTAGCAGTCGTGCGGTGCGACCAGCAGATCGCCAGGCTTGAGGAATACCGTAGTCACCAGATGAATCGCCGACATGCCGGTATTGGTCAGTACTGCCCCCGCCCCACCTTCCAGTTCCGCCAGCGCACGCTGAACGACATCACGCGTTGGGTTACCGCGGCGCGAATAGTCATGGGCGCGAGGCTCATTAAAACCGGTAAAGTTATAGGTGCTGGAGAGGTGGAGCGGCGGGACAACGCAACCGTACTGTTCGTCGTCATTTAACCCGCTACGCACTGCGATGGTGGCCTGTTTACGCGTCATATTGAGGAGATCCTGGCTGAGTCGGTGAAAAGTCAGACACCAGAGTAATCATAGTTACGATAGCCGTCAATACATCTGGACATCTAAACTTCTTTGCGTATAGATTGAGCAAACCGGAAATAGCCGTTAAAATTATATGCATTAGCGTACATCTGCGTCGGCTTACTTCGTGTCAGGGCCACGCCACTACGATAAACTACGCGCAATTATGGTCCGGGCTCAGGTTCTGGCCTCAATATTAATGACAAAGAGGATTAGGTATCTCATGGCTGAATGGAGCGGCGAATATATCAGCCCATACGCTGAGCACGGTAAGAAGAGTGAGCAAGTCAAAAAAATTACGGTTTCCATTCCTCTGAAGGTGTTAAAAATCCTTACCGATGAACGCACGCGTCGTCAGGTTAACAACCTGCGTCACGCCACCAACAGCGAACTGCTGTGTGAAGCGTTTCTGCATGCTTTTACCGGGCAACCATTACCCAACGATGACGACCTGCGTAAAGAGCGCAGCGATGAAATCCCGGAAGAAGCAAAGGTAATCATGCGTGAACTGGGTATCAACCCGGAAACGTGGGAATACTGATTTTTCAAGACAGATGAGAAAAGGCGGGATTACTCCCGCCGCTTCTCACTACGTTACTTACTGATACCATTAAGCTTATTCAATGTTTCTTCCATTTTGAGCGTCTCTTTACGGTTCAATGGATAGAAATAAATCAGAATGACCGCGGCCAAAAACAGGCATAAAGCCGGTAACAGATTCGCCATCGTATAGATGTTTTCCTGCACAATGCTGGTTTGCACAGCGCCACCCGTTGACGAAGATTGATAACCAATGATGGCCAGCATAAAGCCGCCAATAGCCCCTGCGCACGCCTGGCCAACCTTGCGGGCGAAGAAGTTCACGCCATAGACGGTCCCATCTTCACGATCGCCAGTGACATACTGGTGATAATCACACACATCGGTCATAAACGCCCAAATCATCAGGTTGAATAACCCGGCTCCCAGCGTCGCCAGGAACAGGAAAACCAAATAAACCTTCGCGTCGGTAATGTGGGTGAAGTACATAATCACATACATGGCTACCGCAAAGAGCAGCGCGCCTACGCTGGCTTCTTTCTTACCAAAGCGCTTCGTGAGCCAGGATGCCGAGGGTGCCAGCAAAACCAGAGAGCCAAAGGTGAAGAGCAATGCAACGGACATGGCTTCTTTGTTATGGAAATAGTCATTAAACAGGTAAGTCATGTTGGTACCAGACAACCCCTGATTAATCACAATCAGCAGATCCACAACCACTAAAACAATCAGCGCTTTATTGCGTAGCAACCCCTTCAGCAGCACAGAAACCGGCATGCTCTCTTTTCTTTCAACCCGCACGCGTTCCGTCGTTAACTGACAGGTCAACGTTAAAAAGATAAACCCCAGCACAGAACAACCAATGGCAATCCAGAAGAAATGCTGCCCAGAGATCACCTGGCTTCCGTCCACCAGAGTGGTGTACATCAGGATCGGAATAAAAAAGCCGGTTGTCCCGCCGCCGATGGCGGACCCAACGCTGCGCCAGGTTGACAGCGATACGCGATCTTCCGGATTCGAGCTAATCGCCGCAGACATGGCGCCATACGGAATACTCACTGTCGATAACAGCGAACCGTAAATAAAATAGGAACAGCAGATGTAGATAATTTTCGCCGTATAAGAAAAATCATGCACAAACGGCAGGAACAGGACGACCGCAATGATGCAAAACGGGTACTTCATGCGGCGCACCCAGGGGTTAAATCGCCCATGTACCGTCAGTTTAGAGGTATCACATAAGCGCCCTACGCCAACGTCGACAAACGCATCAAAGAGTTTGGTCACAAAATAGAGTGAACCAACAATAACACCGGAAATACCGAGTACGTTGGTGTAATAAATCATTAAAAAACTATTTACCAGTCCAAGAATAAAACAGGTTCCGAGGTCACCACATAAATAACCGAATTTATCTCTTAATCCGAAAGGCCTGACGGCAATATTTTGATTGCTTCCGATCATTGTTCCATCATTAGACATGATGTTAACTCCTTAGACACATTATTCACGCAAACTATGCGTATACCGATGCTCAGCGTAATAAATCGATACGAAGTGTATTAACGGTCAGAAGTTATAACCGAGACCAACGCGATAGCGGGTCTGACGATCGTCTGTGGTTGTGGTGTTATACCCCGAGGAAACGTTACCTACCTCAACAAATGGAACCCATGAGCCTATTTTATACGCCACACGGAAGTTATATTCGTAATCGTCTTTTCGGTTGTTATATAAATCTTCGCTATCGGAAATTTTATAAATACCGTTCAGCTCAAACATCCAGTCATTGATGTTGTAACCGAGCCATGCTTCCGGACGATAGACCATGCGGTCATCCTTGCCGTCAGTGTTTCTGCGCATGTACTCCTGACGATAGCGGAACGCAGTCCACCAATGGTCATTGATGTTATACTGCACGCGAATATAAGGCTTATAAATCGCGATGTTATCGCCCGTTTCGATCGCAATACCCGGCTGCCAGACAAGGTCCTTCCAGGTGAACTGGTAGCTCGCCGTATACTCGTTGCCATTACTTTCCATATTATTCCACGCATCATTAGATTGCGTATTTTCGGAACGTGAAATGGCCTCGACTGCCACACCAAAACCAGTAGCAAAACGATGCGACATATAAACACGGTCATAATTACGACCATCATCATAATATTCATGTCGATAATCAACATAACCCGCTTGCGCGGCCGCAGAGAATAATGAAATCAGTAATAACGCGGATTTAAATTTCATGACCATCCCTCTTCACACTAAATCTAGGGAAGGTGCGAATAAGCAGGTCATTTCTTCCCAAGCTGACTCGCTGATTAAAATTTCGCGGATCTGGGCCGATTTTTTTCCCGCAAACACATCGAATCAGCCTATTTAGGCTATTTTTTCCACCATTTCTGGCGTTATTTCCGGTTTTTACTGAGATCTCTCCCACTGACGTATCATTTGGTCCACCCGAAACAGGTTGGCCAGGGTGAATAACATCGCCAGTTGGTTATCGTTTTTCAGCAGCCCTTTGTATCTGGCTTTCACGAAGCCGAACTGCCGCTTGATGATGCGAAACGGGTGCTCCACCCTGGCACGGATGCTGGCTTTCATGTATTCGATGTTGATGGCCGTTTTGTTCTTGCGCGGATGCTGCTTCAAGGTTTTTACCTTGCCGGGACGCTCGGCGATCAGCCAGTCCACATCCACCTCGGCCAGCTCCTCGCGCTGTGGCGCTCCTTGGTAGCCGGCATCGGCTGAGACAAATTGCTCCTCTCCATGAAGCAGATTACCCAGCTGATTGAGGTCATGCTCGTTGGCCGCGGTGGTGACTAGGCTGTGGGTCAGGCCACTCTTGGCATCGACACCAATGTGGGCCTTCATGCCAAAGTGCCACTGATTGCCTTTCTTGGTCTGATGCATCTCCGGATCGCGTTGCTGCTCTTTGTTCTTGGTAGAGCTGGGGGCCTCAATGATGGTGGCATCCACCAAAGTGCCTTGGGTCATCATGACGCCTGCTTCGGCCAGCCAGCGATTGATGGTCTTGAACAATTGACGTGCCAGTTGATGCTGCTCGAGCAGGTGGCGGAAATTCATGATGGTGGTGCGATCCGGCAGGGCGCTATCCAGGGATAATCGGGCAAACAGGCGCATGGAGGCGATTTCGTACAGGGCATCTTCCATGGCACCGTCGCTCAGGTTGTACCAATGCTGCATGCAGTGAATACGCAGCATGGTCTCCAGCGGATAGGGCCGTCGGCCATTGCCCGCCTTGGGATAAAACGGCTCGATGACAGCGGTCATATTCTGCCATGGCAGAATCTGCTCCATGCGGGAGAGGAAAATCTCTTTTCGGGTCTGACGGCGCTTAGTGCTGAATTCACTATCGGCGAAGGTGAGTTGATGGCTCATGATGTCCCTCTGGGATGCGCTCCGGATGAATATGATGATCTCATATCAGGAACTTGTTCGCACCTTCCCTAG
>NZ_JAOWCH010000048.1:0-51067 GCF_030337065.1 Citrobacter sp. Cb004 | reverse complement strand
TGGACTGCACCCCAAAAGTTGGACACCCAACTGACTAAGGTGCAGTTTTTTATGGCAAAGCCAAAATATTCCCTCGAAACCAGATTAGCTGTAGTTAATCATTACCTTGCCGGACTCGATGGCACACATCGTACCGCTGAACGTTTTGGTGTTGAAAGAACATCGGTGCGACGCTGGGTAAGAGCCTGGCAACTTCACGGTATTGATGGTATTACCTGGAAAAATGACCGCCATTCACCGTCGTTCCGTATTGCTGTAGTCCGGACTGTACTCGCTGAAGAACTTTCCATGCGCGAGGCCGCCGCACGGTTTAATATCTCAACCGAAACCGTTGTCCGGCACTGGGTTAATGTTTACCAGGATGCTGGTGAGAAAGGACTTCTGAGGATAAAACAGGGCCGGAGCAAGGACATGAAAAAACCTAAAAAATCATCTCCACTTACCGATGCTGCACTGGAAACGTTATCGCCCGAAGAACTACGGGCTGAACTCCGTTACCTGCGTGCAGAGAATGCCTACCTAAAAAAGCTGAAGGCCTTAGTTCAAAGCGAGAAAAACGGCAAAAAGCCGCAATAATCAGTGAGCTAAGGCTGGAGTATGCGCTCAGTGATCTTCTGCGTGCCGCGGGTATGTCCCGCAGCACGTGGTATCACAATATGAACGCGCTAAAGCGCATGGACAGGCATGCCGGACTGAAAGATAAAATAAGAGAGATTTACCACTATCACAAAGGACGTTATGGCTACCGCAGGATCACGCTCTCGCTGAAAAAACAGGGGCTGCTGGTGAACCATAAAACAGTGCAACGACTGATGGCAGAGCTGTCGCTCCGGTCCCTGATAAGGGTGAAGAAATATCGTTCCTGGAAAGGCGAAACTGGCAGGGCAGCGCCCAATATACTGAACCGGAACTTCGGCGCGTCAAAAGCCAACGAAAAATGGGTGACAGATGTTACTGAGTTCTCGGTACAGGGTAAAAAGCTGTACCTGTCACCGGTTCTTGACCTGTTTAACCGGGAGATTATCTCCTACAGCCTGTCGGAAAGGCCGGTGATGGAGATGGTTAATACGATGCTGCACGATGCGTTCCTGAAGCTCAGCCCGGAAGATAGCACGCTGCTGCACTCGGATCAGGGTTGGCAATATCGAATGGAAGGTTATCAGGCCAGGTTAAAGGCGAAGGGCATGACGCAGAGTATGTCGCGTAAAGGTAACTGTCTGGACAATGCGGTGATGGAGAACTTCTTCGGGACGCTGAAATCGGAATGTTTTTATCTGAGTCAGTTCAGCAGTGTCAGCGAACTAAGGAAAGCGATAGAGAGCTATATCCATTACTACAACAACGAACGAATAAGCCTGAAATTAAAAGGCCTGAGTCCGGTAGAATACCGAACCCAGGCTCTGAAAGCCGCTTAACATGAACTGTCCAACTTTATGGGGTCAGTCCATTATCGGGCATTTTTGTCAGCAGATAGCTGGCATTAAAGCTAATGTTCTTCCATGTATAGCTATACCCTACGTTCAGGCTGCGTTCTTTCCCTCCAAGCCCCCAGTAATCCTGCTGGTATCCTGATAAGTTGAGTTGACCAAACGAGGCCATGGTCTGGCTGATGGTAATTTGCAAACGACGATGGCGAGCATAGTTGTAGCGATATGAAAAAAGATCATCATCATCATCATCATCATCGTCCTGCTGTTGATTCAATGCTTCGTTGAATGTGTAGTAGTTGCGTGTTGAATAGCGGTATCCCGCAAGCGTCAGATTAGTGTCTGTAGGAGTAAAATTTTTAGAATATTGTACTCGATATGACTGGCCTGACTGATTTTCCTCATCGACCATATTGGTTTGTGACCAAGTGACGTCGGTGGAGAGTGATCCTAGCTGCTTGAGATCCAACCCAGTACCTAAAGCACCCGAACGGTAACTCCTGGCTCCTGTCGCCCCACCATATAGCGTAATTCCCCACGGTAAGCCGTAGATAAGGGTGCCTTGAGCAAATTCTGGTTCATCTGCGTTTCTATCTGAGGCGTGATATTTTCCGCCGACCAGACTGTAGGATATTGAGCCCTGGCGACGCATTACAGGTACAGAGGCCGACGCTTGAATATAAGTTTGCTCGCTACCGTCAGATTCTTTGACGGTGACCTCCATATCACCTCCGGAGGTGATTGGACTAACATCGTGTAGTTCAAAAGGACCTGGTGAAACATAACTCTGATAGATGACATAATTATTCTGACGAATTGTGACTTGCGCGTTAGTTCGGGCGACGCCACGAATGACTGGGGCAAATCCACGCATACTGTAAGGCAACATATTGTCGTTACTTTCCAGTTTTATGCCGCGAAACTGAAAGCTGTCAAATACATCAGAACCTGTCCAGCTATCACCCAAAGTGAGTTTGCTGGTTAATGCGGTAATATTACGCCACAGATAAGTGTCAACATTTTTCCAGTGTCCATCGCTATAATTGAGGTCATTACGTAACCGCCATGGCCCCAGATTTGCACCATTACTCAGACTGATATACTTATCATTTTCATTGCTATTGTCTTGCCAATTTTGCGCACCATTAAAATAATAATTGCTGAAAATCATCGGCAAGCCGTTATCCCACAATTGTGGATCAATAAACCCTGCAGCAGAGGCATTCATTGCAATTTGTGGCACAGACAGCGAAAGACGCAGTGATTCTTGTTGAAACTGCACTGAAGAAGATGGAATGTAATCTTCAATGTTTTCAACGGCAGCATCATCAGCGAGAGCGAGGAAAGCGGCGGAAGCTTTACTGTTGACCCCCATTGCAACGTAGTCTCTTTTAGTCAACATCGGGAGCAGTTTTTGACTTTTAGTATCGAAGGTAAAAGTAATGTCTTTACGAGAAATATGTTGATTATTCATATAAATATCAACGCGATATTTACCCGGTACCAAACCATTATTTTCATTAAAATGTTTAAGTGCTTCAAGCTCACTATCTGAAGCGCCTGATTCCAGTAACCGATAATTAAAAACCTCACGTGAGTAACTACTGTGCATCCAAGTTAACAGGATTACACTTGCGATTATATTAAGTGTAAATGTGCGCGTAGTTCTCATACTATTATCACTTTTCATGGTGCAGCATACTCACAATCTCAGTGAGTATATTTGGGTTTCTGTAGGCTATTTTTTCATCGGAAGTGTGGTGCCACCGTAATCATTAATGGCTGACCACTCAATTCTACTGTTATGAGGTAATGAACTAGTCAATAAATAACTCTGCTCACCAAATGGTGAGATCATCATTTTAATCGCGCCATTACCTTTAAAAGACACCGGCTTACCGTCTACAGATAGTGTACGAAAGGTGACAAAGTAAGGGGTTGGGTTGCTGGCGATGAGTTGATTATTCTTTATTTTAAATGTTAATCTCGTATATGCCGAATTAGCCGTACCAGGCAGATTGTCTGGGCGATAAAAAACCTTCAATTGATTCTGTACGGCAAACTGAAGTTGATTAGGGGTTTGAGCTGATTCTTCATCCATACCTGGAATTGATTTAACATTTAGCCAAAAAATAGACTCTCGATCGTCCGGTAGTTTCTGTGTAGCTGTAAAAATTAAACGAAAAAGACTGTTTTGCTGCGCATCAAGTTTGACCAATGGCGGCGTGACAACAAATGGGGTTTGTTTTTTGGTGTCATTTCCGAAGTCGCTGACCCAGGACTGGACAAGATACGAACGCGTTTTGTCCTGATTGCTAACTTCAATGGGAACCTCACGTGCAGATGAAGGATAAATGATTCGCGTTCCGCGAACGACGACCCCCGCATAAGCAGTGTTAATAATCAGTAAGCAAGATAATAGGAAAAGGGACTGTCTGTTCATGAGCATCACTTGAAATAGAGTAAAAAGAGGTGAATAAACATCCACCTCTGAGGGAGATGAATTAATAATAAGCGACGCGGTAATCAGCAGTTGCCTTACCGTAACCTTCGGTAATATTGGAAGCTGTTCTCACATATACAGCTTTGTAGTTAAAGCTGTGATTGCCATCACCGGTAGATGGACTTATGGAGGACAGCGAGACCGCACTGCTGCTTGCATCAGTCCGATCGGTGGTGAAGTTGATAGGTGTACTTTCGCTTTCGCGATAAATACGGATACCTACGCCACCAGCGGCGTCGCTGCCGCTATCAATCGCCAGGGCAGTTTTATCTGTTGCGTCAGTATTGTTGCCGCTAAATTCAAGGTTAACGCTACCTAGTTGAGAGGTACAACCGGTGAGATCAATATGGAAATTAGTCGCAGAATTTGCAGCCTCATTACCGATGGTAGCTCCGAAATCTGCAACGTCGACAGTTTGCAGGGTTACAGTTTGATCGTTTTGCCCCTCACTTGAACCCTGGACCAGATCACAGGTAGAAGCCGTAATTAAACCAGTAAAATGTACTTTACCTGCAGGTGTATCCGCATAACTTACAGAAGAAACACCTGCCAGCAACACAGAAAGTGCTGGGATAATAAATTTAGCTTTCATTTAATAAAATTCCTTTTTCTATTTAAAAAAATGAATAGTTTAGGGGGGTAATTAACCAATCCTATTGGTGTTTTGTATATTATATCTTATTGCGCGGTTTGTATTTGTACATATAATGAATTGTGATTTTAGAAAAATTAATTTGAATTAAATATTCATGGTGTTTTGTTAGGTGAATTATTCATTATGTAAATGATATTGGGGTTGATCATTGTTAAATATAATTCCCTTGGTATACAAAGTTTTAATTTACTAACCAATTGTTTTAATTGCGCGATCAATTGCTGCGGCTCGCGGAAAAACCTTGCGTTTGTTAATTTTTTGGTGTCTGTTTTTTTATAAAGCATGAATATCCAGACTGCCTAAATTAAATGAGAAAATGGATTTATTGAGTCGAACTATCTTCTGGCCTTCTGATAAACATTCAGCATACTATACTTTTTGTGCCCCACGACACACTCTCTAGCTGAGCTGGAGGGCCTCGTCGTTAATCGGGATGAGTAAACGACCGCAAAGGATAACAACATGTCAGAAGTGATTACCATCAATGACACGCTGGAACTGCGTGCCGTAGAAGAGCAACACGTCACGCCTCTGCATCAGTTGGTGCTTAAAAATAAAAGCTGGCTCCAGCAGTCGCTGAACTGGCCGCAGTTTGTTGCGTCTGAGGAGGACACCCGCAAGAATGTGCAGGGCAATATGATGTTGCACCAGCGCGGTTACGCCAAAATGTTCCTGATTTTTGCTCAAGAAAATGTGGTCGGGGTTATCTCGTTTAACCAGATAGAACCGCTGAACAAAGCGGCTTATATCGGCTACTGGCTGGATGAGGAGCATCAGGGTCAAGGCATCATGTCCCAGGCGCTACAGGCCTTAATCCATCATTATTCGCAGCGTCAGGAGATTCGCCGCTTCGTGATTAAATGTCGCGTAGAAAACGTTGAGAGCAACCAGGTGGCTCTACGTAATGGCTTCCAACTGGAAGGATGTATGCAACAGGCGGAATTCCTTAATGGTGATTACTATGATGTGAATCTCTACGCCCGCATCATTGATGGCTCTTCAGAATAAACCTGCGATAGGCGTGCGCGTAATGCGCTGTTCACCGTTAATCACTTTCGGTCCGCGTAGGTGAATGGTATCGCCATCAAACGCCTGGATATGCGCCTGACCGGTTATCTCAATGTGATGCTCGATCAGCACTTCGCCCAGCACGCAGACGTGGCCTTCAATCAGGATGTGGTCGTCTAACTGGAGCGGTCCACCGCGTAATTGCGCATGGCCGCCGACCAGCACGTGGTGTTTCAGCACGCAGTTACCTTCAACTATCGCGTGCTCCGCCACCTGCGAGCTGTAGCGTAGGGTAGGTATGGCATCTTCTTCACTCCCGGCGACGACGCGCGCATATCCATAGACTTTGGCGCAATCGCAAATCCAGACATTGTTCTCTTCATTACCTTCCACCTGTGCGAAATCAAAAACTTCTGCCCGATGTTCAATAAAGGCATAGTTAATTTTCGCATCGCCATAGATCTGCGCCTGATGCACCACTCGTGAGTGGCTGACAAAAGCCCGATCATAAATTTGCAGGAGCTGGTCGCTTTCACGGGTTAGCCCCCTGGCGGCGATGATTTCAGAGTCACACACCACGCGCGCATCACCAAAGACAAGGCACTCGCCGCGAACCACAGAACCCTGAATTGTGACGTTGTCACGTATTTGCGCATTATGACTGATTTCAGCCTGGTCAATCCACACGGCATCGCTAATTTGCGCGCCATCTCTGACCACGCTTGCCTGAGTAATGCGGGCGTTTCCTGTAATCGTCGCGCCGGAAAATGCGAGCGCGTTTTCATCGTAAATCCAGCAATCACCGCTTTGTGACAGTACGCTTTCATTATCGATCCAGCCTCCGGGCGTGCCGGAATGGACATCATTAAAATCAGTGAGCGCAATGATTTGGCGTAGTAATACGCTTTTTTTATTGCCATTATCCTGGTAACTAAAGGATCGAGACTCATCGCTGAGACGATATTTGGTCATAGCTCATTTCCATGTTGCGCACCTTAGTTAAACGTAGCAAAGTTTTCCGCACTGGCTAAATCAGCGGAAATTCCATAAAATGCATTTCAAATATACTTTAAAAAATAAACAAAATGAGTAAGAACAAGCAGAGTGAGCGGGTCCTCAATCTTCCGGCCGGTTATTTTGGCATGGTACTGGGCATCATTGGGATGGGGTTTGCGTGGCGTTATGCCAGTCAGGTGTGGCCAGTGAGTCACTTGATTGGCGACGGTTTAGTGATCCTCGCAATGGTCATTTGGGGGCTGCTGACGCTGGCCTTTCTTAGCCGTTTACTGCGTTTTCCGCAGAGCGTATTGGCGGAAATTCGTCACCCGGTGATGAGCAGCTTTGTCAGTCTGTTTCCGGCCACAACGATGCTGGTCGCGATTGGTTTTGTCCCGTGGTATCGACCGCTGGCGATTGGGTTGTTCAGCATTGGCGTGGTGATACAGCTGGCCTACGCCGCCTGGCAAACGGCAGGGTTGTGGCGTGGATCGCATCCAGAGGAAGCCACCACGCCGGGTCTGTATCTGCCGACCGTCGCCAATAACTTTATCAGTGCAATGGCCTGTGGCGCACTGGGTTTCAACGACGCAGGATTGGTGTTTTTGGGCGCCGGGGTTTTTTCCTGGCTCAGTCTGGAGCCGGTGATTCTGCAACGTTTACGTAGCTGCGGTGAGTTGCCTGCGGTGTTACGTACTTCACTTGGCATTCAACTGGCGCCTGCGCTGGTCGCCTGCAGCGCCTGGCTTAGCGTTAACGGTGGCGAGGGCGATACGTTAGCCAAAATGCTGTTCGGCTATGGTCTGCTGCAACTGCTGTTCATGCTACGGCTCATGCCGTGGTATTTGTCACAGCCATTTAATGCGTCTTTCTGGAGCTTCTCGTTTGGCGTGTCGGCTCTGGCAACAACAGGGCTGCATCTGGGCCACAGTAGCGAGTCAGGATTTTTTCATACGCTGGCGATCCCACTGTTTATTTTTACCAATTTTATCATTGCATTATTACTGGTACGTACGTTTGCATTGCTGATGCAGGGGAAACTGCTCATCCGCACGGAGCGTGCTGCATTACTGAAATCTGAGGATAAATAATGACCCTTTGCGACGAAAACTACTTTACTGAGAAATACGATTTAACTCGTACGCATTCCGATGTTGTTGAAGCGGCAAAAATTGTTAAGCCAGGTAAAACGTTAGACCTGGGCTGCGGTAACGGTCGTAACAGCCTGTACCTTGCGGCAAACGGTTATGACGTGACAGCATTAGATAAAAATCCCATGAGCATCGCTAACCTTGAGCGTATCAAAGCGGCGGAAGGGCTGACCAATCTGCACGCGAACGTCGCGGATCTCAACGCATTACGCTTTGATGGCGAATATGATTTTATTCTTTCTACCGTTGTGCTGATGTTCCTTGAAGCCAAAACTATCCCTGGCCTTATTGAAAATATGCAGCGGTGCACTAAACCGGGCGGATATAACTTAATCGTCGCGGCGATGGATACCGATGATTTTCCGTGTACCGTGGGTTTCCCGTTCGCGTTTAAAACCGGAGAATTGCGCAATTATTACAGCGGATGGGATCTGCTGAAATATAACGAAGACGTGGGTGAACTTCATCGTACGGATGAAAACGGTAATCGAATTAAACTGCGCTTTGCCACAATGCTGGCACGCAAAACTGCCTGAACCTCCCGCCTGGGTTAACTCTTTCTGCGCTCAGCATTTTTTGTGCCGGGCGTAGAGAGAAAATTGTGCGGTGTTTACCATTTTTAGTACATCCAAAATGAAACGGTTTTGCTATCCTTTTTAAGCATCATTGCGAAAACTAAAGGGATCGTTTCATGCGTACTCAAACTTTATTTAAAGTTGCAGTGCTTACTGGCTTGTTGGCATTATCCGGCTGTGCGTCAAAAGTGACCGCACCGGATAAATATTCTGGGTTTTTAAAAAATTACTCTGATTTGAAGGAAACACAATCAGCATCGGGACAAACCGTACTCCGTTGGGTTGATCCGAGCTACAACGAATCCAAATATGACAACATCGTATATAACCCGGTAACGTATTATCCGGTTCCTAAACCTACCACGCAGGTAGGGCAGCAGGTTCTTGATCAACTGCTGACCTACACCAATACCCAGTTGAAATCCGCCATCAGCAAGCGTAAGCCCCTGGTTACTACCCCTGGGCCACGTAGCCTGATTTTCCGCGGAGCGATTACCGGTGTTGCAACAAGCAAAGAAGGTCTGCAGTTCTATGAAGTGATCCCGGTTGCGCTACTCGTTGCGGGAACACAAATGGCAACGGGTCACCGTACCATGGATACCAACCTCTATTTCGAGGGTGAGTTGATTGATGCTGCGACAAATAAACCGGTAATTAAAGTTGTACGTAAGGGTGAAGGTAAAGATCTGAGCAACGAAAATACGCCGATGGCGTTCGAAACGTTGAAGAAAGTTATTGATGACATGGCGACGGATGCCACCATGTTTGACGTGAACAAAAAACCACAATAATAATCAACGCACCATCTCAGGATGGTGCGTTTTTTTTATGCCACCCGGCGTCGATAGAATAGTTTACCCATCAGCACTTCTGGTCGGGCAAATATCACCATATTCCCCAGTAAAATCAATACCAATCCGGCAATAGCGTTAACTTGCCAGACGTATCCTTCATACAATGTTGACAGCGTTAGCGCAACCAGCGGGAAAAGCAGGGTGCTGTATGCCGCCCTACTGGGACCAATGCGACCTACCAGTGTGAAATAAGCGCCGAAAGCAATCACTGAGCCAAAAATAGCCAGATATAACAGCGCGCTGAGATAGCTGAATGTCCACTGTGGCGTAAAATTGTCCCCGCGCATCAGCGCAATGGCAGCGATCAACAGCGTGCCGTACAGCATGGCCCAACTGTTGGTCGTTAACACTTCCAGCCCTTTTTTCTGGTGACGCATGCTGATCATATTACCCAATGAGAAACCGAAGGTTCCAAGGGCGCTTAAGCCGATACCCAGCAGCAAGGAATGATTGAATCCGCTGTTGAGCAAATCCTGCCAGAACAGAGTAACAATGCCCGTCAGTCCAAGACCGGCTGCGATATAGAAACGCAGCGGTGGTTTTTGCCCAAAAAAGATGAAGCTATTGACCGCATTGAACAGGACGGCCATTGAGAAAATCACCGACTCCAGGCCGGTATTAATCCAGGCTGCAGCCGTATAAAAACACCAGAAGTTGAAGCAAAAAACGCATCCACCCTGTAACAGACAAAACAGATGATCGCGACCAGACAGTTTGCGTAATTTACCGCTAACCAGCAGGATCACTATCATCAGCGAACTGGCAACGGCGAAGCGCCAAAAGATAGAAACCGGCGCAGAAACCGGGCCCTGCTGCAAATAAATCGCAATCCATGTCGTTCCCCAAATTACCACCACCAGGCAGTACAACAGTGCGTTCATACAACTCTCTCTTTTTTGGATTCAGGTTCACACTGTGTCATGTCTGGCGGCAGGAGGCTTTCATCGGTTTGCGGCGGACTTGCAAAATCTTGCGCTTTTTTAGCGTAAAAGCGAAAAGGAAGCTGTTAACAATATGTGGCTGTTATAGACTGAAAGCCTGCTAACTTATTTTGAATGTGATGGTATGCCTCAGCCCTACGATGCCTTTGAAAACTTACGCAAACATAATGCCGTGCTGCATGAATCGGTTGCGTTACATTCAGGGATCCAACTGGCGGCCTGGTCAAACAAGCGCGATACTATCACCCAGTATTGCGATCACCATACGCTCAGTTTATATATCGCGGATGGCTACGAGAGTTACCACAAAACGGCGGGGGGCTGGAAGAATGGCGGCGGACCGGACCGTTTTTGCCTGATGCCGAAAGAGAGCGAGTCAAGTTGGGATATCCGCGACGATCTTTCCTTTGTTCATCTCTATTGTACCGACGAACATCTGCGCGAAGTGGGGGAAAAAGTCTGGGATAAAAGCCCCTATAGCTTCACGCTGGACGAGCACACGTTTGGCAGTGACCCGGGGATCACGGCGGTTTACCGTCAGTTTCTGCTTGATAACGACTGGCAGCAACCGGCCAATCACCTCACGCTCAGCGCGGCATCTTCGCTACTGTTAACGCATCTGATCCAGCATTACAGCAACGTTCAATGGCGACTGCCCACCGTCACCGGGGGACTCGCGCCCGTCACCTTGCGTAACGTGGTGGCCTATATTGACGCGCATCTGGCGTACCCAATCACCCTGAACGATCTGGCTAGCGAGGCGGCGCTTAGCGAATTCCATTTTGCCAGAATGTTTCGCCAGTCGATGAATATGGCACCGCATCAGTACGTGATGCAACGTCGTATGGCGCTGGCGCAGCATCTGGTCTGTTACACTTCACGCAGTTTGTCAGATATTGCGATGACCTGCGGATTCAGTTCGGCAAGCCATTTTAGTAACCGGTTTAAACAGGTAACCGGTAAAACGGCAACGCAGCTACGTGCGGCGAAATAACGTCAACACGGCGTAGCAGATACCGCCGACGACCAGCCCCCAGAATGCAGATCCAACCCCCAATAACGTCAGGCCGCTGGCCGTGACCAAAAACGTAACGATGGCTGCGTCGCGTTCCGCTTCATTATGCAACGCCTGATACAAACTACCGCTAATTGTCCCGAGCAAGGCCAGACCGGCCAGCATCTGGATCCAGCTTACGGGTAGTGCCGCCATTAGTCCTGTGACTGAACCGCCAAACACCCCTGCCAGAAGATAGAAGACGCCAGCCGCGGCGGCGGCGAGCCAGCGTCGTTTGGCATCAGGATGCGCTTCGGGACTTTGGCAAATTGCGGCGGTTATGGCGGCAATGCAGATGGAGTAGACACCAAACGGCGAAAACAGCAGCGCCAGCAGGCCGGTAAAGATAATGAGCGGTGAAACGGGTAATGAATAGCCCGACGCATTCATAGTGGCAATACCTGGGGCATTTTGCGAAGCCATGGTAACCAGAAACAGCGGCAGCGCAATGCTGATACTGTGGGCAAATGAAAAGTGTGGGGCAATAAACGCAGGCATGACCGGCGATAAATTCACTCCGCTTGTGACAATGTCACCTTTTATTAGCGCGATAGCGATACCCGCCAGCATCGCGGCGATCGTCGCGTACCGTGGGGCTGTGACTTTAAATACCAGCCATGCCACCAGCATACTACCGCACAAAATAAGCTCACTGTTGAGGCTATTAAAGGCCTGCAGACCAAAGCGCAGCAGGATCCCGGCCAGCATGGCTGATGCCAGTGAGTGGGGGATTATTTTCATCAGACGGGCAAACAATCCGGTTATGCCGCACAGCACGATCAACGCATTAGCCACGATAAAAACGCCGATAGCATCCTGAATCGATACCCCGTGCAGACCCGTAACCAGCAGCGCGGCGCCAGGTGTTGACCAGGCCGTGAGCACAGGAGCGCGATACCATAACGTCAGCGCCAGCGTACTGACGCCCATTGCAATCCCCAGTGCGGTCATCCAGCCCGCGATTTGATCGGTGGTCGCACCTGCGGCCAGGGCCGCTTGCCAGATAATGGCAGCCGAGCTGGCGTAACCGACCAGGACAGCCACAAACCCCGATAATACGGTGGGCAGTGGGATGGAAAATGCGCGCATAGTCACTCCGTGTGCGTTATAACGGTCAATCAATGTAGCACTGTGCGTTATAGCGTACAAGTGCTAAGCTGTAGCCTTGAGAAAGGAGAGTCAGGAAGGCGAAAAATGGAAAACTTAACCCACTATCTGGCCACAACGCTCCGCACGCTACGTCACCAGCGGGAATGGAGCCTGTCACGTTTGGCGGAGGAAACCGGCGTGTCAAAAGCCATGTTGGGGCAGATTGAGCGCAACGAATCCAGCCCAACGGTGGCGACATTGTGGAAAATTGCCACCGGACTGAACGTGCCATTCTCGACGTTTATTTCACCGCCAGAGTCAGACGGCGCACCAACATTCGATCCCCAGCAGCAGTCGATGGTCGTCACGCCATTGTTTCCGTGGGACCCACAGCTGTGCTTCGATCATTTTTCGATACAGCTGGCACCTGGCACACTCAGTGAATCGACTCCGCATGAAACCGGCGTTATAGAGCACGTGGTGGTGATAAATGGGCTGCTGGATATGTGTATTGAGGGGCAGTGGCGCACCATGAAATCCGGCGAGGGGGTGCGTTTTGCGGGAGACAGGGCGCATAGCTACCGTAACAGTAGCGAACAAACGGTTCACTTTCATTCCCTGATCCATTACCCGCGCGGTTAATCGGGAAAACTATTCCGAAAAGCCGCGCTTGTGACTACAATAGCCGCCATTTTTACCACTTGTGGATGGTAACAACTGTATGCGCCAGCAGCCTCATCACCTTGAATTGTTAAGCCCGGCCCGGGATACCGCCATTGCACGTGAAGCCATTTTGCACGGCGCTGACGCCGTTTACATTGGCGGACCGGGTTTTGGCGCGCGTCATAACGCCAGTAACAGCCTGAAAGATATCGCCGAACTGGTGCCGTTTGCGCATCGTTACGGGGCGAAAATCTTTGTGACGCTAAATACAATCTTGCATGATGATGAGCTGGAGCCCGCACAGCGATTAATTACCGATCTGTATCAGACCGGCGTTGATGCCCTGATTGTGCAGGATATGGGGATTCTGGAGCTGGATATTCCTCCCATTGAGCTGCACGCCAGCACCCAATGTGATATTCGCAGCGTCGAGAAGGCGAAGTTTCTTTCTGACGTCGGATTCACCCAAATTGTCCTCGCGCGCGAACTGAGCCTTGAGCAAATAAACGCCATCCATCAGGCTACGGATGCGACTATTGAATTTTTCATTCACGGTGCGCTGTGCGTCGCCTATTCAGGCCAGTGTTATATTTCACATGCGCAAACCGGACGTAGCGCTAACCGCGGTGACTGTTCTCAGGCTTGTCGCCTGCCGTATACCCTGAAAGACGATCAGGGGCGCGTGGTGTCCTATGAAAAACATCTGCTGTCGATGAAAGATAACGATCAGACCGCCAACCTCGGCGCGTTGATTGACGCAGGCGTGCGCTCCTTCAAAATTGAAGGGCGCTATAAAGACATGAGCTATGTGAAGAATATTACCGCGCATTATCGTCAGATGCTGGACGCCATAATTGAAGAGCGCGGCGATCTTGCCCGTTCTTCAGCCGGGCGTACCGAACATTTCTTTACTCCATCCACGGAAAAGACCTTCCATCGCGGCAGCACCGATTATTTTGTGAATGCCCGTAAAGGGGATATCGGCGCATTCGACTCACCAAAGTTCATCGGTCTGCCGGTTGGCGAAGTCCTGAAGGTGGCAAAAGATCATCTCGATGTTGAGGTAACAGAACCGCTGGCCAACGGGGATGGTCTGAACGTGTTAATCAAGCGTGAGGTCGTCGGATTTCGCGCCAACACCGTTGAAAAAACGGGGCACAATCGTTATCGGGTGTGGCCGAATGAAATGCCCGCCGACCTGCACAAAGTGCGCGCCAACCATCCGCTGAACCGCAATCTCGATCATAACTGGCAGCAGGCGTTGACCAAAACCTCCAGCGAACGCCGCGTCGCGGTCGATATTGAGCTGGGCGGCTGGCAGGAACAGTTGATCCTGACGCTCACCAGTGAGGAGGGGGTGAGTATCACCCATACGCTGGACGGCCAGTTTGAGGAAGCGAACAATGCAGAAAAAGCGTTGAGCAACCTACAGGATGGCCTGGCAAAACTGGGACAAACGCTGTATTACGCCCGTAATATTCAGGTGAATCTGCCGGGAGCATTGTTCGTGCCTAACGGTCAACTGAATCAGCTGCGACGTGAAGCGGTCGACATGCTGGATGCCGCTCGTTTGCAAAACTATCAGCGCGGTCGCCGTAAACCGGTTGCCCAGCCGGCGCCGGTTTACCCGCAAACGCATCTGAGCTTTCTGGCTAACGTCTACAACCATAAAGCGCGAGAGTTTTATCACCGTTATGGCGTGCAGTTGATTGATGCCGCCTATGAGGCGCATGAAGAAAAGGGCGATGTGCCGGTGATGATCACCAAACATTGCCTGCGTTTTGCATTTAACCTGTGTCCGAAACAGGCGAAAGGAAATATCAAAAGCTGGAAAGCCACGCCGATGCAGTTGGTTAACGGCGATGAGGTCCTGACGCTGAAATTTGATTGCCGACCGTGCGAAATGCACGTGATCGGCAAGATGAAACATCACATTCTGAAGATGCCGTTGCCGGGCAGCGTGGTGGCTTCCGTCAGCCCTGAAGAACTGCTGAAAACGTTGCCAAAGCGTAAAAGCTAACGGTTAGCTCTGATGTGTATCGGGTTTGCGTGATTTTTGCCAGTAATGGTGTTCGCGAAGATCGGCGGCGGATTCTTCCGCCGTCATTCGTAGTTCATCGCTGTCGGCTGTGTGTCGTAATAAGTGATCGGCATCCTGCACCTGAAGATATTCATGTCCCTGATTAGTAGCGAGAAGCTGACCGGAAAAAAGCGCGCTGGCCAGCAATAACACCGTTAACCCTTTCTTAAACATCATGCACCCTCTGGTACGTTAGCTGCGGAATTGACGATAATTTCGCCAGGTGACTATTCAATATTTTAATCGGGTTAATGACAATCTCTGTTTTGTCATTTCGATGTTTTTTACATTTTTGTTTAGATAACGTTGGGATTTGTCACAACCGGGCAGTGCAGCGCTGCCCGGTTGTTATCAGGGAGAGAATCAGGATTTAAATCCGGCGGCCGTCATCAGGAGACGAAAGAACATACCAACGGCGGCCAGGGCCAGCACGCTGCCGCCCCAGAGGATCACCAGCCACATCAGGCGTTTCCAGATTGTCTGTTGCATCAATGATACCCCTCACCATGTTGAACTTTGCCGCGGAAAACGTAGTAGCTCCAGAAGGTGTACACCAGGATTATCGGGATAATCAGCAGCGCGCCAACCAACATAAAGCCCTGACTCTGCGCCGGAGCTGCCGCCTGCCACAGCGTAATGGACGGTGGAATGATGTGGGGCCAGATACTGATCCCCAGCCCGCTGAACCCGAGAAAAATCAGCCCCAGCGTCAATACAAAAGGCAGCGTATGGCTGTTTTGCTGACCCAGCGAACGCCACAGCCAGAGGCTAATCAGCGCAACCAGGAGCGGAACCGGCATCAGGAACCACAGATTGGGCAGGCTAAACCAACGATCGGCAATGGCGCTGTGCGCCAGCGGCGTCCACAGGCTGATAATGGCAATAACAACCAGCATCGCCAGCAGCAGTTTTCTTGCCACGCAGCGCATTTTATCCTGCAACGGATTTTCGCTTTTCATCACCAGCCATGTTGCCCCCAACAGGGCGTAGGCTACAACCAGGCCTACGCCGCAGAACAGGGTAAAGGGGGTCAGCCAGTCGAAAGGACCGCCGCTGTAGCTGCGTCCGGTGACGGAAAATCCATTGAGTACGGCACCGACCACAATACCCTGAGTGAATGTCGCGAGGATTGAACCGCCGAGAAAAGCTTTATCCCAGAATGGTCGATGCACCGGCGTGGCTTTGAAGCGAAACTCAAACGCGACGCCGCGAAATATCAGGCCGATGAGCATCAGGGTCAACGGGATCGTCAGCGCATCGACAATCACCGCATAGGCCAGGGGAAAAGCGCCGAATAATCCGGCGCCACCCAACACCAGCCAGGTTTCATTACCGTCCCATACCGGGGCGACGCTGTTGACCATCACATCGCGGTCATCCGCATCCGAAATCGCAGGGAATAAAATACCGATCCCGAGATCAAAACCGTCCATCACGATATACATCAGCGTGGCGAACACGATAATTACAAACCAGATAACTGATAAATCGATACCCATTAGCGGTGTGCCTCCGGTTGAGAATCGAGAACGACAGCAGAAAGCGGCCGCGCCGGCGTGCCTGTTGGTGGAATGGTCGGCTCATCTTCCTGTGGTCCTTTGCGGATCAGGCGGATCATGTAGCTGTAACCCACGCCAAACACCGAGCTATACACCACAAAGAAAGACAGTAGGCTGATGCTCATATGTAAATCACCATGTGCGGAAACCGCATCCGCCGTACGTTGCAAACCGTAAACCACCCACGGCTGACGGCCAACTTCGGTGGTCACCCAGCCAGCAAGGATGGCAATCAGACCGGAGGGGCCCATCCACAATGCAAAACGCAGGAAAGGACGTGAGGTGTATAGCCGCTGCTTATAACGCAGCCACAGGGCAAACGCGCCCAGCAGGATCATCAGCATGCCTAACCCTGCCATAATGCGAAACGACCAGAACACGATGGTGGAATTGGGCCTGTCTTCCTTCGGAAATTCTTTTAACGCCGGGACCTGTTTATCCAGACTATGAGTCAGGATCAGGCTGCCCAGCGCCGGGATTTCCAGCCCATAGCGGGTGCGCTCCTGCTCCATATCCGGCCAGCCGAACAACAGCAGCGGGGTCGGTTCACCGGGCGGATTTTCCCAGTGTCCTTCAATCGCCGCAATTTTTGCAGGCTGATGCTTCAGCGTATTCAACCCGTGCATATCGCCAATTAAGGCCTGCAGCGGAGCGACGATTAACGTCATCCACAGCGCCATTGAAAACATAGCGCGAATTGCTGGCGTGCTATTACCGCGCAATAAATGCCATGCGGCTGATGCCGCGACAAACAGCGCGCTGCTCAGGAAGGCGGCAACGGACATATGCAGCAAACGATAAGGGAATGACGGATTGAAAATCACGGCGAACCAGTCGACGGGAACGACTTGCCCGTTAACAATTTCATAGCCCTGTGGCGTTTGCATCCAGCTGTTGGAGGCGAGGATCCAGAAGGTAGAAATAATAGTACCCAGCGCAACCATACAGGTCGCGAAGAAGTGAAGCCCTGGGCCAACCCGATTCCAGCCAAACAGCATTACCCCGAGGAAGCCTGCTTCGAGGAAGAAGGCGGTTAATACTTCATAGGTCAGCAGCGGCCCGGTGATGCTACCGGCGAACTCAGAAAAACCACTCCAGTTCGTGCCGAACTGATAAGCCATCACCAGCCCGGAAACCACGCCCATACCAAAGTTTACGGCGAATATTTTCGACCAGAAATGGTATAGCGAGCGCCAGGTCGGATTTTTCGTTTTTAACCATAACCCTTCGAGCACCGCCAGATAACTGGCGAGGCCAATGGTAATCGCCGGAAAGATGATGTGAAAGGATACCGTAAACGCGAACTGGATCCTCGCCAGGTGAAACGCGTCAAGACCGAACATGCTTAGCTCCGCAGGCAAAATTGATTTAGCGCAATTCTAAGGCTGCGAAGCAATGGAAGGCAGAAACAGAACAGTTCTTTTTAACCATAACAGTTGTCGTGCTGTTATAGGTTAGCCTGGCTGATATGAAATCTGGAACCTGGATTCCTGTTATTGAATCGCGTCCTCCCCACGCGAGTGATTTTACGCTATCACTAGCGAGGTAATGAAAAGGTAATCATAAATGTTTACTTTGTGCGTATAATAGACGACAGGGAGGCGCAGTGAAGCAAAGTGAGTTCAGACGCTGGCTTGAATCTCAGGGAGTGGCTGTTACAAACGGCTCAAATCATCTGAAGTTGAGGTATCAGGGAAGGCGTAGCGTTATGCCCAGGCATCCTGGTGATGAAATAAAAGAAGCCTTGCGAAAATCGATCCTGAAGCAGCTTGGCTTACAGTCATCATCAATATGAGGTTAATTATATGAGAGATTTTGAAAAAATCATGCGTTATCCCGTTAATCTAATCCCCGCCGTGGAAGGTGGATTCGTGGTTTCTTTCCCGGATATTCCTGAAGCATTAACTCAGGGCGAAACCCGTCATGGGGCTTTGCAGGCTGCGCAGTCTGCATTGGTGACCGCTTTTGAATTCTATTTCGACGATAACGAACCGATTCCTTTACCTTCGGCGGTTGGCGCTGAAGGTGACTATGTGGAAATCCCCCTGAGCATTGCGTCGAAGGTTCTTTTGTTAAATGCCTTTCTTGAATCAAAAATCACCCAGCAGGAGCTGGCAAACAGGATTGGCAGGCCTAAGCAGGAAATTACCCGTTTGTTCGATTTAAAGCACGCGACAAAAATTGATGCTGTGCAAATAGCTGCACGCGCCTTAGGCAAGGAGCTGTCAGTAACAATGTTGTAAAACTGTTAACTATAACAGTTATAAAAAATGCCCTGATTATGTAAACTGATATATACAGTGCGTGTCACCGACACCGATTATCAGGACGAAAAATGAAAAAATACCAGCGACTGGCTGAGCAAATTCGCGATCAAATCGCGTCTGGCGTATGGCAGCCCGGCGATCGCTTGCCATCCTTGCGCGAGCAGGTGGTCAGCAGCGGCATGAGTTTTATGACCGTCGGACATGCATATCAGTTGCTGGAAAGTCAGGGCCGGATTATCGCCCGGCCGCAGTCGGGTTACTATGTTGCCGCGCGCCCTGAACGTGAGCTGGCAGCGCCGCAGGCGCAGGTGATGCGCGATGAAGCGGTGGATATCAACACCTATATTTTTGATATGCTGCAGGCCAGCCGGGATGCGTCAGTGATGCCATTTGCCTCTGCATTCCCCGATCCGCGTCTGTTTCCCCTCCAGCAGTTGAACCGCTCGCTGGCGCAGGTCAGTAAAACCGCGACCGCCATGAGCGTGATAGAAAACCTGCCGCCGGGAAATGATGAGCTGCGCCATGCCATTGCCCGCCGCTATGCTCAACAGGGGATGACCATTTCACCTGATGAAATTGTCATCACTACCGGTGCGCTGGATGCCCTCAACCTGAGCCTGCAGGCGGTTACCGAACCGGGAGACTGGGTAATTGTCGAAAACCCCTGTTTCTACGGGGCGTTGCAGGCCCTGGAGCGATTACGGCTGAAGGCGCTTTCGATTGCCACCGACGTGAAAGAGGGGATCGATCTTACCGCGCTGGAGCAAGCGTTGCAGGAGTATCCGGTAAAAGCCTGCTGGCTGATGACCAACAGCCAAAATCCGTTGGGCTTTACGCTCAGCCCAGAGAAAAAGGCGCACCTGGTCTCATTGCTGGAAAAATATCATGTAATGCTGATAGAAGATGATGTCTACAGCGAGCTGTACTTTGGTCGCGAAAAACCACTGCCTGCCAAAGCCTGGGATCGCGCCGACAGCGTTTTGCATTGTTCGTCTTTCTCGAAGTGCCTGGTGCCCGGATTTCGCGTGGGCTGGGTGGCGGCCGGGAAGCATGCTCGACGTATTCAGCGACTCCAGCTCATGAGCACGTTATCCACCAGTTCCCCCATGCAGCTTGCGCTCGTGGATTATCTGTCAACCCGGCGCTATGACGCGCATCTGCGCCGCTTACGCCGTCAACTGGCGGAACGCAAACAGCAGGCCTGGCAAACGTTGCTGCGCCATCTTCCGGCGGAAGTCAAAATTCACCATAACGACAGCGGCTATTTTCTGTGGCTGGAACTGCCAGAACCGCTTGATGCAGGCGTGCTCAGCACCCAGGCACTGGCGCACCATATCAGCATTGCACCGGGAAAAATGTTTTCGACCTCGGGGAGCTGGACTCGTTTCTTTCGCTTTAATACCGCATGGCACTGGGGAGAGCGTGAGGAACAGGCTGTGAAACAGCTGGGAAAATTAATTCGCGAGATGATGAAATAAAACGTAACGCGCTATTCAATATAAAAGAATAGCGCGTTCTTATTTTCGAAATAGAGAATACCTAACCCCGATGTTATTTATATCGGGTGCTACCATACAAAAAATCAATAGTTCTTACTATTGCCGCCGTTGCACCTAACTCCTTGTCTATACTCCAGAAGATTAAAGCTCCCGATCAGCATCAGTAGCGTAATGAGCGTTAGCTCACAACCTGATTAAATTTCCTTGCGCCAGCAGGAACGCTTACAACACCCCGACTATTTTTAGGAAAGGACATATATTTACGGCAAGGCTGCCGCTCAATATTTTTTAGACAGGAGTAAGACGTTATGAGCAAGCAGTTTGCCCTCAGTAGCCTGTGCGCACTCAGTATGACGCTGATGACTGCACAGGCAGCCGAACCCCCGACATCCTTAGATAAACCGGAAGGCCGTCTGGATATTATTGCCTGGCCGGGCTACATCGAACGTGGACAGACCGATAAACAATATGATTGGGTCTCGCAGTTTGAAAAAGAGACCGGCTGCGCGGTCAATGTTAAAACAGCGGCCACTTCTGATGAAATGGTCAGCCTGATGGCAAAAGGCGGCTACGACCTGGTCACCGCTTCCGGTGATGCCTCCTTGCGTCTGATTATGGGAAAACGCGTTCAGCCGATTAATACCGCGCTGATCCCTAACTGGAAAAGCATCGATCCGCGCGTGGTAAAAGGCGAGTGGTTTAACGTTGGCGGAAAAGTTTACGGCACACCGTACCAGTGGGGACCAAACCTGCTGATGTACAACACCAAAATCTTCCCAACGCCGCCGGATAGCTGGAACGTGGTATTTGTTGAGCAAAAACTTGGGGACGGAAAAAGCAATAAAGGGCGCGTTCAAGCCTACGATGGCCCGATCTATATTGCCGATGCTGCATTATTCGTTAAGGCGACTCAGCCGCAACTGGGCATTACCGATCCCTATCAGCTCACCGAACAACAGTATCAGGCGGTGATCAAAGTCCTGAGCGATCAACACGCGCTGATCCATCGCTATTGGCACGATACCACCGTGCAAATGAGCGACTTCAAAAACGAAGGTGTGGTGGCGTCCAGCGCCTGGCCTTATCAGGCGAACGCCCTGAAAGGAGAAGGCCAGCCTATTGCCACGGTCTTCCCAAAAGAAGGGGTTACCGGATGGGCTGATACCACCATGCTGCACAGCGAAGCCAAACACCCGGTGTGCGCTTACAAATGGATGAACTGGTCATTAACCCCGAAAGTTCAGGGCGACGTCGCAGCCTGGTTTGGTTCTCTGCCAGTCGTGCCTGAAGGTTGTAAAGCCAGCCCGCTGCTGGGTGAAAAGGGCTGTGAAACCAACGGCTATAGCTACTTTGACAAAATTGCCTTCTGGAAAACGCCGATCGCAGAAGGTGGCAAATTCGTTCCTTACGGTCGCTGGACGCAGGATTACATCGCCATTATGGGCGGTCGTTAATTCCGCTGGGGGTTTTATGACGTACGCAGTGGAGTTTCATAACGTCTCGCGTCTGTACGGGGATGTTCGTGCAGTTGATGGGGTGAGTATTGCGATTAACGACGGTGAGTTTTTCTCTATGCTGGGGCCATCCGGCTCCGGCAAGACCACTTGTCTGCGCCTTATTGCAGGGTTTGAGCAACTGTCAGGCGGCGCAATCACCATTTTTGGTAAGCAGGCCAGCGAATTGCCGCCCTGGGAACGGGACGTTAATACGGTATTTCAGGATTATGCGCTATTCCCGCATATGTCGATTCTCGACAATGTCGCCTACGGGCTGATGGTCAAAGGTATTGATAAAAAACAGCGTCACGCTAAAGCACGTGAAGCGCTGGATAAGGTTGCGCTCGGTTTTGTTTATGAACGCAAACCATCGCAACTCTCCGGTGGTCAGCGGCAACGCGTGGCGATTGCCCGCGCGCTGGTCAATGAACCGCGCGTCCTGCTGTTGGATGAACCGCTCGGGGCATTGGATCTTAAGCTGCGTGAGCAGATGCAGCTGGAACTGAAAAAGTTACAGCAATCCCTGGGTATCACCTTCATTTTTGTCACCCACGATCAGGGTGAAGCCCTGTCGATGTCCGATCGTGTGGCGGTGTTTAATAATGGCCGCATCGAACAGGTGGATTCTCCGCGTGAACTGTACATGCGTCCGCGCACACCGTTTGTGGCAAGTTTCGTCGGGACGTCAAATGTTTTTGATGAAACGATGTCAGCGAACGTTTGCGGGCTACAGGGTATGTTTTCCCTGCGTCCGGAACACATTCGCTTGAATGATACCAGTGGCGAAGTCCAGGCCCGGGGGGTTATCCAGGCGGTGCAGTACCAGGGCGCGGCGACACGTTTTGAGCTGAAACTTGTTGGCGGTGAAAAATTGCTGGTTAGCCAGGCGAACCTGACGGGAGAAATGCTGCCGACAACGCTGTCGCCGGGTCAACAGGTGATGGCATCGTGGTCACGCGACGTGATGGTACCGCTGGTTGAGGAGAGGTGAATGGCTATGAATGTCTTACATTCGCCTCCACAGTCGACAAGTCTGAACCGGATCTCAGGGTTCTTCTGGCGTAATCCGGGACTGGGGCTGTTTTTGCTGCTCCTCGGACCGCTGATGTGGTTTGGGATCGTCTACTTCGGCTCATTACTGACGCTGTTGTGGCAAGGTTTTTATACCTTCGATGATTTCACCATGTCGGTCACGCCCGACCTGACGCTGGCGAATTTGCAGGCGCTGTTTAATCCCGCCAACTACGACATCATTTTGCGTACCCTGACGATGGCGGTGGCGGTCACCATTGCCAGCGCGATTCTGGCGTTTCCGATGGCGTGGTATATGGCGCGATATACCAGTGGCAAAATGAAAGCCTTTTTTTACATTGCTGTGATGTTGCCGATGTGGGCCAGCTACATTGTTAAAGCCTACGCATGGACGTTACTGTTGGCTAAAGACGGGGTGGCGCAGTGGTTTTTAACTCATCTGGGACTGGAGCCTCTGCTGCTTTCGTTCCTGACGCTGCCTGCGGTCGGCGGCAATACGTTATCGACTTCAGGGTTAGGGCGTTTTCTGGTGTTCGTCTACATCTGGCTGCCGTTTATGATCCTGCCGGTACAGGCCGCGCTGGAGAGACTTCCGCCTTCGCTCTTACAGGCCTCCGCTGATTTGGGCGCTCGTCCGCATCAAACTTTCCGCTATGTGGTCCTGCCACTGGCGATACCCGGTATCGCGGCGGGGTCGATCTTTACCTTCTCTCTGACGTTGGGCGATTTTATCGTGCCGCAACTGGTGGGGCCGCCAGGCTATTTCATCGGCAATATGGTGTATTCGCAACAAGGGGCGATCGGCAATATGCCGATGGCGGCGGCATTTACTCTGGTGCCGATTGTGTTAATCGCACTGTATCTGGCGTTCGTGAAGCGTCTGGGAGCTTTCGATGCACTCTGAACGCGCGCCCTGGTTACTCAAACTGGCGGCATGGGGCGGGGTTATTTTCCTGCACTTTCCCATCCTCATCATCGCCACCTATGCTTTTAATACTGAGGAGGCTGCTTTTAGTTTTCCACCGCAGGGGTTAACGCTGAAGTGGTTTAGCGTTGCGGCGCAACGTAGCGATATTCTGGAATCGGTGACGTTGTCACTTAAAATCGCTGCGTTGTCGACGGCCATTGCTCTTGTTCTGGGGACGCTGGCCGCTGCCGCACTATGGCGCAGGGACTTTTTTGGTAAAAGCGCAATATCGCTGTTGCTGCTGTTGCCGATCGCGCTGCCGGGGATTATTACCGGTCTGGCGCTACTGACGGCGTTTAAAACTATCAACCTGGAACCCGGTTTTCTCACCATCGTGGTCGGCCATGCGACGTTTTGCGTTGTGGTGGTATTTAACAACGTCGTGGCGCGTTTTCGCCGTACCTCATGGAGTCTGGTTGAAGCGTCTATGGATCTTGGCGCCAACGGCTGGCAAACCTTTCGTTATGTCGTGCTGCCAAATCTGGCGTCGGCACTGCTGGCGGGAGGGATGCTGGCGTTTGCTTTGTCGTTTGATGAAATCATCGTGACAACGTTCACCGCCGGACATGAAAGAACACTTCCTTTGTGGCTGCTCAATCAACTGGGTCGACCACGAGATGTGCCTGTCACCAACGTTGTGGCATTGCTGGTAATGCTGGTGACAACACTGCCAATTTTAGGGGCCTGGTGGCTAACGCGTGAAGGCGACACTCTCGCCGGAAACGGTAAATAAACGACGATATGGGAAATTGCTATGCAACATCAATTACTGATTAATGGCGAGCTGGTCAACGGTGAAGGTGAAAAGCAGCCAGTCTATAACCCTGCCACTGGAGAACGCATTCTGGAGATTGCCGAGGCGTCAGCCGGGCAGGTTGATGCGGCGGTACGTGCAGCAGACAGCGCATTTTCCACCTGGGGACAAACCACACCGAAAGTCCGTTCCGAACTGCTGCTGAAACTGGCGGATGCTATCGCCGATAACGCGCAAACCTTCGCTGAGCTGGAATCGCTTAACTGTGGTAAGCCGCTGCACTGTGTCCTTAACGATGAAATTCCGGCAATCGTCGACGTTTTCCGCTTCTTCGCCGGGGCAGCTCGTACCCTGCAAGGACAGGCAGCCGGAGAGTATCTGGAAGGGCATACGTCGATGATTCGTCGGGATCCGCTGGGCGTGGTGGCCTCTATCGCGCCGTGGAACTACCCGCTGATGATGGCGGCGTGGAAGCTGGCACCGGCGCTGGCGGCGGGTAACTGTGTGGTGATTAAACCGTCAGAAATTACCCCGCTAACGGCACTTAAACTGGCAGAATTTGCCAAAGATATTTATCCGCCAGGCGTTATCAACGTGCTGTTTGGCCGTGGCAAAACGGTGGGTGACCCGCTGACCGGTCATGAAAAAGTCCGGATGGTTTCCCTGACCGGCTCCATTGCGACCGGTGAACACATTATCCAGCACACCGCGCCTTCGATTAAGCGCACACATATGGAGCTGGGCGGCAAAGCCCCGGTCATCATTTTTGATGATGCCGATCTGGATGCAGTGGTGAGCGGCGTGCGAACCTTTGGGTATTACAACGCCGGGCAAGACTGTACCGCCGCTTGTCGAATCTATGCCCAGAAAGGCATTTATGATGCGTTGGTTGAGAAACTCGGTGCCGCGGTTGCCAGCCTGAAAATCGGTGCACCGAATGACGAATCGACGGAGCTGGGGCCGGTAAGCTCGCAGGCGCACCTCGATCGCGTGACTAAAGCGGTCGATGAAGCCAAAGCACTGGGGCATATCAAAGTCATCACCGGTGGTAAAAAAGTGGACGGCGCAGGCTACTATTTTGCTCCGACGCTGCTGGCCGGGGCGAAGCAGGAAGATGCTATCGTGCAGCGGGAAGTTTTCGGTCCGGTGGTCAGCGTCACCGTATTTGAGGATGAAGATCAGGTACTGGCGTGGGCTAACGATTCGAAATACGGCCTGGCATCCTCCGTCTGGACTCGGGATGTGGGGCGCGCGCATCGATTTAGCGCCCGCTTGCAGTATGGTTGCACCTGGGTCAATACCCACTTCACGCTGGTCAGCGAAATGCCGCACGGCGGACAAAAACAGTCTGGTTATGGCAAGGATATGTCGGTATACGGGCTGGAAGATTACACGATTGTTCGCCATGTCATGATCAAGCATGAGTAATATCTTAAGCGCGAGCGATAAATGCGGCACGGATAGCTAAATACTGGCAAACGTGTGTCTATATTATTCGCGCCACTGGCCTCGTCGCCATCGGACGGCGGTAAGTTGGAAATATCCGCGAGGTCAGGCTAATTGATACAACAAAGCCCCGGCTTATTAATGTCAGGGCTTTGTGCTTTCACGATCGTCATCCGGTTATCCGCGGCGCAAGCTGCAAATCCAGGCGAGTAGCGCACAGACGCTCAGAACCAGCCCCAGTTGTTGCACCATGCCTGCCACCCCCAGCATCATTCCCAGCAACAGGTAATAGCTTAATCCGAATAATGCACCGGCGGCCCCGGCCTGTTCACGATAGTGGCGTAGGGCCTGACTCAGCACATTAGGGATCGCGATGCCATAGGCAATAACCGCGCCGAAAACCGGTATCAGAATCCACGCGGAGTGCTGTAACCACCACGCGGCGAGGCCTGACGCTGCTGCCAGCGCACAGGCATAATGTACCCTCTGTTCCGATGTCAGGTCTGTCGTCAATAATCTCCGGTTCAGCAGGCTGCCCGACAGCGAAGCAAACGCAAGTAGTCCCCCCGTCCAGCCAAAGGCTCTGGAACTCCATCCCAATTGCCCGAAAAGAAACGGAGCCAGGCTGTAATAGCTAAACAGCATGGTGTTCAGCAGTGCAACCAGCATGGTATTTTTCCACAGCTCGCGGTCACGCATCATGCGGGAGAGCAGTGCAGCAAGGCTGGGTCTGAGCGTATTTTCGGGCCGGGTTTCTGGCAGCATGGTCGCAGTCAGTAGTAGCAGTAGCAGCGCCAGCAGCACAAGGGCAATAAATACACCGGTATGACCATACAGGCTAACCAACCAACCTCCGCTTAGCAGGCCGAAAACGGGACTCAATGCCAGCGCAGCGCCCATCACGGAAAAGACGCGGGATAGCGCAGTTGATTCATAAGTGTCCCGTAACATGGTCTGTACCACCACTGACCCGGCAGCCGCGCCGATGGCTGAGATCATCCGCGCCAGCAGCAAAACGCTGAAGTCAGTGGCAACCACGGCCAGGGCACAACCTGACCCATAGCAGATAAGTCCTGCCAGCATCGCCCAACGTCGACCGAGGCAGTCGCTCAGCCAACCCCACATCGCCACGCCGATGGCGAAGGCAATAAAATAAACGGAGAGTGTTTGCGCCGCGCGTTCACTGCTTACGTGATAAGACGTGGCGATTCCTGGCAATGCCGGGCTATAAATGGTTTCCACCAGTTGCGGAAACATAATGAGCAAAGTAAGAAGCCACAGCGGCGGGCGGCGAAGGGTGTTCATAGCAATATCCAGAGAGACAGAAAACTGGCGGGCATTATTGCTGAAAGGGAGATGTCGTATTACCATTATCAAGACTTTAAATATCAAATATCGGACAGATAATGGAAATTGCCCCGGATGATGATTTCGATGCGGATAGCTTTGATAAACCGGTAATCGGGATTGCCTCCGAGATGGGCGTACACGATTCCGGCCGGCATAGCCATCTTCGTCATCAGCTACTTTTTTCGGCAGCGGGAAGCATTACGATTGAGCTGGAGCATGCCCTGTGTCTGCTACCGCCACGGCGCGCGGTCTGGATCCCGGCTGGTACGGTACATCGCGCCATAATGCGTGGGGTGATGGCTTATCGTTCGTTGTATTTTTCAACTACATTGCCGTTATCTAAGTTACCGCTGCAGATAGTCGACGTTAATCCTCTCTTTTTTGAAGTAATAGAACGTATGGCTTTCTGGCCATGGGAAATGCCTGCCGAGCAGCAGGCCAGTCTTATCACCGTTTTCTGTGAGGAAATGCGGGCCGCCCACAGTGAAAACTGGACGTTGCAGTTTCCCTCAGATCCACGGCTGAACGTGTGGCTTGAAGGAGTACGTATGGGCGAATTGCCACCACGACTAAATCAATTATCCCAACGGGTTGGGGCATGCGAGAGGACGATCAGTCGAATATTTACCAGGGATACCGGGATGAATTATCAGAGCTGGCGGCAGCAATTTAGACTATTAAAAGCCATGGAGATGCTGGCTGACGGGGGGCAGATCAGCCAGGTGGCGCAATATCTGGAATTTGTCAGTGACAGTGCTTTTATCGCTTTTTTCCATCAGCATACCGGCACAACACCGAGCCGTTATGCGGGCAATATAATGCCGCAGAAGGATTAGGGGTATTACATACTAAGGATAATTTACCGGGTGGCAGGAGAGTGGGAAAATCGTGTACTAATGGCAGAGAGAAGAGCCTCTCTGCCAGCAGACGCTGCAATTAATCAAGAAGAACGACATCAAGCAAACCAGCCAAACCTTGCGGAAATCAGACTGAAAAGTCCTACAGCAGCAAATATATTTATCAGCACCACAGTTTTACTGGAAACATTCATTTGTGCCACCTTTCGTTTTAACCCTTATGGGTATAGTACGGGTTATAACTATCCGCAATAGTACGGATTCTGAACATAATGAAAACGGCTTGTTTTACCGGCGTTTCTCTTAAAATAATTAATAAAACTTGATGTGGGTCATGAAAAAGAGCATATTGCGCGCGATTTTACCTTTCGGCCCGGATGCCTGACATGTCTCTGTACCAAAAAATGTTGGTTTTTTATGCGGTGATGGCCGCTATCACGGCAATCATCACCTGGTTTCTTTCCCGCGATAAAAAACGGATTCGTTTTCTCAGCGCGGTATTAGTCGGGGCGACCTGGCCGATGAGTTTTCCCGTCGCGTTAATGTTTTCTCTCTTCTGATGACGGCGTAAACGCCGTTTCAGGAGGAAAGCAGGGCATCTAATCGTTTTTTGTCGGCTGCGCAAACATCCTGCGGATGCTGATATCCCACGTTTTCATTGGCGCGGGTATACAAAGCGACCAGCCAGTCGTAAACGTAACGGCTTGCGCCATGCGAAGGTTGTTCATCCAGTTTCGTCAACCGTAACATCGGCTGTTGCGCCGGGGCACTAAAAATAGCCGATCCTTTTTGGATCCTGCTGGCCGGACGCTGTTCCTCTGCCACGCTGGCAAATCCAAGCCAGGTAATAAAATCCCCAATATCGGCGTGAAGCTGCGCGGCGCAGACGTTTTCTCGCTGCATAATGCGCTGTAAGCGTTGCGGCATTTCCAGCCGATAGCTGGTGGTGACGAGGATATCGGCAACCTGCCTTAGCGTACGCGGCTCGAGACGTAAACGGCGCGCATTATTTTCATCGCGACACCACTGGCGCACGTGGTTAACCCACATTTTGTGCGCCTGATACCCGGTCTCTTTGCTTTCCGGCGAGTGCGGTGTGTCACGCACCTCGGCAAACAGGTCAATCTCTTCATTAAATAATCCGCTCACCTGTTCCTCGCGCGGCTGCTGAACACGCAGCAGCGACTCAAAGAGGCGCATCGGCGGGAGCAAACCGTCCAGGAGTTCGCCATGCTTTGCCGCCTGGGCCTGGAGCTGGCGGATCACCGACTCATTGCTACCCGATTCGGTTTCAACGGGATTAATCCAGCCTATCAAGGTTTCGCGTACACGCTGCTGGTGCTGCTCACGCAGGGAGGTCAATCTCGCCTGGCGTTGCTGGGGCGAGGTTGCCTGAGTCAGCCATTCGACGAGGCGTTGTAAGCTGTGTTTATCCAGCGCCTGCAGCGTGCCCCAGTGCAGTCCGGGTTTGCCCATTAATTGCTGCACAGATTCATCAAGATTTTGCTGAGTGCTAAACCGCGCATCCTGCGGAGTAATGGCCCAGACCACTCCCGGCAATGCGGCGTCATGTACGGGCTGAGTATCGTTAACCCAGCCCAGTAGTTTGCGGGTGATGGCGGGCGTCTGGGAGCGGGTAGATACCGCATTACAGATTAAAAGTACATCCGGTTGCAGATGCTGGCGATAATGTTCCAGCATCCAGCCTAATTTGGCCTGCCACAATGGATGGGGATGAACATCCGGGGCGAGGGGAATATCCAGCAGATCGACATTCTCCAGTACCGCGTCTTCAACCGTCAGGACCAGCTCGCGCGTGAGCAGCGCCAGCGAAGCCTGAGAAAGGCTGACCGCATTGAGCAACTGATCATTTTCTATTGGATGAACCACCACATCGCTTTGCGCCTCATTCCCGTTCAATGCTACCTGAGTCAGGAAACTCTCGGCAGGTAAACCAAAATGGTCAACCAGCAGGCTCAGCGGAGCCGCGAGTTCTTGCGCGCTCCCGGTTTGTTGCAGCGTATGCGCCAGCGCCAACCACTGTTGCGTCAACTCTGGTTGTTCTCCCCACAGTAACGCCCAGGCGTTTGCCCGGGTAGTCAGATCCAGAGCGGGTAGCAGCGTGGCAAACTGATGCCATAGCGCGTCGTCAAATTGCTGTTGTCTGGCCGGTACGCAGGCGCGCCAGAAACGACCAATTGCCGCGACATCTTGCGCGGTAATGCCCGGCACCGGATGACGCTGGCGCAACGTTTGCCATTTTTCCAGGCGCGCCTCAATAATCGATTTCTCGACCTGGCGGTTGTCCGCAAGCGCACAGAACTGGGTAATAAATAGCTGTACCAGTTCGGCTTCACTGAGTAGCCGCAGGCGCAACGGCCATTCACCATCGAGCGGATTTTCATCACGCGTAAAGCGGATCGCCATATTGGTTGGCGCATGACCAGGATTAATATGTGAAAAGTAATCAAAGCTGCGATCCGGGGTAACGATATTCACTTTGCCATTGGCGTTGCTGCACAATGCTGTGAGCAGGTGCGCTTTTGCCGATTGCGAATGTCCGTAAAGCCCAACGCATCCTCGCGATGAAAAGGTCGTCTTCAACGCAGATTCATTAACGGCGGCCAGGGTGAGCTGTGTCAACAGGGCATCCGCTTCATCATCAAGACGCGCCGCACGCTGACGGGTATCAGTTACCCACTCGATGGCGGCCTGCGCGGTGTTTAACATCTTACTCATTTCAGGTACACGCTCCCGCTATCAATCCAGTAATGGCTCCCGCTATGGCGTCGGTCTGCCAGCGTATTCAGTTTTAACGTTAAGGCATTGGCGGCAACGGGAGTGCCATCCTGTAACCACGCATCGCTCAGTACGAAAAATTCCGGGCCGCTTTCTTTGCTACCACCGCGTAGCTGCAGCCGTACATTCAACACGCCATCTCCGGCGATGGTTTTTGCCAGTTCGGCAGAATTTATGCTGAGCGTATACAGCGGTGTGGCAGGCCAACGGCTGTTGGCCAGTTGACGGAAACCTAACGTAACGTTGCCGCGCAATGGGAAGTGCAGGCGGGCATCCAGCTTCGCGCCGGGCTTATCCAGATCGATATCGTGATACCAGATGTTCTCATCGCGCAGCGTATTGACCGTATTATCCAACACGCCGAGATAACGTACGGTCGAGTAAGCGCCGATATCGGCAGCTTTAAAGTTGAAACGCGGCAAGCGTAGATCAAGCGCCAGGCTACACAACATGGCACCAACTGCTGCGGTGGATTTGGGGTTACCAATCCGCCCTTGTTGGCTGAACGGATACCACTCATGTACGCGGTAGTTATCCATCCAGATCATACGATTAACCGGAACGGGCTGCAGATGGCGGATCAACGCCTGTACGCCCGGCAAACAGGCGGGTCTGCCGGTCACTAATAAAATATCGCAGCGATAGTGTGAAATAGCCTCACAGACCGCGTGCAGTGGGGAGGTCAGGGTAAACTGGCCCGCCAGTAACGCTTCTCGTAACTGCCTGAACTGCACCTGTAACGGCACGCTCAGCACATCAAACGCTGGCGATCCCGCAGGTAACGCATGATCGATAGCCTGCTGGATGTAATTCAGTACGTTGCGCGTTGGTTGCTGGCTCAGGAGTTCGCCAAAGGTGGCATGCAGACCCGCTACCGGATCGTTAATATCACTTTGTTCCCAGGCTGAAAGTACCGCATGACCGAGCGGCATAAAGAGTTGTAACGCCGTTTGTTGACGCAAAATCGCCTGGGTGTCGATGCGCCCTGAATCGCCAAATAGCGTAGCCAGCAATGCGGCGGCGTCGGTCACGCCAGCCTGTTGCAGGCGGGTTTGCAGCGCAGGCAACACGCAACGCTGAATCACGTCCAGCAGCATGTCATCGCCCGCAACCTTAAAGCCTTCACGGAACAGCAGGTGCGGGGTAATTTTGACGTTTGTACCCACGCCGTCATCAAGCTGGTAATGGACGACGGCCATATCCGTTGTCCCGCCGCCAATGTCGATCGATGCCACGCGCAGCGCACGACCTTTAGTCTCACCAGGCTCCGGCAAACGGTCCGGGCGGGCAAGGGCGTTAAAGAACGACTCGGTGTGACCATCGTAGTGAGAGATAGCTTCGTTATACAGCCACACCAGTTGCCCGCAGCTGGCCTCATCCCATTCCATCTGGATCTCAGGTACGGGAACCACGCTCTTTTCCTGCTGTTTACGGGTGGTGAAGTCTTCATCCTGCGGGTGCCAGCCCATTGCTTTCCAGACCAACGCAATAGCTTCAAACATGCGCAGGCGGAAAATCTCACGCTCCTGTTTGGGCATCGCCGACGGCAGGGTCAGGATCAGCGTACGCAACTGACGAGGAGATGCCGGGAATCCGAGGCGCAAACGCGTCGCCACGCTGTTAATTTGCCCCAGCGCCTGGGCCAGTATTTCGCACAACATATGCGTCATCAGCGTACTGCGGCTGTATTGCGGTGAGAATACCGGCAGACGATCATCCTGCGGCAGGCTGAACAGCGGTTGCCCGTCATCGTTCATCAGGTTCATCAGCGGGAATGCGGTAGCCAGTGGTTCGCGCTGGGTTTTGCCATTCATCTGGCTAAAGCGCCAGTCATGCAACACCGGCGTTTCGTCCCACAGATAACGGCGCGGGCTGGAGATCCCACTGCTGCCTTCAGTGCCCATGCGCTGCATCGCCAGCTTTCGGGCTTCATCGCCAACGCGGACAATCGACGGCCAGATAAAGGCATCATCACGACCGCTCTCCACGGAAAAGTGCTGCTTACCAAAACGCGCTTCGGAAAACTCCAGTCGGCTGGTGAACAACGGATCGTTGAGAAACTGTGGCTCGCTTAACGAACGCACCTGCAATTCGGCTGTCTGGCGCAGTCCGTCATTGGCATCCCCGTGATCTTCAATCAGGACGCCACAGGTATGGGTGTTACCGATATCCAGGATAAGATCAACGGGAATGGCGGGCGTGCTGAGGGTATGCGTGACCAGTTTCACTTCCGGGACGGAAAGCTGCTCGCCTAACAGGGTCAGCACATTCAGCCAGTGCGCCTGATATTCAAAGTTACGCAGCGCCTGCTGGATCTCTTGTTCTGAGCGGTTCTCAAGCTGTGTGACATGATGCATAAAGGATTCGCGCAACCAGCCGTCAATCCAGGTCTGGTCGAGGAAATCGGCAATTTCGTTGTCATGCCAGGCCAGCGCAAATCGCGTACCGTTCAGCAGGTCATTTTCGTTGGGGGTTAACGCCGCAGGGGCATTTTCAGTGAGCTGGCTGTCCAGCGCCACGGTGACGCGGTGGGTGTTGCCCGCGCTGTCAGGTTGCGCCAGCTTCCGCACCTGTACGCGCGCCCAGTTATCCGGGCCTTCAACGAACGTACGCGGCGGATTAAAGCGCAGGAACGGCAGCGGCAGCCAGACACCGTCGAGCACGTCCAGAGAATAATGCAGCTTCTGGGTGCTTTCCGGCTTCACCACTTCGGGCTGAGCGCCGGTGCTGCCAGGTAAGGTATAACGCCCGGTTGTCAGATCGAAATCCAGCCGCAGCAGGGGACCATTTGCCGTTTTGCGCACAAAGCGGCCATGATGCGCAGATTCCTGCGGCGTCAGGCCAAAATCCAGAAATTGCACACCGCTATTGGCGATGAGCGTCACGCTCTGTTTGTAGTCACACAGATTCACCAACATAAAATCAGGCACCTATCTTTTTGATCGTCAGAGGGATTTCCGCGTGATCGTCATAACGTGCGGTACAGGCGGCGACGTCATTGGTTCCCGCTTTGCAGGTAATTTCCGGCATCGGATAACGTGACCCGTCCGTACAACGGGCATTCCCGCGACTCTTAATCATTAATTCACCTGACTGATGCAAACCGGAGAAAATCTCGGCACGACAAACAATATTGTCGCCATGAACCACGCGCGCCGTGCCTTTATTGGCCTGGATCTGATAGCGCAGCGACGGCGCTTTACCGCTAACCGGATCTTTAACATCAACCATTACGCGCCAGTTACCGTTGAGAAAACGCGTCGTTCCTGCCTTCATCTGGTTGGCATCCATCACCAGCGCATCTTTCGGAATCGCGGCGATCACGACCGGTCCTTCGACAGGTTTTTCTTTTTTCGCAGCCGGAACCACTTCAGCCCGATGCAACGGCAGTGCAGATGTCAGTTCTGGCAGCGGTGCCATATCTGCCTTAGCGACGTCTCTTGGGGGAACAGCGGGTACGGGCTGGGAGGGCTGTTGCTTCCACAACAGCGGCCCAACCATGGCTGCAATGATCACCGCGGCAACGGGCAGGCTCCACAGCGGCAGGCGGCGTGCGGGTTTCTTCTGTGCGAGCGGCGGCGAGACTTCCGGTTCGTTAACAACGACCGGGGGTTGTGGTTCAGGTTCAGCCGGTTTAGGTAGCTCAACCACTGGAGTCAACAAAGGCGCCTCGGCCTCGGCGAAGGTGATTTGGGCAGTGATTTCCTCTTCCGGCTCAGGCTCTGCTACGGTGACGACCGGAGGAATATCGGCAAGGCGCAGGCAATCGAGCACATCGTCGCGAGGATTTTCATTCAGATTGACGAAACCCCAGAACGTAATAACGGGTTTACCTTCAACCAGAAACACGTGATTCTCACCAGGAAACTGGATGGCTTTTTCCAGCAGTGAGCCAAACAGTTGCAGGGAGGTTTTACCCGATTGCAGACTTTTACGGCTCAGCGCCGCCGCATTTTCCAGCGTGCTCCCCAGATAGCGCAGCGCACGAAAACGGGCCTCTTCATCAGCGGCTTTCCATGCAACGGCTTTCCCTTCAATCGGCGAATACCAGTCAACGCGATCGCCGTTGTCGTTAATTTGTGGGATCGCCAGACAATCCACCATCGCCTGCTGTTTACGCAGGCGAAGCGTTTCACGAATTTGCAATGCTGAATCAAACACGGCCTGACCACCGCCGCCCACGGCCTGATAGTCATCCAAATTGCCGCTGCGCAAGAGAGTTTTTGCCACGTTGTTACCCCTTAGACTTCTTCACGTATCTACTTTACGTTTTATAAAAACGAGCAAACGGTGGAAGAGAGGCAAAAAGGGGCGAATTTTCATGGCATAGAGTGCCGGGAAAAATCTTGACGTTTTGAAAAAGACTTAAGGGAAATTAATTCGCTTAGGGTGATGAATTATTCAGCAAAATACACCGGATTAGAATAACCTGATAGTGATTTGTTATTGGTCAGTTTTTGTCAGCTATGCTCTGATATCCCGGTTAATAATAAAATAAGAAGGCTTATAACCATGATTGCAAGGAAAACGTTACTCGCGCTGGCGCTCAGCGCCGTCTTACCATCAGGCGCGGCGTTCGCGGCCAATACTGACACTCTCATTTACTGCTCAGAAGCGTCGCCAGAGTCATTTAACCCGCAAATCGCCAGTTCCGGTCCATCGTTTGTGGCCAGCTCACAGGTGCTCTACAACCGACTCATCAACTTTGATCCGGTAAAAAATACGCCAGTTCCGTCTCTGGCAACGGACTGGACGATTTCGCCGGACGGTAAGACCTACACTTTTACCCTGCGTCAGGGCGTGAAATTCAACAGTAATAAATTCTTCAAACCAACCCGCGACTTCAACGCTGATGACGTGGTTTTCTCGGTATTACGACAGAAAGATGCCGATCATCCGTACCACAAAATTTCTCAGGGAAGCTACGAATACTTCAACGATGTCGGTCTGGATAAACTGATTAAAGAAGTGAAGAAGGTCGATGATTATCACGTTCAGTTTATCCTTAATGAACCTAACGCCGCGTTTCTTGCCGACTGGGGAATGGATTTTGCCTCCATCCTCTCTGCGGAATATGCCGACGTGATGCTGAAAAAAGGCACTCCGGAAAACGTCGATAACTGGCCAATTGGCACCGGGCCATACGTGTTGCAGCAGTACAAGCAGGATTCGCAAATCCGCTATCTCGCCAACCCGAACTACTGGGACGGCGCCGTCCCCACGAAGCACCTGATCTTCTCAATCACGCCAAACGTACAGACCCGATTGGCGAAACTGCAAACCAATGAATGCCAGATAATTCCGGCGCCTGCGCCCGTACAGTTTGACGAGATTAAGAAGAATAAAGATTTGACGCTGCATTCGGTTGAAGCGCTGAACGTCGGCTATCTGGCGTTTAATACCGAGAAAAAACCGTTTGATAACGTGCTGGTGCGTCAGGCGCTTAACTACGCGACAGACAAAAAGGCCATTATTAACGCCGTCTCTTTAGGTTCCGGTACGGTGGCAAAATCGCCAATTCCGCCGAATATGTTGGGGTTCAATAAAGATCTGCAGGATTACGCTTACGACCCGCAAAAAGCGAAAGATCTGCTGAAACAGGCGGGACTGGAAAACGGCTTTGAAGCGACGCTGTGGTCAATGCCGGTTCAGCGCCCATACAACCCGAACTCCCGACGGATTGCCGAGATGATCCAAAGCGACTGGGCGAAGGTTGGCGTGAAGGCGAAAATTGTGTCGTACGAGTGGGGCGAATATCTCTCCGGAATGCGTAAAGGTGAGCATGACACCGCGTTGTTCGGTTGGATGTCAGACAACGGCGATCCGGATAACTTCGCCGATGTACTGCTGGGCTGTGACAGCATTAAAACCGGATCTAACGCCGCGCGCTGGTGCGATAAAGAGTATAATTCGCTGGTTCAAAAGGCGAAACTGGTGAGTAAACCGGAAGAACGCGCCGCGCTTTACCAGCAGTCGCAAGAGATTTTCTACCAGCAGGCTCCGTGGATTGCGTTGGCAAACGGGAAAACGTTTTACGCGACGCGCAGCAACGTCAGCGGATACAGCGTTAGCCTGATGGGCAGCGATTTTTCAAAAGCAAAATTAAATTAATGAGTTAAGGAGAGGTTATGTCGCATCTGGATGAGGTCAGCGCACGTGTTGATGCCGCCATTGAAGAGAGCGTCATTACGCATATGAATGAATTGCTGATTGAACTCAGCGATGATGTCGTGCTGAGCCGGGAAGAACGTTACACCCAGCAACAGCGTTTGCGTACGGCTATCGCACATCATGGCCGTCAGCATAAAGAGGATATGGAAACCCGTCGCGAACAGTTGACCAAAGGCGGCACAATCCTTTAATTCGTTGTTGTCAGATGGCGAAGTAACACCTTATCCGGCCTGCATGTTCAGGCCGGATAAGCGCAATTAAAACGAACGTCTCGCCACCAGCCAGGCCCCAACAACCAGCAGCACCGCGCCGCAGACTGGCCCCACCAACGCCCGCAGCGGTACGCCATGACTGCGGAGAATATCCAGCACCAGTCCGCCGATTAACTGGCTGGCCACCAGCACCGCGATAGTGGTTGCTGCACCCACATTTTGGTATCCACTGATGCTGGCAAAAACAAAGAACGATCCCAGCAAGCCAGGGATTAGCGTCCACCAGCGCACGCTGGAAACCAGTTCCCCAAACCCCGCCATACCTTGCTTAAACCACAGTATGCTGACAAACAGCACGATCCCGACCAGCGAGTTAAGTAACATGGCGATGAGGATCGTCGAGGACGTCTGCGTGATGCGTACCATCAAGGTATTTTGCACCACCAGACCAATACCTGCGGCAATCAGAAAGGAGAGGGTTAGCGTCTGGTTCATCTGCTGGCATCCGGTTCGCGGCGATCGTCTAACTGCAACTGCATAAAAGTCAGATCCAGCCAGCGCCCAAATTTCGTGCCAACCTGTGGCATTTGCGCGGTGGTTTTAAAACCCAGCGTGCTGTGCAGATGCAGCGACGCCTGATTCTGAGACTCAATGCCCGCAACCATCACATGCTTGCCGCACGCGCGGGCTTCTTCTATTAACCTGCTGAGCAGCGCTCGTCCCAGGCCTTTACCCTGATGAGCAGGATGGACATACACCGAATGTTCAACGGTATGACGGAATCCATCAAAGTTACGCCAGTCGCCAAAGGAGGCGTACCCTGTAATCACGCCATTCTCTTCACTCACCAGCACCGGATAGCCCATCAACTGGCGGGCTTGATACCATGAGATACGGTTTTCGGCATCGACCGTTTGATCGTTCCAGATAGCCGCCGTATGCAGTACCGCGTGGTTGTAGATTTCTGCAATGGCGGCACAATCTTCTTTGCTGGCAAATCGAATGGACATGTTGAACCTCAGGGATTGTTCACTATAGTATTACAATATGAATACTATTGAAGACAGCATAAATCAACGGATCGGTGCAAGAATTCGCATTGAGCGGGAGTCTCGCGGCTGGTCTCTGACGGAACTCGCTGAACGCGCAGGCGTGTCGCGGGCGATGATCCATAAAATAGAGCGCGGTGAGAGCAGCCCAACGGCCACGCTGCTGGGCAGGCTCTCCGGTGCCTTTGGTATCAGCATGTCTATGCTGATGGCGCGGGCCGAAATGCAGGAGGGCAAGCTGCTGCGCTTCGCTGATCAGCCGGTCTGGCACGACCCGCAAAGCCACTATCTGCGCCGCCACGTTTCACCGCGCAGCGATCTGCCTATTGATCTGGTGCAGATAGAATTGCCCGCCGGAAGCGATATCCCGATGCCAGCCTCTTCCTACGTGCAGGCAAGACAACTTATCTGGCTACAGCAGGGGGAATTGGTCTTTGTGGAAGGGGGCGTGCGTCATGAAATGCGGGCTGGCGATTGCCTGGAGCTTGGCCCGCCGAATGATTGTCGGTTTATCAATGAAACCGCACAACCCTGCGTTTACCTGGTTGTGCGGTTAAATCATGTCGTCAGCTAACTGGCGGACACAGGCTGCTACTATTGATGGAATCATGCCAAAAGCAGAGGAGCACATCATGGGTCAACAGACTAATCGCAATCGCCGCTGGGTACTGGCTTCCCGCCCGCATGGCGCGCCGGTCCCGGAAAACTTCCGTCTTGAAGAGGATGAGGTGGCAACGCCGGGTGAAGGCCAGGTTTTACTGCGCACCATTTTTCTTTCCCTCGATCCCTACATGCGTGGACGCATGAGCGATGAGCCGTCTTATTCCCCGCCGGTAGAGATTGGCGGCGTGATGGTTGGCGGGACCGTGAGTCGCGTGGTGTCCTCCAACCATCCTGATTACCAGCCAGGCGAGTGGGTGCTGAGCTACAGCGGCTGGCAGGACTATGACATCTCCGACGGTAACGGGCTGGTGAAGCTTGGCGATAATCCCGAACATCCCTCCTGGGCGCTGGGAGTGATGGGGATGCCAGGATTTACTGCTTATATGGGGCTGCTGGATATCGGTCAGCCAAAAGCGGGGGAAACGCTGGTTGTGGCCGCCGCCACCGGCCCGGTTGGCGCAACGGTAGGGCAGATTGGTAAGCTCAAAGGCTGCCGGGTGATCGGGGTTGCAGGCGGGGCAGAGAAATGCCGACATGCCACCGAGGTTTTAGGCTTTGATCTCTGCCTCGATCACCATGCACAAGATTTTGCGCAACAGCTGGCAAAAGCCTGTCCGCAGGGGATCGATATTTACTACGAAAACGTCGGCGGCAAGGTATTTGACGCCGTTCTGCCATTACTCAATACCTCTGCGCGCATTCCGCTGTGCGGACTGGTCAGCGGTTACAACGCCACATCGCTTCCAGGCGGACCCGATAGATTACCTTTGCTGATGGCAACGCTGCTGAAAAAGCGTATCCGGATGCAGGGCTTTATCATTGGTCAGGATTATGGTCACCGCATTCAGGAGTTTCAGCGGGAGATGGGGCGCTGGGTTAAAGAGGGCAAAATCCATTACCGCGAGCAAATCACCGACGGTCTGGAAAATGCGCCGCAGACCTTTATCGGCCTGCTGACGGGCAAAAACTTCGGTAAAGTGGTGATTCGTCTTGCAGACGATGCGTAAAACGGATGGCGGGAGTCATTCCCGCCAGTGTTACTCAAAACGCCAGGCCAGATTAATCCCTACGCCATAGTTTCGTCCTGGCGCCGGTTCGTAATATCGACCATTTGCCTCATTCACTATCACCGAACCGACGTAGGACTTATCAAACAGATTATCCACCCGACCGAACAGGTCGATCATCAGACTGCGGTAATAAAATTTATAGCCGGTATTTAAACCCACTACGGTATAGGACGGGGCTTGCGCCGTATTTTCATCATTGGCCATAATGTTGCTCATATAACGAACATCAGTTCCCGCATACCAACCTTCATCAGGCACGTAGCCCAGCGAAGCAAATCCCATGTTTTGCGCAATGCCAGGCAGGCGGTTGCCGTTGCAGTTTTGATCGCCACAGACGTTGCTGCGGTAGGTCGCATCCAGCCAGGTCCATGCAGCTTTTACGCGCCAGCTTGCGGCAAAGCGTTGGTCCCAGGATAACTCACCTCCCTGACGGCGGGTTTTTCCAGCGTTTTTGTAGGTTGTCCGCCCGCCGCTACTGCTGTCAACCACGATCTCGTCATCGGTATCGGTCTGGAATAGCGCTGCGGTGAACAGCCCATCGCCGATACGCGTTTTACTGCCGATTTCCACGGTATCGTTTGTGGAAGGCTGTAGGTCAAAATTCATCCCACTTTGGCCGTCGGAGCGGTAAGACAACTCGTTGATGGTGGGCGTTTCGAACCCGCGTCCTGCGGCCAGGTAGACGTTCCAGGCATCGGTGATGGCGTATTTTAACGATCCAGCAGGTAACCACTGGTGATAGCTGGCGTCACCGCTGTCATCTGCGTTACCAGGCGTAATATAGCGATCGTTAGAATCAAACCACACCGAACTGTAGCGAACCCCGGCATCCAGCGAGAGTTTCTGCGTTAATTGCCACTGGGTTTGCAGATAGGGATCGACATTCCACATCAGGTTACGTTCGTTACGTCGTAAGTCGCCTTTCTGACCATATTCTGGCACGCTATCATCAAGGCGAAAGTTGTTGTAGCCTTTACGGTTTTCGCTCATGTTTTCGTAATTCAGACCGGTGGTGAAGGTCACGGGTACGCCCAGCTCGCCACGGTGAGTCCAGCGGTTGTCTATCCCCTGATAATGACGTTGCAGGGTAATAACGCCTCCGGCATGAGAGGGTTTTAACTGCGGGGCCATCGGGATCGACTGATACTGAGTGGTTTCACGCTCGCCCGCATAAGTCATGATGCTGATATCATCCTTCGCGCTAAGCTGGCGTTCATAGCGCAACCCCGCCTGGGTCTGCTTGATGGTTTTTCGCGTGTTGTATTGCTCAGCGCGGGGAGATTGCTGCGGATTGGCCTGCCACTCCGACTCGGTAAGACCACCAGGATCGTCAGCTTTACTCTCTACGCTATTGAAAATCAGGGTTAGTTTGCTCGTATCGTCCATGCGCACGCCCAGTTTGGCATTGGCCAGATTTTTTTTGGCGCTGCTGCGATCGCGATAACCATGGGTGGTAAACCGGGTTGTTGAAACGGTGTAATCCACATCCCCTCGCTGTGTGCCATCGCCCAGTGCGCCCGTTGCTTTTAACCCGTAGCGCCAACTGCCAAAACTGCCGTAATAACTGCTGGCTTCAATGGTTGGCGGCTCATGTCCCGTTTCAGTACTGACATTCATCACTCCACCAGACGCATTGCCATACAGAGCAGAGAAGGGGCCGCGTAAAACCTCAATATTTTGTACGCTGCTGATATCAATGTTGGATGTTTGACCCTGCCCATCCGGCATGGTTGCCGGGATCCCGTCGACATACAAACGAATGCCGCGGATGCCATAAGTGGTTCGCGAACCAAATCCGCGAATCGACAACTGGAGATCCTGGGCGTAGTTCTGCCGATTTTGCACCTGTAGCCCAGGGACGCTGGTCAGGGATTCAGACAGGTTAATTCGCGGCGTTGCCAGACGCATATCTTCTCCGTCAACGACGCTGACGGCGGCAGGGGTGTCCAGTTCAGAAACGGACTGTGGTGTCGCGCTAACGATCAGCGTTTGATCGTTTATCTCACTTTCTGCCACGGCATAAGGCGAGAGGAAGACAGGCAGTAAAGAAACAGGAAGTGCAGTGTAGCGGGATGCAAAAATCGTCATGAACAAGGCCAGTTAATGATGCTTACGCCGTAACACCGGCGATAAGCGCGTGAATTCTTTTATAAAAGATGAATTTCAGCGCTGCTGAATTGCGCTAGTTTTTCGGGCAATGACAACGATTGTAGTCAATATGTGAAGAAGTGCTCCACTTTGAGATGAATAATGATTACTATTCTCATTCTTAAAAAAGGCAAGACCATGATTTTGCTCATTGAAGCTATGTGAAGCAGTAACAAACGAATTTATCAAAGGGAGTCGTCATGTCTTTACGTCATCTGTTTTCGCCGCGTCTGCGTGGTTCTTTACTGTTAGGTTCACTGCTCGTTGCATCATCTTTTACTACGCAGGCTGCAGAAGAACTGCTGCGCAAAGCCGTGGGCAAAGGCGCCTATGAAATGGCATACAGTCAGCAAGAGAACGCGCTGTGGCTGGCGACCTCGCAGAGCCGCAAACTGGATACCGGCGGGGTGGTTTACCGTCTTGACCCGGTCACCCTCGAAGTGACTCAGGTTATTCATAACGATCTCAAACCGTTTGGCGCCACCATCAACAACGCCACGCAAACGCTGTGGTTCGGCAACACGGTAAACAGCGCGGTGACGGCAATGGATGCTAAAACGGGCGCGGTGAAAGGACGTCTGGTGCTGGATGCGCGTAAGCGTTCTGAAGACGTTCGTCCACTGCAGCCGCGTGAGCTGGTCGCCGATGACGCCACCAACACGGTATACATTAGCGGTATTGGTAAAGAGAGCGTGATTTGGGTGGTGGACGGTGATGCCATTAAATTGAAGGACACCATTCAAAATACCGGCAAAATGAGCACCGCTCTGGCTGTCGACAGCAAGGCTAAACGCCTGTACACCGCCAATGCGGACGGTGAATTCATCACCATCGATACCACCACCAATAAAATTCTCAGCCGTAAAAAGCTGCTGGATGATGGAAAAGAGCATTTCTTCATCAACCTGAGCCTGGACACGGCGGGCAACCGCGCCTTTGTCACCGACTCTAAAGCGGCGGAAGTACTGGTAATCGACACCCGTAATGGCAACGTCCTGGCAAAAGTCGCCGCGCCGGAATCCCTGGCCGTGCTGTTTAACCCGGCGCGTAACGAGGCCTACGTGACCCATCGTCAGGCCGGCAAAGTGAGCGTGATCGACGCGAAAAGCTATAAAGTCGTTAAAACGTTCGAGACCCCAACATTCCCGAATAGCCTGGCGCTCTCCGCCGACGGTAAAACCCTGTACGTGAGCGTGAAACAGAAGTCCACCCGCGAGCAGGAAGCCACCCAGCCGGACGATGTTATTCGTATTGCGCTGTAATTAACCGGAGGGGGAAACCCCTCCTGTCACTTCTCTAAATTCCCCGATACGCCTCGTTACACCCCGCCAGTAGCCTGACCCACTTTAGGGACTTACACTACGCCCTCAACGGCTAACTGAATAACACGGGAATACCATGAAAAAGCCATTTATCTGTCTTTGTGCAGGCGTAATGCTGTTTACATTGGCAGGATGCACCACCGATTACGTCATGACGACCAAAAGCGGACAAACCATCACCACCCAGGGTAAGCCAAAACTGGATAAAGACACGGGAATGACCAGCTATACCGATCAGGATGGGAATGCGCGGGAAATTAACAGCAACGACGTAGCGCAGTTGATTGAAGCGAACTAAAAAAGAAGGCCTGAAGGATTAACCTGTCAGGCCTTCTGCCGTTATGGCGCGGTGCGGTGGATCTCTGCAACGCGTTTACGCACGCCGAACCAGCCCGCGACCAGCAGGATGGCAATCAGCGGTAATGACGCGATGGTATAGGTGCCGTTTGGATAGTCAAACGCCATCAATACCAGTACGCTCAGCAGGAACAGCAGCGTTAACCACGAGGTAAACGGTGCGCCCGGCAGTTTAAAGCTGACGTCTGCCGTTTTACCTTCTTTTATGGCCCGGCGCAGACGCATCTGACAGACCATGATAAACCCCCACGACGCAATAATGCCCAGTGACGCGAAGTTCAACACGATCTCAAACACCTGTGACGGCACCAGATAGTTCAGGAATACCCCGACGACATACACGACCAGCGTGGCGAGGATCCCGGCCCAGGGCACCTGTTGACGGCTCATTTTAGCCATGAATTTCGGTGCCGAACCGCCCATCGACATGGAACGTAAAATACGTCCGGTGCAGTACAACCCTGAGTTAAGGCTGGAAAGCGCCGCGGTGAGCACCACAATATTCATGATACTGCCAATGTACGGCACGCCCAGTTTGGAAAAGAAGGTCACAAACGGGCTTTGCCCCGCCTGATAGGCGTTCCAGGGCAGTAGCAGAACCAGCAGCACGACAGAACCCACATAGAACAGACCAATACGCCAGATAACGCTATTGATTGCTTTCGGCACCATCGTTTGCGGATCTTTGCACTCACCGGCGGCGGTACCCACCAGTTCAATAGAGGCAAAGGCGAAAACCACACCCTGTACCAGTACCAGCGCAGGTAACAGGCCATGCGGGAAGAAGCCGCCGTTGTCGGTAATCAGGTGAAAACCCGTGGCGTTACCATCCAGCGGCTTTCCGGTACCTAAAAAAACGGTACCCACCACCAGGAAGATCACAATTGCCAGTACCTTAACCAGCGCAAACCAAAACTCCATCTCCGCGAACCATTTCACGCCGATCATGTTCATGGTACCGACAATAGCCAGCGCGCCGAGGGCGAACACCCACTGCGGCACGTCGCCAAACGCGCCCCAGTAGTGCATATACAACGCCACCGCGGTGATATCGACAATGCCGGTCATCGCCCAGTTGATGAAGTACATCCAGCCAGCCACATAGGCGGCTTTCTCACCTAAAAATTCACGGGCGTAGGAAACGAAGCTACCGCTGGAAGGGCGATGTAAAACCAGTTCGCCGAGCGCGCGCAGTATAAAGAACGAAAAAATACCGCATACCAGATAGACCAGCGCCAAAGCCGGGCCGGCCATCTGCAGGCGTGCGCCTGCCCCTAAAAACAACCCGGTACCAATTGCGCCGCCAATGGCGATCATTTGTACCTGTCGATTGCCCATCGCTTTGTGATACCCCTCTTCGTGAGCATTCAACCAGCGTCGTTTCGCCGCATGCTGTTCCGCGGCTTGCGTGTTGTTTGTGTTCATTACGATTCCTGTTGACCTGACAAAAATACAACATCCTTTTTGCCGCACCTGCTGCGGCGAAAACAGCCTTACCCTTCATTGTGTTACGGGGGAAAACTGCCGGCCGAGCATCCTACATTCAATTGATTGGTTCCGCAAAGCCCCGGTAACAAGAATTCAGCATTTTTATGCAGCCGGTACTGGCGCGGTGTGGCCTCGATTCAGCCAATAAAAGAGAAGGGCGTTTATACCTGTAGAGGAGTGCGCTTATCGAGACATTCACCCAATAAGCGCCGTAACGTTATGCCGATACGCCAAAGACCTGAACGGCCTGCTGTAAGCGTGATGAACGCTGGGTCAGATCGGCGGTGGCGTCGGTGACGCGCTCCACCATCTCGGCATTATTGTGTGTCATGGTGCCAACGCGTGAAATTGAATCGTTAATCAGATCCAAAGCCTGGGTTTGCTCACGCGTGGCCAGACTAATGTCTTTGATCATCATCGACATCTGCAGTACATCCCCAATCATCCCGGTGAGATGCGTTTCTGTTTGCTCCACCATTTTGACGCCGCTATTAACATTGGCGACGTTCTTCTCAATAAGCTGTTTGATCTCTTTTGCCGCAGACGCCGAGTGTTGGGCCAGATTGCGGACTTCTGCCGCGACAACGGCGAAGCCACGCCCGGATTCCCCGGCTCGTGCGGCTTCAACCGCGGCATTGAGCGCCAGAATATTGGTCTGGAAGGCGATGCTGTCGATCACGCCAATGATGTCAACGATCTGCCCGTTGTCACGCGATATCGCCTGCATCATGGCGATAGTTTGTTTCATGATATCGCCGCCTTCTGCAGCGTTGGCGCTGGTTTTATCGGCCATGGTCATGGTATGTGCCGCCGTCTCAGCGGTTTGTTGTACCGCGCTACCAATTTCTTCAATGGCCGCAGCGGTTTGTTGCAGGTCGGCAGAGGTTTCTTCTGAACGCTGGTGCAGCGCCGTACCTTCTTTTGACACCCGCTGACTGATAGCGCGAATACCGGAAATTTGCGTACTGACGTCATCGACCAGAGAATTCAGATTAAGCACGGACTGATTAACCAGTCGCATTAGCATTCCGATCTCATCCACCCGATTTAAATGACAGTTATCAGGTTTACGTCCGGACACCACTTTCTTCATTTGCGTCAGGAGCGTATTAACTGGCTGACAAATTTGATACTTAAGGTAAATAGCCAGCGCCAGAAATAACACCAGCAAGCCACCCGACTGAATAAAGGGATTAAACGGGGCGAAGATAAATAACAAAGCGAGCAGGGCCGTCACCCCTAAAGAATAATTGACGCGCTGGCTGATATTCAGCCATTTAAACATGGAAGTCCATGCCAATAAGCCGCGACGAATGATAATCCCTTTAAAAAGTCGAAAGCCTTTAAACTGCTGACTATTCATTTTTTGGTATAAACTTTCGCTGTGAGTTATTTCATCACGCGAAGGAACGGTACGCACCGAGATGTAACCGGTGAGTTTTTCATTGTGCCAGACCGGCGTAACGTTGGCGCGAACCCAGTAATGGTCACCATTTTGGCGGCGGTTTTTCACCATACCCGTCCAGCTGTCTCCCTGCTGTAGCGTGTACCACATATCGGCGAATGCAGCGGGAGGCATGTCAGGATGGCGAATAATATTATGCGCTTCGCCCATTAATTGATCTTCGTTAAATCCGCTGGCATCGATAAAAGCAGAGTTAGCGTAGGTAATATGACTTTCTTTATCCGTCGTTGAAAGCAGCGTCGCTTTGTCGTTAAGTGCGTGCTCAATTTGTGTAACGGGCATGTTACTTTTCATAGAGGCCCCATAATGATATGTATAATCCATACAAAAATTCCCGCAATAAAATCGGGAGGAATATTAAAAAGCCGTTTTAAACCGTTTTAATAAGAAACGCTGCATTCTCTACTAATCATCATTTCTGTGGAAGTATTTAAATTAAAAAATCTCTGTGGAATATTCATTCAGGGTCATAAAACTGAAACATTTTATACAACCGCATAACGTTTTAAGTCATTTAACCTGACTTAACGTAAATCGCGTTAAAAAACGTTTTCGCAAAAAGAAAACTGGCATGAAATGATTTGGATGTTATTCCCGTGAGACCAACGACCCTATTATATTTTGTAGGCCATACATTCCGCGTGTTTTCAGTTTCGTGTTCCGACCAGTACAAGGCGATCCGAATTTTAACCCTGACAGCGTCAGGGCTGGTTATCTACTTTTTAGCTGAGCAAATGTGAATTAAATGTTTCTGCATGGTTATCTGATAATTTAATAATAATGACATGTTAACAAGCATAGGCCCGTAACATGTCATATCGCCTGAGTATTCTGGATAAAAGCCCCCTCGGGGAAGGTGAAACCGCCGCGATGGCGCTTGCCCGGACGTTACGTCTGGCGCAGCAGGCAGAAGAGTGGGGATACCATCGTTTCTGGATCGCGGAACACCATAATACGCCACAGCTGGCCAGCCCATCACCGGAGCTGGTGATTGCCTGGATCCTCGGGCAAACCCAGCGTATTCGCGTTGGCTCCGGTGGCGTGATGCTGCAACATTACAGCCCGTACAAAGTGGCGGAAAACTTCAATCTTCTGGCCTCGCTGGCACCCGGGCGTGTCGATCTCGGCGTAGGGAAAGCCCCTGGCGGCTTACCACTGTCGACTCGGGCACTACAGCAAGGAGTGCATCAGGATGAAAAAGGCAGTTTTGCCGACCAACTTTCCCAGCTTAACGACTGGCTGACGCTGAGCGGCACGGAAAGCGGGGAAACAGTATTTCCGACGCCAATCCCACCGATACCGCCGGAAGGATTTGTCCTGGGAGCCAGTGTGCAAAGCGCACAGTTAGCAGCGCAATTCAATTGGCATTTTATCTTCGCGGCACACCTCAACGGTGACCGCGCGTTATTGCGTGACGTTTTGTCCTTCTGGCAGACCCACAGCGCACGTCCGACGATAGTTGCCGTCCAGGTGATTGTGGCTGACAGTAACGATACCGCCGCGCAGCTTGCGGAAAACGTGCAAATCTGGGGCGTGGAGCTGGAGAATGGTCAACGTGTCACGGTAGCCAGCGAAGAGCAGGCGCTGGCATTCGCCGCGCAGGCCGGCAGTCCGCCATGCAAAATCGCGCGTCGTGAGCAGGCGTTGTTACACGGCACGGCTCAGGAGGTGATGGCAAAGCTGAATGCCCTGCATACGCAATTTGGCATTGAGGAGTTCATTATCGACACGCCAGTGGCGGAAGGTCACGCGCGTCTGACATCGCTGCGGTTGTTGGCGCAAGCCCATAACGCCGTGGAGGTGCTCTGATGACTCTGGCCTCAACGCTTATCAACTGGCGTCGTGAATTACACCAGCACCCGGAACTTTCCCTGCAAGAGTCGGCAACGACGGCGCGCATTCACGCCTGGCTGCACGCAGCGGACGTCGAGATTTTGCCGTTCGACCTGAAAACCGGTCTGGTCGCGGAAATCGGGCAGGGAGAAGATGTCATCGCGCTGCGAGCGGATATCGATGCGCTACCGATAGAAGAAAGCGCCGATGTGCCGTTTCGCTCCCTCACTCCGGGAGTGATGCATGCCTGCGGGCATGACGTCCACACCAGCGTCATGCTGGGCGCCGCGCTGCTGCTTAAACAACAGGAAACACACTTACCGGGGCGCGTACGTATATTGTTTCAGCCCGCTGAAGAGAGTTTCGGTGGCGCAAAAACGCTGATCCGCGCCGGTGCGCTGCACAACGTTGCGGCTATTTTTGGCATGCACAATGAGCCAGGTTTACCAGTGGGGGAATTTGCCACACGCGGCGGCGCGTTCTATGCCAACGTCGATCGCTTCGTGCTGCGTATTAATGGCAAGGGCGCACATGCGGCGCGTCCGCATGAAGGCAGAGATGCCATCCTGCTCGCCAGCCAACTGGTCACGGTGTTGCAAAGCGTTGCCAGTCGCGACGTTAACACACTGGATTCAGTGGTGCTTAGCGTGACCCGTATTCAGGGAGGAAATACATGGAACGTGTTGCCAGAATCCGTTGAGCTGGAAGGGACGCTCAGAACGCACCGGACTTCGGTGCAGCAGCAGGTTAAAGCACGGGTTAATGACATCGCCGCCGGTTTTGCCCACGCCTTTGGCGCACAAATCGACGTTATCTGGCATGCGGGGCCGACCGCGTTGGTAAACGATGCTCGTTGGGCCGATATCGCCACCGCCGTGGCGAAACAATCAGGCTACACCACCCACCATGCCGACCTGCATATGGGCGGCGAGGATTTTGCTGTCTATCTGCAAAATACGCCTGGCGCATTTGTCAGTATTGGCAGCGCCAGTGAATACGGATTACATCACCCGGGCTTTAATCCGGACGAACGTTTAATTGAACCTGCCGCGCATTACTTTGCACAGCTAGGGAAGGTGCGAACAAGTTCCTGATATGAGATCATCATATTCATCCGGAGCGCATCCCAGAGGGACATCATGAGCCATCAACTCACCTTCGCCGATAGTGAATTCAGCACTAAGCGCCGTCAGACCCGAAAAGAGATTTTCCTCTCCCGCATGGAGCAGATTCTGCCATGGCAGAATATGACCGCTGTCATCGAGCCGTTTTATCCCAAGGCGGGCAATGGCCGACGGCCCTATCCGCTGGAGACCATGCTGCGTATTCACTGCATGCAGCATTGGTACAACCTGAGCGACGGTGCCATGGAAGATGCCCTGTACGAAATCGCCTCCATGCGCCTGTTTGCCCGATTATCCCTGGATAGCGCCCTGCCGGATCGCACCACCATCATGAATTTCCGCCACCTGCTCGAGCAGCATCAACTGGCACGTCAATTGTTCAAGACCATCAATCGCTGGCTGGCCGAAGCAGGCGTCATGATGACCCAAGGCACTTTGGTGGATGCCACCATCATTGAGGCCCCCAGCTCTACCAAGAACAAAGAGCAGCAACGCGATCCGGAGATGCATCAGACCAAGAAAGGCAATCAGTGGCACTTTGGCATGAAGGCCCACATTGGTGTCGATGCCAAGAGTGGCCTGACCCACAGCCTAGTCACCACCGCGGCCAACGAGCATGACCTCAATCAGCTGGGTAATCTGCTTCATGGAGAGGAGCAATTTGTCTCAGCCGATGCCGGCTACCAAGGAGCGCCACAGCGCGAGGAGCTGGCCGAGGTGGATGTGGACTGGCTGATCGCCGAGCGTCCCGGCAAGGTAAAAACCTTGAAGCAGCATCCGCGCAAGAACAAAACGGCCATCAACATCGAATACATGAAAGCCAGCATCCGTGCCAGGGTGGAGCACCCGTTTCGCATCATCAAGCGGCAGTTCGGCTTCGTGAAAGCCAGATACAAAGGGCTGCTGAAAAACGATAACCAACTGGCGATGTTATTCACCCTGGCCAACCTGTTTCGGGTGGACCAAATGATACGTCAGTGGGAGAGATCTCAGTAAAAACCGGAAATAACGCCAGAAATGGTGGAAAAAATAGCCTAAATAGGCTGATTCGATGTGTTTGCGGGAAAAAAATCGGCCCAGATCCGCGAAATTTTAATCAGCGAGTCAGCTTGGGAAGAAATGACCTGCTTATTCGCACCTTCC
>NZ_JAOWCH010000047.1:0-49599 GCF_030337065.1 Citrobacter sp. Cb004 | reverse complement strand
TTCTTTAAGGTAAGGAGGTGATCCAACCGCAGGTTCCCCTACGGTTACCTTGTTACGACTTCACCCCAGTCATGAATCACAAAGTGGTAAGCGCCCTCCCGAAGGTTAAGCTACCTACTTCTTTTGCAACCCACTCCCATGGTGTGACGGGCGGTGTGTACAAGGCCCGGGAACGTATTCACCGTGGCATTCTGATCCACGATTACTAGCGATTCCGACTTCATGGAGTCGAGTTGCAGACTCCAATCCGGACTACGACATACTTTATGAGGTCCGCTTGCTCTCGCGAGGTCGCTTCTCTTTGTATATGCCATTGTAGCACGTGTGTAGCCCTACTCGTAAGGGCCATGATGACTTGACGTCATCCCCACCTTCCTCCAGTTTATCACTGGCAGTCTCCTTTGAGTTCCCGGCCGAACCGCTGGCAACAAAGGATAAGGGTTGCGCTCGTTGCGGGACTTAACCCAACATTTCACAACACGAGCTGACGACAGCCATGCAGCACCTGTCTCAGAGTTCCCGAAGGCACGTTCGCATCTCTGCAAACTTCTCTGGATGTCAAGAGTAGGTAAGGTTCTTCGCGTTGCATCGAATTAAACCACATGCTCCACCGCTTGTGCGGGCCCCCGTCAATTCATTTGAGTTTTAACCTTGCGGCCGTACTCCCCAGGCGGTCGACTTAACGCGTTAGCTCCGGAAGCCACGCCTCAAGGGCACAACCTCCAAGTCGACATCGTTTACGGCGTGGACTACCAGGGTATCTAATCCTGTTTGCTCCCCACGCTTTCGCACCTGAGCGTCAGTCTTTGTCCAGGGGGCCGCCTTCGCCACCGGTATTCCTCCAGATCTCTACGCATTTCACCGCTACACCTGGAATTCTACCCCCCTCTACAAGACTCTAGCCTGCCAGTTTCGGATGCAGTTCCCAGGTTGAGCCCGGGGATTTCACATCCGACTTGACAGACCGCCTGCGTGCGCTTTACGCCCAGTAATTCCGATTAACGCTTGCACCCTCCGTATTACCGCGGCTGCTGGCACGGAGTTAGCCGGTGCTTCTTCTGCGAGTAACGTCAATTGCTGTGGTTATTAACCACAACACCTTCCTCCTCGCTGAAAGTACTTTACAACCCGAAGGCCTTCTTCATACACGCGGCATGGCTGCATCAGGCTTGCGCCCATTGTGCAATATTCCCCACTGCTGCCTCCCGTAGGAGTCTGGACCGTGTCTCAGTTCCAGTGTGGCTGGTCATCCTCTCAGACCAGCTAGGGATCGTCGCCTAGGTGAGCCGTTACCCCACCTACTAGCTAATCCCATCTGGGCACATCCGATGGCAAGAGGCCCGAAGGTCCCCCTCTTTGGTCTTGCGACGTTATGCGGTATTAGCTACCGTTTCCAGTAGTTATCCCCCTCCATCGGGCAGTTTCCCAGACATTACTCACCCGTCCGCCACTCGTCACCCAAGGAGCAAGCTCCTCTGTGCTACCGTTCGACTTGCATGTGTTAGGCCTGCCGCCAGCGTTCAATCTGAGCCATGATCAAACTCTTCAATTTAAGTTTGATGCTCGTGAATTAAACTTCGTAATGAATTACGTGTTCACTCAGAGACTTGGTATTCATTTTTCGTCTTGCGACGTTAAGAATCCGTATCTTCGAGTGCCCACACAGATTGTCTGATAAATTGTTAAAGAGCAGTTGCGACGCGCTTTAGCGCTCTGTCGCGAGGTGGCGTATATTACGCTTTCCTCTTTCAGAGTCAACCCTCATTTTCAGGTTTTTCTCTTCAACCGAACCGGCTGTTTGTGTAAAGTGATTCACATCCGCCGTGTCGATGGAGGCGCATTATAGGGAGTTTCCCGCGGCCCGCAACCCTTAAATTGCAGAAAAATGACTGACCGCTGCATTCCACAGCAAAACCCCGCCTTATACCCATTTACACACAGAGTTATCCACAATCGTAAGCAAAATAGTGGTCAGCCTCCCTGAAAGAAGTGAAAGCAGATAAGGAAATCTCTATATAAAAAGAGACTCGCTCCACGTTATATATAGAAGAAAAGCCCAGGCAGCCCATGCCCCATCATCCCTACCACCTTTGAATTACGCATCCCATCAGGCGATAATACCCATACAAACCGTGATTCCAGGACCGTGATGAGACACTCTCTGCAACGTACTGCTATACGCAAACGCCCAATGAAGCTCGGCACTACCGTGATCCTCATGGTCAGTGCGGTACTCTTCTCCGTGCTGCTTGTCGTTCATCTGATTTATTTCTCGCAAATCAGCAACATGACGCGCGATGCATTAGCGGGTAAAGCGCTTGCGGTCGCACGAACGCTGGCAAACTCCCCGGAGATCCGCCAGGGGCTAATGAAAAAGCCCGAGGAAAGCGGTATTCAGGCGATTGCCCAGGCGGTGAATAAAAGCAACGATTTTTTGTTCATCGTCGTCACCGATATGCAAAGCATTCGTTACTCCCATCCCGAAGCGCAGCGAATCGGTCAGCCGTTTAAAGGCGATGACATTTTGCTGGCCCTGCAAGGGAAAGAGAATGTCGCCATTAATCGCGGATTTCTGGCGCAAGCCCTGCGCGTATTTACCCCTATTTATAACGAGCATCATCGGCAGATAGGCGTCGTGTCGATCGGCCTTGAGCTAAGCAGGGTGACTGAGCAGATCAATAACAGCCGTGGCAGCATCTTTTGGTCCATCTTATTTGGCGTGCTGGTTGGGCTGCTCGGCACATGGGTATTTGTCAAAGTCCTCAAGCGTATTCTGTTTGGTCTGGAGCCTTATGAAATCTCCAATCTGTTCGAACAACGCCAGGCGATGCTGCACTCTATAAAGGAAGGCGTCATTGCCGTTGACGAGTGCGGTGAAGTGACGCTGATAAACCAGGCGGCACAAGAGTTGCTGGATTACCACAAATCGCAAGACGATGCCCAGCTCTCCACGCTCAGCCACGCATGGTCAAAAGTGGTCGATTTTTCACAGGTACTGCATGACGGAACGCCGCGTCGCGATGAAGAGATCATGGTGAAGGATCGGCTACTCTTAATTAACACGGTTCCGGTACTCAGCAACGGTAAAATCATCGGGGCCATTTCAACATTCAGAGATAAGACTGAAGTCCGAAAATTAATGCAACGACTGGACGGCATGGTCAACTATGCCGACGCACTTCGTGAACGATCCCACGAATTCATGAATAAATTGCACGTGATTCTGGGATTATTGCATCTGAAAAGTTATAAGCAGCTTGAAAATTACATCCTGAAGACCGCGAACAGTTATCAGGAAGAGATTGGCTCACTATTAGGAAAAATAAAATCCCCGGTGATCGCAGGATTTTTACTCAGTAAGATTAATCGCACATCTGATTTAGGCCATAGCCTGGTGATCAGCAATGAAAGCCAGTTGCCGGAAAACAGCAACGAAGATCAGGTGGCTGTGCTGATTACCGTTCTGGGGAATTTAATTGAAAACGCCCTGGAGGCGCTAGGTCAAGAACCTGGTGGCGAGATCAGCGTATCCTTGCATTATCGACACGGCTGGTTGCATTGCGAAGTGAATGACGATGGTCCGGGGATTGCCCCCGAACACATTGAGCACATCTTTGAGAAAGGCGTTTCGTCAAAAGGAACCGAACGGGGCGTTGGTTTAGCACTTGTTAAACAACAGGTTGAAAACGTTGGCGGCAATATTTCCGTCGAGTCAGAACCTGGGATCTTCACCCAATTTTTTGTACAGTTACCGTGGAATGGTGAGAGGGCCAGCAGATGATCAATGTCTTAATTGTCGATGACGATGCAATGGTAGCGGAATTAAACCGCCGTTATGTCGCGCAACTCTCCGGTTTTCATTGCTGCGGCACAGCCTCCACGCTGGAGAAAGCAAAAGAGATAATCTTTCATAGCGGTAATCATATCGATTTGATTTTGCTTGATATTTATATGCAAAAAGAAAACGGTCTGGATCTGTTGCCTGTATTGCACAGCGAAGGTTGCAAGTGTGATGTCATTGTCATCTCTTCCGCCGCTGACGCGACCACCATCAAAGACTCTCTCCACTATGGTGTCGTTGACTACCTGATCAAACCGTTCCAGGCGTCACGTTTTGAAGAGGCGCTGACCGGCTGGCTACAGAAGAAAACCGAGATGGAAAAGCATCAGTACTATGAACAGTCTGAGCTTGACCAGTTGATTCACGGCAGCTCCTCCAATGAACAGGAAGCGCGGCGCTTACCTAAAGGATTAACGCCACAAACGTTACGCACGCTGTGCCAGTGGATTGATGAGCATCAGGATCAGGAATTCTCCACCGATGAACTGGCCAACGAGGTCAATATCTCGCGCGTTTCTTGCCGTAAATATCTTATCTGGCTCGTCAATTGTCACATCCTATTTACCAGCATCCATTATGGCGTAACCGGTAGACCGGTTTATCGTTACCGCGTTCAGGCTGAACATTACTCATTACTAAAACAATATTGCCAATAAAAACAATTTGGGATTATTTGTTATTTGAAAGTAACAATTATTAAAATAATGAAAAATCCCTTCTTTTCTGAATCATGCTGCAGAATTATAAATTTGCGTTAGATCAAATATATTTGTATCCAGCATGTTACATGTATTATTTTAATATTGATTAACGTCACACTGTTTTTAATTTCAAAATCGCTAACAAAAGTTAATTAAGTATTATCTAGCTCGCAGAGTGTGTATTTTTACCCATAAAGGATTAGTCTGAAATTAACCAGACATACAAAATCTAGACTGGTAGCAATGGAGACCATGCTACGTACCATGGACACCGTACATTTTTGTGAGCAAATAAAAGTATCCGCACGCCAACCTCATCACATTATGAAATGGCGTGAGCGTGATCACACAAATAACCTACTCACCCATTCTGTCGGTGGTTCACGTAATAGCGGAAAACGCAAAACAGATAAATTACAGCGTCAACCGCAGCTCTCCATGTCCAGCTCTGCCTCCCATCGCCTGAGGATTCTCTCCTCTGATCAAAGCCACAGAAAAAAGCTAAATATCGCCATAACGTTAAAAAAACAATCTAGCAAGACATTTGAACATTAATCGCAAATACGGACATATCGAATACTGACCATTTTTTGATGCCTATTTCGGCAAAAAAGAATGTGGCACAGATCCATTTTTCAAAAAATTGACTGGTTTTTTCGCGAGGGTAAATAAAATGTTATTTAGTATACAACTTCTTATAATATTAATATGTTTGTTTTATGGTGCCAGAAAGGGCGGTATCGCGCTGGGTTTATTAGGCGGTATCGGCCTGGTCATTCTGGTTTTCGTTTTCCATCTCCAGCCGGGTAAACCACCTGTAGATGTAATGCTGGTTATTATTGCCGTGGTGGCCGCATCGGCAACCTTGCAAGCCTCCGGCGGCCTTGACGTTATGCTGCAAATCGCTGAAAAGCTGCTGCGCCGTAACCCAAAATACGTTTCCATCGTCGCCCCGTTCGTTACCTGCACCCTGACGATTCTCTGCGGTACAGGCCACGTGGTATACACCATCCTGCCAATCATTTATGACGTTGCCATTAAGAACAATATTCGCCCGGAACGTCCGATGGCGGCGAGTTCTATCGGTGCGCAGATGGGGATTATCGCCAGCCCGGTGTCCGTGGCCGTTGTATCACTGGTCGCAATGCTGGGTAACGTAACGTTTGAAGGCAAGCATCTTGAATTCCTCGACCTGCTTAGCATCACTATCCCGTCTACCCTGTTGGGTATCCTGGCGATCGGTATCTTCAGTTGGTTCCGCGGTAAAGATCTGGATAAAGATGAAGAGTTCCAGAAGTTTATTTCCGTCCCTGAAAACCACAACTACGTTTATGGTGATACCGCCACACTGTTAGACAAAAAGCTGCCGAAAAGCAATTGGCTGGCCATGTGGATCTTCCTTGCCGCTATCGCCGTTGTTGCCGTGCTCGGCGCGTTCTCTGAGCTGCGCCCTACCTTCAGCGGCAAACCGCTGTCAATGGTACTGGTTATCCAGATGTTCATGCTGCTGACCGGTGCGCTGATTATTATCCTGACGAAGACCAATCCCGCTTCAATATCTAAAAACGAAGTCTTCCGTTCCGGTATGATCGCGATTGTGGCGGTGTACGGTATTGCCTGGATGGCCGAAACAATGTTCGGCGCGCACATGACGGAAATCGAAGGTGTGCTGGGCAATATGGTGAAAGAGTATCCGTGGGCCTATGCAATTGTTCTGCTGTTGGTTTCCAAATTTGTAAACTCCCAGGCTGCGGCGCTGGCGGCAATTGTTCCGGTCGCACTGGCAATTGGGGTTGATCCAGCGTACATCGTTGCTTCCGCTCCGGCATGTTACGGTTACTACATTCTGCCGACTTACCCGAGCGATCTGGCGGCTATTCAGTTTGACCGTTCCGGCACCACCCACATTGGCCGTTTCGTTATCAACCACAGCTTCATTCTACCTGGGTTGATCGGCGTGAGCGTATCCTGTGTCTTTGGTTGGATCTTCGCTGCAATGTACGGTTTCCTGTAATTACAGTGCGCGTGCCGTCCGCTTTGGAACGGCACGCCACCGTCAAGACACAGAGAATTTTAAAATTCCTGAGAAAAATGAAAAGGCTGGAAGCAAATGTCAAAAGTTGAATTCACTTATCAGGCGGCTTTCCCACTGGGGGAAGACAAAACTGAGTACTACCTGCTGACCTCCGATCACGTCAGCGTCGGCGAGTTTGAAGGCGAAACAATCCTGAAAGTAGCCCCTGAAGCACTTACGCTACTGGCCCAACAAGCCTTCCACGATGCCTCCTTCATGCTCCGCCCTGAACACCAACAGCAAGTCGCCTCAATTCTCCATGATCCCGAAGCCAGCGAAAACGATAAATACGTAGCGCTGCAGTTCCTGAGAAACTCCGAAATCGCGGCTAAAGGCGTATTGCCAACCTGCCAGGACACCGGTACGGCAATTATCATGGGTAAAAAAGGTCAGCGCGTCTGGACCGGTGGCGGCGACGAAGCGGCACTCTCCAAGGGCGTATTTAATACCTATATTGAAGATAACCTGCGCTACTCGCAAAACGCGGCGCTGGATATGTACAAAGAAGTGAATACCGGCACCAACCTGCCCGCACAAATCGACCTGTACAGCGTGGACGGTGACGAATACAAATTCCTGTGCGTGGCCAAAGGCGGCGGTTCAGCGAACAAAACCTATCTGTATCAGGAAACCAAAGCGCTGCTAACGCCCGGCAAACTGAAAAACTTCCTGGTTGAGAAAATGCGCACGCTGGGTACCGCAGCATGCCCGCCGTACCACATTGCATTCGTCATTGGCGGCACGTCAGCGGAAAGCACCCTGAAAACGGTGAAGCTGGCCAGCACACACTACTATGACGCACTGCCGACTGAAGGTAATGCGCACGGCCAGGCGTTCCGCGATCTGCAACTGGAACAGGAACTACTGGAAGAAGCGCAGAAACTCGGCCTCGGCGCCCAGTTTGGCGGGAAATACTTCGCGCACGATATCCGCGTGATCCGCCTGCCTCGCCACGGCGCATCCTGCCCGGTTGGTATGGGTGTGTCTTGCTCCGCAGACCGTAACATCAAGGCCAAGATTAACCGCGAAGGGATCTGGATCGAAAAACTGGAACATAACCCAGCCCAGTACATTCCGGAGTCGCTGCGCCAGGCAGGCGAAGGTGAAGTGGTTAAAGTTGACCTTAACCGCCCAATGAAAGAGATCCTCGCTCAGCTCTCTCAGTATCCGGTTTCTACCCGTCTGTCGCTGAGCGGCACCATCATTGTCGGTCGCGATATTGCCCACGCGAAGCTAAAAGAACGTATTGAATCCGGCGAAGGTCTGCCGCAGTACGTGAAAGATCACCCTATCTACTACGCGGGCCCGGCCAAAACACCTGCGGGTTATCCGTCCGGCTCTTTAGGGCCAACCACTGCGGGTCGTATGGACTCCTATGTTGACCTGCTACAGTCTCACGGCGGCAGCATGATCATGCTGGCAAAAGGTAACCGTAGCCAGCAGGTGACAGACGCCTGCCATAAACACGGCGGCTTCTATTTAGGCAGCATTGGTGGCCCGGCAGCGGTACTTGCGCAGCAGAGTATTAAACATCTGGAATGCGTGGAATACCCGGAGCTGGGTATGGAAGCTATCTGGAAAATCGAAGTCGAAGATTTCCCGGCTTTCATTCTGGTCGATGACAAAGGCAACGATTTCTTCCAGCAAATCGTCAGCAAACAATGCGCTAACTGCGCGAAGTAACCCATTCGGCCCGGCACTGGACTGACAACAGATTTTTGGCGTCAGTCCAGTGATCCCCCCGGGCCAACTTTATCCCCCCATTTACTGGCGTTGAATTTTTGCCGCTCACAGGGAATAGTAACCTTTTCCATTACTTGTGAATTCGCCATGCTCCGCACACTGAACTCCACAATCTTGCACTCTGGCGCGCTGCTCCTGGCGCTAATACTTATCTACACCGGTGTCTCTGCCACGGAGAAAATCACCTGGCTGATGGAAGTTACGCCGGTCATTATTGTCGTCCCACTGTTGCTGGCGACCGTGAAGCGCTACCCGCTGACGCCATTGCTCTACACGCTCATTTTCTTGCACGCCATCATTCTGATGGTCGGCGGTATGTATACCTACGCTAAAGTCCCTGTCGGTTTTCAGGTTCAGGAGTGGCTGGATCTCAGTCGTAACCCCTATGACAAGCTGGGTCACTTCTTCCAGGGTCTGGTGCCCGCCCTGACGGCAAGAGAGATTTTAGTGCGCGGTAATATAGTTCGTGGCCGCAAAATGCTGGCATTTTTGGTCTGCTGCGTGGCGCTGGCGATTAGCGCGATGTATGAGCTGATCGAATGGTGGGCGGCGCTGGCGATGGGTCAGGGAGCGGATGATTTTCTCGGGACGCAGGGCGACCCGTGGGATACCCAGTCGGATATGTTCTGCGCCCTGCTCGGTGCGCTAACCACGGTGCTCGTGTTGGCGGGCTGGCATAACAGACAGTTAAAAACTGCCGGATAGCGCTGACGCTTATCCGGCAATCTGCCCTACCCATTGCGAGACTTGATAACCAGAATCGGCAAGGCGAACAGGAGTGTCAGAAAGTTCGCCATGCTGACGGCAGTATCTTCAATCAATAATCCATAAATCAGCCACAACACCAGCCCACACACAAACATTACATACATTAAACCGGAGATACCCTGCGTGTTGCGGGTGGTAATGACCTTAATCGCTTGCGGTAAGAATGAGAGCGTCGTCAGGCTAGCCGCCAAATACCCAATCCACGAATGCCATTCCATAGCTACGCCTTCACATCACCTGGGGTGACTATCGCAATAGCCGGGATATCCGGTTGCTCATGGTGCTGCGGCACCTTACGGTACTTATCCAACAAATGAATCTGGACCCTGCGCAGCGTGTCGCCGTTCAGTCGGTAAAAGCGGAAGTAAAGGACTAAGGTCACCACAAAAAAGAGTGCTGGTAGCGCGATCATAATGAATTGCATACCAACAATGGTTTCTGCAGACTGCGCGACATTCGGCGCGTAATTAATCACCCCAAGTATCACTGCGATAAAGAAAGCGGCAAACGCTGACCCTCCTTTTACCACCATCGTCTGCACTGAATAAGCGATACTTTCACAACGTACGTTAAGTTTGTATTCACCGTAATCAACGGTATCCGCCACCATAATGACCTGCAACACCCAGAAAAGCGCTGAACCAATATTCAGTAAAATACCAGCAATAACAATGAGTAAGATGTTATGGAAACCGGCTAACGCCATCACCAGCAAAACAATACAGCTGAGCACCGGCAGCACGGATGCCCCAGCCCACAGGATCCGTCGTGACAACGCTTTTACCAATCGAGGAAAGAAAATCAGCGTCAGCAGGTTTGCCGCTCCTGCGTAAGACATGTAGTACGGGAAGAGGCTTGCATCGCCAATCACATAAGTAAAATAGTAAATGGCAAAGCCAGCAATGATATTGGCGGCAATATTGTAAGCCAGCGCCATGCCTAGCAGGCAGGATAACTGGTCGTTTTTATAGATGAGCCCAACGATCGCTTTCAGCCCAAGACGACTGCTGTCCGTCGTTGCCTCGCTATCTGACGAATAAACCTCATGCACATTACGCAGCGTAACAACGGTAGAAACGATAAAGAATGCAATCAGCACCAGCGTAAACATCTGGAAACCAAAGCCACGATCGGCACCGCCGACATAGCTCACAAAGGGCAACGTCACCCCCGCGGTGACAAACCCAGCCAGGCTTGCGAAGAAACGAGGGAACGGCACCAGTTGTTCACGCTCGCGTTTATCCAGCGTAATAGTTGGCACCAGCGACCAGAATGGAATATCCATAATGGTGTAGGTCATTCCCCATAATATATACGTCACGCAGACAAATACGACTTGCGCAGTGCCCTCAAACAAATGTGCGCTAAAAAGCAAAAACAGCACCAATGAGTTCGCCAGCGTACCGAGTAAGATCCAGGGTTTAAATTTTCCCCACCGCGACCGGGTGGCGTTCACAATCCAGCCCATGATGGGATCGTTTACCGCATCCCAGACCCTTGCCGCCAGGAACAACGTTCCGACCAGCCCCACCGATAATCCCACCACGTCGGTGTAGTAATACATCAGGTACATGTACACAATACCGATGGCGAAATCCTTACCAAACGCTCCAAATCCGTAACTGAGTTTTGTTTTCAGAGAGATGCTCATAGGGTATCGGGTCGCCGTTACCAGCGCCCGCCTTCTGTTAGAGGAAACGTCAGAGGTTAAACGCCGGATGCTCTGCCCGGCGTAATGGTGTGTTAACGGTGTAACCAGGCCGGCAGCCAGTCGCCATGAGACGCGATCAGGTCGTCCACCAGCGCATAAATCTCCTCAATCCCCAATACCGCAGCGGTATGCGGATCCATCATCGCCGCGTGATAAACGCGATCGCGATTTTCCGTCAGAATGGCTTCCGTTAGCAGGGTCTGAACATTGATATTGGTTTGCATCATGGCCGCCAAATGTGACGGGAGAGTACCCACCTTCGTTGGCTGGATACCATTCGCATCGACCAGGCAAGCCACCTCCACGCAACAGCCTTGCGACAGGTTATCGATCAGATGGTCATTGCGAACGTTGCCATACACCACGCTCGGTTCACCGGTCCAGATAGCGTTCATGATAGTGCTGGCATATTCACGTGACGGTTTAATCTCGATCCGCGCCGCCGTTTTGTACTCTTCCAGCTCTTTGTTCCAGTTCGCCAGCTGTTCCACACAGCGTTTTGGATACTCATCCAGTGGAACCTTATAGCGCTCAATCAGATCCTCACGCCCTGGTTTGATAAACCACGGCGTATATTCCGCGAAATGCTCCGACGACTCAGTGACGAAATAGCCCAGCTTTTTGAACATTTCATAGCGCACAATGTTCTGACAACGGGTATTACCGTGAAGATTCGGTTTCGGCGCCTGACCAGATTCATAGGCCGCCAGCAGCTCCGGATAGAGATTCACATAAGCACCGTCAGCCGTTTTACGCTCAAGTTCCAGATAAAACGCCATATGGTTGATCCCGGCGCAGCGATAGCGCAAAGAGGCCGGGTCGATGTTCAAATCGCGGGCCAGCTCCTCCGCTGTCCCTTGCACCGAGTGACACAATCCAACCTGCTTAATATGCGGATAGCGCGCATACATTGCCCAGGTGTTCATCGCCATCGGGTTAACGTAGTTAAGCATGGTGGCCTGCGGGCAGACTTCGGTCATATCCTCACAAATCTGCCATAAATGCGGGATAGTGCGCAGCGCGCGCATAATGCCGCCTGGCCCCAACGTATCGGCAATCGTCTGCTCCAGACCATGGCGTTTACACACCGCAAAATCGGTAACGGTACAAGGTTCATAGCCACCAATCTGGAAAGCGACCACCACAAAATCAGCATCCTGCAATGCCGCTTTTTGATCGGTATAGCATGTGATACGCCCGGACGCGCCCGCTGAGTCCATCAACTTACGCACCACAATGTGTGACTCTTCCAGCCGAGTAGGATTGACGTCCATCAAGGCGATATGCGCAGATTTCAGCGCATCGCGATGAAAGACGTCCCCGAGGATATTTTTGACGAAAATCGTGGAACCAGCGCCGATAAAGGTAATTTTGGGTGCAGACATCATGACTCTCCAGAACATTAGTGAACACAGTCATGGTGGCACAGCGCATTGATGAAAACTTCCGACTTCCCTGGCGAGCATTCCCATAAACTCAGATCGCCTCTTTGCCCCATACTGGATCTGAGTTTATGGGACAAAATTGCACGAAAAGCAGAGTATGCGGCCCCAAAATCTCACTATGCTCAATGATATCGGTCCGATTTGTGTCCTGATTCTCAGCCTTAATGCGCAGCAAATGACATGATTCTGATAATTCAGGAAATGGAGCAACCATGAGTACATTACCGACATCGCCTCTTCCCCCCGATCCGCACATGTGCAGCAGCGATGAAGAGCAAACCCGCAGCCCATTGTCGCTGTACTCAGAATATCAACGGATGGATATTGAGCTGCGCTCACCGCATGCTATGCCTGCCAGCCACTGGCATGGGCAGGTGGAGATTAATGTGCCGTTTGATGGCGACGTTGAGTACCTCATCAACAACGAAGTGGTGCAGATAAAACAGGGACACATTACGCTTTTCTGGGCCTGTACGCCGCATCAGCTCACGCGTCCGGGCAGCTGCCAAAGCATGGCTATCTTCAATTTACCGATGCACCTTTTCCTTTCCTGGCCGCTGGATCGCGAACTGATCAACCACGTTACCCATGGCATGGTCATCAAATCGCTGGCATCGCAGCAGCTAAGTACCTTTGAAGTTCAGCGCTGGCAACAGGAGCTGAGCAACCCGAACGAGCAAATTCGCCAGCTCGCCATTGATGAAATTGGTCTGATGCTCAAGCGGTTTAGCCTTTCCGGCTGGCAGCCAATCCTGGTCAATAAAACTTCACGGACGCACAAAAACAGCGTTTCGCGGCACGCCCAGTTTTACGTAAGCCAGATGCTGAGTTTTATTGCCGATAACTACGATCAGGTGCTCACTATCAACGACGTCGCGGAACACGTGAAGCTCAACGCCAACTACGCGATGGGGATTTTCCAGCGCGTGATGCAACTCACCATGAAGCAGTACATCACCGCAATGCGGATCAATCACGTCCGCGCATTGCTTAGCGATACCGATAAAACCATTCTTGACGTCGCGTTGACCGCGGGATTCCGATCCAGCAGCCGTTTTTATGACACCTTCAGCAAGTTTGTCGGCATGTCGCCGCAGCAGTACCGCAAACTGAGCCAGCAGCGCCGGCAAACAATGGCTGGCTGAGCAGCCAGAAACCACCGGCGTTACCCCGGCCTACAATCCCTATCGTTCGCCGATATCAGTATCAGCCAAAAAAATATTCCCCCTGTCGATAAACAGCGGTGAAAAATCGCCAATAAGCAAACATAAGTATTTGTTTAAAAACAAATTAAACACAAATCAGACTATTTATCACCCGCTTTACAGCCCATTTTGTCAGGATAATACTTGCCTGCGTCACATTCATACGGTGTGTCTGCAATCCATAAATTGCAACCTTTCCACAACCGGGTAAAAGATGATGAAAGTATTAATTGTTGAAAGTGAGTTTCTGCATCAGGACACCTGGGTCGGTAGCGCTGTCGAACGTCTGGCTGACGCATTAAGCCGCCAAAATGTTACCGTCATTAAGTCCACCTCATTCGACGATGGTTACGCAATCCTCGCCGCTAATGAAGCCATTGATTGCCTGATGTTTAGCTATCAAATGGAACAACAAGACGAGCACCTGAACGTCAGGCAATTGATCGGCAAGCTCCACGAGCGCCAGCAAAACGTTCCCGTTTTCCTGCTGGGCGATCGCGAAAAAGCCACCGCATCGCTGGATCGCGACCTGCTGGAGCTTGTCGATGAATTCGCCTGGATTATGGAAGATACCGCAGACTTTATCGCCGGACGTGCCGTTGCGGCGATGACCCGTTACCGCCAGCAGCTTCTGCCGCCACTGTTCAGCGCGCTGATGAAGTACGGCGACATCCATGAATACTCCTGGGCGGCGCCTGGTCACCAGGGCGGTGTCGGATTTACCAAAACGCCGGCGGGTCGTTTTTACCATGATTACTACGGTGAAAACTTATTCCGTAGCGACATGGGTATTGAACGCGCATCGCTCGGCTCACTGCTGGATCATACCGGCGCATTTGGCGAGAGCGAAAAATATGCCGCCCGCGTGTTTGGCGCTGACCGCTCCTGGTCTGTAGTGGTTGGGACATCCGGCTCTAACCGCACCATCATGCAGGCTTGTATGACCGACAACGACGTCGTGGTGCTGGATCGTAACTGCCACAAATCTATCGAGCAGGGGTTGATCCTCACCGGCGCAAAACCGGTGTACATGGTGCCAAGCCGCAACCGGTACGGCATTATCGGCCCTATCTACCCGCAAGAAATGCAACCTGAAACATTGCAGAAAAAAATCAGCGAAAGCCCGCTGACCAAAGGCAAGGCCGGGCAAAAACCGTCTTACAGCGTTGTGACCAACTGTACTTATGACGGTGTTTGCTACAACGCCAAAGAGGCCCAGGACCTGCTCGCGCAAACCAGCGATCGCATCCACTTCGATGAGGCCTGGTACGGCTATGCCCGCTTTAACCCAATTTATACCGATCACTACGCTATGCGTGGCGCGCCGGGCGATCATAACGGCCCTACCGTTTTTGCGACCCACTCGACCCACAAACTGTTGAATGCGCTCTCTCAGGCGTCTTACATTCACGTCCGTGAAGGTCGTGGGGCCGTGAACTTCTCCCGCTTTAACCAGGCGTACATGATGCACGCCACCACCTCTCCGCTGTATGCCATCTGCGCATCAAACGACGTGGCGGTCTCCATGATGGACGGCAACAGCGGTCTGTCGCTCACCCAGGAAGTGATCGACGAAGCGGTCGATTTCCGTCAGGCCATGGCGCGTTTGTACAAAGAATTTTCCGCCGAAGGCGACTGGTTCTTCAAACCGTGGAACAAAGAAGTGGTGACTGACCCGCAAACTGGCAAAACCTATGACTTTGCCGATGCGCCAACCCAGCTCCTGACCACTGACCAGAACTGCTGGGTGATGCGTCCGGGTGAATCCTGGCACGGGTTTAAAGACCTGCCGGATAACTGGAGCATGCTGGACCCAATCAAAGTCAGTATTCTGGCGCCGGGGATGGGCGATGATGGCGAACTGGAAGAGAGCGGCGTACCGGCAGCGCTGGTCACCGCCTGGCTTGGCCGCCACGGTATCGTGCCGACCCGTACCACCGATTTCCAGATTATGTTCCTGTTCTCAATGGGGATTACCCGTGGGAAATGGGGCACGCTGATCAACACCCTGTGCTCATTCAAACACCATTACGATGCCAATACACCGCTGGCGCAGGTGATGCCAGAACTGGTTGAGGAACATCCTGACACTTACGCCAACATGGGCATTCACGATCTGGGCGACACCATGTTTGCCTGGCTGAAAGAGAACACCCCTGGCAGCCGACTCAACGCGGCCTACTCCGGCCTGCCTGTTGCTGAAATCACCCCGCGTGAAGCCTATAACGCGATAGTCAGCGATAACGTTGAGATGGTGGCCATTGAAAATCTGCCGGGTCGTATAGCTGCGAATTCCGTGATTCCTTACCCACCGGGAATTCCAATGCTGCTGTCCGGGGAAAACTTTGGCGACGCCAATAGCCCGCAGATTAGTTATCTACGTTCGTTGCAGTCCTGGGACCACCACTTCCCTGGATTTGAACATGAAACCGAAGGAACGGAAATTATTGACGGTGTATATCACGTCATGTGCGTGAAAGCATAATGTCATTTTATAGATAGTCCGATTTTTAAGGTAGACATGTCATGCTTGAGTAATTCCTGAGTATTGCTGCAAAACAATAACATTGTCATACCTTTTTGCGCGGGACCACCCCGCGCTTTTTTTATACGCAAATATCACGTTTCCACTTGCGTAAAAAAAAGTGTACATAAGAAAATTCCCACCAAACATTGTAATTAATTTCAGACACGTTATTTTAATGCGGTCCTGGATTCATCATACAATTTCAATTTAGCCGATATGGTTCATCTGATGGTGAGCTACGGTGTTTTATGTTCATATTCCTGGAGTTTGGGTATGAGGGTTTGCAGCAGAGCAGCTTGTGTTGTTGTATTAACGGAGAAGGATGTTTGGTTAAGGATTAACGGTAAAGAAGCCATCAGCTTAAAAGCTAATCATATGGCGCTGGTAGCATGCGATAATAATATTATCGATTTCTCATCACTTAATAACGCACTGGTCGTACATATCAGCCGTGATATCATTAAAGACTATCTACGTTTTTTAAATAAAGACCTTTCACAGATCCCACTCTGGCAACGCAGTGCCAACCCAGTGATGACCGCCGTCTGTCTGACGCCGGATGTCTTCCGGGTGGCTGCCCAATATAGCGTAATGGACACAATGGACGAAGGTGAAAGTGTGCGCACGCGCTCGCTACTGTTCACGGTGTTATCACGCTTTCTCGGCAGCAAAAAGTTTATTTCTCTGCTCATGCATATACTACGCAGTCGTATCAGCGACAGCGTTTATCACATTATTGAGAGCGATATACATAAAGACTGGAATTTAAGCATGGTTGCCAGTTGCTTATGCCTGAGCCCCAGTTTGTTAAAGAAAAAGCTCAAAAGTGAAAATACAAGTTACAGCCAAATAATTACCACGTGTCGCATGCGTTATGCCGTCAATCAATTATTGATGGATGGCAAAAACATTTCCCAGGTCTCTCAACTGTGCGGATATAACAGTACCTCGTACTTTATTTCCGTATTCAAAGAGTTCTATGGGATGACGCCTCTGCATTATGTCAGTCAACATAGGGAGCCATCCGCTGCCTGATTTTTAATCAGTTAGCGATAAGCCATAATAATATCAGCATTAGCGATACCCCCAGTCCGCCATCATAAAATAGTCTTCTGAAGAGGTATGATAAGACGTCATTTATCCTTATCAGGAGTTACTAAATATGTCGACGGATGCTGATGCTCACAAAGTGGGCTTAATCCCCGTCACCCTTATGGTGTCGGGGAATATTATGGGTTCCGGTGTATTCCTGCTACCCGCAAACCTTGCGTCAACTGGCGGGATTGCAATCTACGGATGGTTGGTCACTATTATCGGTGCTTTGGCGCTGTCGATGGTGTACGCGAAAATGTCGTCCTTAGACTCCAGTCCCGGTGGTTCTTACGCTTATGCCCGCCGCTGTTTCGGTCCTTTTTTGGGCTACCAGACCAACGTCCTGTACTGGCTGGCTTGCTGGATTGGTAACATCGCCATGGTGGTTATTGGCGTCGGTTACCTGAGCTACTTCTTCCCCATCTTAAAAGATCCGCTGGTCCTGACGCTGACCTGCGTCGTGGTGCTGTGGATCTTCGTGTTGCTGAACATTGTCGGACCAAAAATGATCACCCGTGTACAGGCCGTCGCAACGGTACTGGCGCTGGTGCCAATTGTCGGTATTGCCGTCTTCGGCTGGTTCTGGTTCCGGGGTGAAACCTATATGGCGGCATGGAACGTCAGCGGTATGAACACCTTCGGTGCGATTCAAAGCACACTGAACGTAACCTTGTGGTCATTTATCGGCGTAGAAAGCGCCTCCGTCGCGGCAGGTGTGGTTAAAAATCCCAAACGTAACGTGCCTATCGCCACCATGGGCGGCGTGCTGATTGCCGCCGTTTGCTATGTGCTCTCCACCACGGCGATTATGGGTATGATCCCTAACGCGGCGCTGCGTGTTTCAGCCTCCCCGTTCGGTGATGCCGCACGCATGGCGCTGGGTGACACCGCTGGGGCGATTGTCTCCTTCTGCGCCGCGGCCGGGTGCCTTGGTTCCTTGGGCGGCTGGACGCTGCTTGCCGGGCAAACCGCCAAAGCGGCAGCCGATGACGGCCTGTTCCCACCGATTTTTGCCCGTGTTAACAAAGCCGGTACGCCGGTAGCCGGGTTAATTATCGTCGGCATTCTGATGACCATCTTCCAGTTCAGCAGCATGTCGCCAAACGCTGCGAAAGAGTTTGGTCTGGTCTCTTCGGTCTCCGTTATCTTCACGCTGGTACCGTATCTGTACACCTGCGCCGCGCTGCTGCTGCTCGGCCATGGTCACTTTGGTAAAGCGCGTCCGATGTACTTACTGGTGACCTTTATCGCTTTTGTTTACTGCATTTGGGCGGTTGTCGGTTCCGGTGCCAAAGAGGTGATGTGGTCATTCGTCACACTGATGATCATCACCGCGCTGTATGCACTGAACTACAATCGGATCCATAAAAACCCATATCCATTGGATGCTCCGGTAAACAATAACTAACGCAAACAGTCGTCGTTGCCCGATGGCGTAAGTTCATCGGGCCAACGCCGCCCCCCGCGATTCCTGAAATCAACATTAAGAACTTAAGGTTGGCTTAATTTTACTTTGAGAGGATTTGTAGCACTTAGTCGATGGAACCCCCCTTAATGTTAAAGCACCTGTTTAAAAGACCCACTCTCGGGCTAATCAGCTGGCTTCTCCTGATCTCATTTTATCTTGCGACTTTCCTGAACATTGCGTTCTATAAACAAGTGCTGCAAGAACTGCCCCTGGATTCTGTGCGCAACCTGCTGGTGTTTTTGTCGATGCCGGTCGTCGCTTTCAGCGTCATGAACATTGTGCTGACGCTGGCCTCATTCCTGTGGCTTAATCGCCTGGTGGCCTGCGTTTTCATTCTGGTTGGCGCATCGGCCCAATATTTCATCATGACCTACGGCATCATCATTGACCGTTCGATGATCGCCAATATGATGGACACCACACCCGCCGAAACCTTTGCTTTGCTGACACCGCAAATGCTCATCACGCTCGGAGTAAGCGGCATTCTCGCCGCGCTCATTGCCTGCTGGGTAAGAATCAAACCGATCGCCCCGGCCATGCGCAGCGTACTGTTCCGTGGCGCGAATATTCTGATCTCCGCGCTGCTGATCGTGCTGGTCGCCGCGTTCTTCTACAAAGATTACGCCTCACTGTTTCGCAACAATAAAGAACTGGTGAAATCCCTCAGCCCATCCAACAGCATTGTGGCGACCTCTTCCTGGTATTCACACCAGAGGCTGGCCCACCTGCCGCTGGTACGCATTGGCGAAGACGCCCATCGCAATCCGTTGATGGTGAAAGAAAAGCGTAAGAACCTGACGATTGTGGTGCTCGGCGAGACCTCACGCGGCGATAACTTCTCGCTGTCAGGCTATTCGCGCCAGACCAACCCGTTGCTGGAAAAAGATGATGTGGTCTATTTCCCCCGCACCACATCCTGCGGAACGGCAACGGCAGTATCTGTCCCCTGCATGTTCTCGGGTATGCCACGCGCGCACTACGATGAAGAACTGGCGCAGCATCAGGAAGGCGTGCTCGACATTATTCAGCGGGCGGGAATTAACGTTCTGTGGAACGATAACGACGGCGGCTGCAAAGGGGCATGCGACCGGGTACCGCACCAGAATATGACTAAGCTGAACCTGCCAGGGCAGTGTATTGACGGGGAATGCTACGATGACGTGCTGTTCCACGGGCTGGAAGAGTACATTAATAACCTGCAAGGCGACGGCGTGATTGTGCTGCACACCATCGGCAGCCACGGTCCGACCTATTACAACCGCTATCCTGCGCAGTTCAAGAAATTTACGCCAACCTGTGACACCAACGAAATCCAGACTTGTTCACAGCAACAGTTGGTCAATACCTATGACAACACCATTCTTTACGTCGACTATATTGTTGATAAAGCAATCAATATACTGAAAGAGCATCAGGATAATTTCACCACCAGCCTGGTCTACCTTTCCGATCACGGTGAATCCTTAGGGGAAAATGGCATCTATTTACACGGCCTGCCATATTCGATTGCGCCAGATACGCAAAAACATGTGCCGATGCTGCTGTGGCTCTCAGAAGATTATCAGCAACGCTATCAAGTCTCTCAGACATGTTTGCAAAAACGGGCAGGCTCAGAGGACTTCTCACAGGATAATCTCTTCTCAACCCTGCTGGGATTAACAGGCGTGCAAACACAGAAATATCAGGCGGCAGATGATATTCTGCAACCCTGCCGGGGAGGCTAAACGAATGAAAATTCTGATTGTTGAAGACGATACGTTGTTATTACAGGGACTGATACTCGCCGCGCAAACAGAAGGCTATGCCTGCGACGGCGTATCAACGGCCCGTGCCGCGGAGCAGTGTCTGGAGACCGGCCATTACAGTCTGGTGGTTCTGGACCTGGGCTTACCGGATGAAGACGGCCTGCACTTCCTGAACCGCATCAGACAGAAAAAATACACCGTGCCGGTGCTTATCCTCACCGCCCGCGATACGGTGAAAGACCGGGTCAGCGGGCTGGACGTTGGCGCCGATGACTATCTGGTCAAACCGTTCGCACTGGAAGAACTGCATGCCCGCATCCGGGCGCTGCTGCGTCGTCATAACAATCAGGGTGAAAGTGAACTCATTGTCAGTAACCTGACGCTGAATATCGGTCGTCGCCAGGTGTGGATGGATGGACTAGAGGTTATCTTAACGCCGAAAGAATACGCACTCCTGTCGCGCCTGATGCTTAAAGCGGGCAGCCCGGTACACCGGGAGATCCTGTATAACGACATCTACAGCTGGGATAACGAACCGTCGACCAATACGTTGGAAGTGCACATTCACAACCTGCGGGACAAAGTGGGTAAATCACGTATCCGCACAGTCAGGGGATTTGGCTATATGCTGGTTGCCACTGAGGAAAGCTAAGTGAAGCTACTGCAATATCTAAAAAAACCGCTCCCGCTGCGTCATCGCCTGATGCTGACCATCGGTCTTATTCTGCTGGTCTTCCAGTTGATTAGCACCTTCTGGTTGTGGCACGAAAGCACCGAACAAATACAGCTATTTGAGCAGGCGTTACGCGAAAATCGTAACAACGATCGCCACATCCTGCATGAAATCCGCGAGGCCATCGCCAGCCTGATCGTCCCCGGTATCTTTATGGTCAGCCTGACGCTGCTGATTTGCTACCAGGCAGTACGACGTATTACTCGCCCGCTGGCGGATCTGCAAAAAGAGTTAGAAACGCGGGCAGCCGATAACCTTGCTCCGATTGAAGTTCACAGTTCAACCGTTGAGATCCAGGCGGTCGTCTCAGCGCTCAACGAGCTGGTGACGCGGCTGACGAGCACCATTGAAAACGAACGCTTATTTACCGCCGATGTCGCCCACGAACTGCGCACCCCACTGTCAGGCGTTCGCCTGCATCTGGAATTACTGTCCAAAACCCATAAGGTCGACGTTTCACCGTTAATTGCCCGCCTTGACCAAATGATGGACAGCGTGTCGCAACTGCTGCAACTCGCCCGCGTTGGACAGTCGTTCTCGGCCGGGAGCTACCAGCACGTCAAACTGCTGGAGGACGTGATTTTGCCCTCCTACGATGAACTCAGCACCATGCTGGACCAGCGTCAGCAGACGCTGCTCCTACCGCAAAGCACGGCGGACGTTGTCGTACGTGGCGATGCGACGCTATTACGAATGCTGCTGCGAAATCTGGTGGAGAACGCGCATCGTTACAGCCCGGAAGGCACCCATATTACGATTAGCCTGAATACAGAGCATGATGCCGTTATCGCCGTCGAAGATGAAGGCCCTGGCATTGATGAGAGTAAATGCGGGGAGCTGAGTAAAGCGTTTGTGCGTATGGACAGCCGTTTTGGCGGGATTGGGCTGGGGCTGAGCATTGTCAGTCGTATCACCCAGTTACATCACGGGCATTTCTATTTGCAAAATCGTCAGGGAACCACCGGCACTCGCGCTTGGGTGGAATTAGCGAAAGGTCAGTAAGAACTCACCCAAACGTACAAAAAGCTGCTGACGATCAGCACGCTGTACACGGTGGTCAAACTTTCATAAATGCGGTTTTTCATGACACTCTCCTCCGATACTCTGGAGGAGAGTTTGCCTGACACAGATTAAGCCAACCTTAAGTGGATATGATAAATCACATGATTACTCATCAATCCGCGGATGCTGCTGCACCAGGCGCGTACGCTTAAGCTGCAGCTCAGCAATTTCCTGATCGATATCTTCGATTTTATGCTCAATATTATCGTAGTGCTCGCCGAGGAGCTCTTTCGCTTCATGAATATCCGAAGCGGCAGGCGTAGCCCCCTTCAGCGGCTGATTAGCCGTCTCTTTCATGGTCACGCCGGTAATTAAACCTATCACCGCAATCACCATCAGATAATAAGCAGGCATCATCAGATTCTGCGAGCTTTCCACCAGCCATGCGGCCAACGTCGGTGTCAGACCGGCGACCAATACCGAGATATTAAACGCTGCGGCCAGGGCACTGTAGCGAATATGCGTCGGGAACATCGCTGGTAACGTTGACGCCATCACCCCGGTAAAGCAGTTGAGGATCACCGCCAGCATCAGCAACCCGGCGAAAATCAGGCCGATGACGTTACTGTTAATCAGAATAAATGCCGGAATAGCCAGCACAAACAGCGCAATACTGCCCATAATCACAAACGGACGGCGTCCGAAGCGGTCGCTGAGCAGACCCATCACCGGCTGCACAAACAGCATACCAATCATGATGGCGATAATAATCAGCACGCCGTGGTCTTCAGAGTAATGCAGGTTATGCGACAGGTAGCTCGGCATATAGGTGAGCAGCATGTAGTAGGTGACGTTGGTGGCAATCACCAGACCAATACATGCCAGCAGGCTGCGCCAGTGCCTGGTCGCAATCTCTTTAAACGACACCTTCGGACCGTCCTGCAGTCCCTGACGATCGCCCTGCTCCAGTTTATCCACGTGCTGCTGGAACGCCGGAGTCTCTTCCAGTGCATGACGCAGGTACAGGCCAATAAGCCCTAACGGTAGCGCCAGGAAGAACGGAATACGCCAGCCCCACTCAAGGAAGTTTTCTTCGCCGACGATAGTTGAGATCAGGACTACCACGCCCGCACCCAGCACAAACCCGGCAATCGAGCCGAAGTCCAGCCAGCTGCCCATAAATCCGCGCTTACGGTCTGGCGAGTACTCTGCGACAAAAATCGACGCCCCGGTATACTCTCCGCCGACCGAGAACCCCTGCGCCATTTTACACAGCAACAGCAGAATCGGCGCCCAGATACCAATCGAGGCATACGAGGGAATGAGACCGATACAGAAGGTACTTATCGACATAATCACAATGGTGATAGCGAGGATCTTCTGACGACCGTATTTATCGCCAAGCATACCGAAGAACAATCCGCCAAGCGGTCGAATCAGAAAGGGAACAGAGAAGGTGGCAAGTGCAGCAACCATCTGTACGCTGGGGTCAGCCCCAGGGAAGAACACTTTACCTAATGCGTAAGCAACAAACCCATAAACACCAAAATCAAACCACTCCATCGCATTACCTAACGACGCCGCAGTAATGGCTTTTCGCAGTTTACCGTCATCAATGATGGTAACGTCGCGCAGCGTAATTGGTTTTATTTTTTTCCTTTTTAGCATACTCGTCCTCATAGACTTAGCCCTGTCACGCTACAGATCGAGTCCCTCAACGCCCCTGCGTCAAGGTCATCACCGAGCGGGGAATGCACAGACGCATTCCCTGTAACAAGCGTAGCAGGTTTACTTACACTGACGAGAAACGAGCAGTACAACCGAACCTGTTGACGCCTGATTGGGCGGTTAATGACCTCTTTACCCTAACAGTGTTTAAATTTGTGATCAACTTCACATATAGATTTCCATTTCGTCAACATGCGTAAATCAGGTCATTCTTAGTCAACTTTTTAACATGTAATGCTTGCGATTTTCTGGCAATTAAATACAAGAATAAATCGCTTTGTTGCACCAACAATCACAACAGTCACTATTATTCTGCTAGCCAAAAACCCACCTAATCTCTTCACAAAAAGATCACAGCTTTTTTAATAATCAGAGCACTCAGGAACTTTTGCTCGGAATATGTGATGAAGATAACTAAAACATCGTTTTATTTTGATTGAATCAATGTTCCCATGAATGCAAACTAATTCCAGACGCAATATCCCTGGGAGCAGCAACACGCTCAACGTATGCCGCGTTAGATTTTATAAAACAAAGAGATAGCTGTTTTCTTTGTTAAGAAACATCAGTAACCACTTGAATTTATTAATTTTTATTTCCTTGCGCGTGTATTACCTGCGACAAGAGATGAGGACGCTTATGAAAATTAAAGCCACGATTGAACGCATCCCTGGCGGAATGATGTTGATTCCTCTGTTATTAGGCGCAGTGTTAAATACGTTAGCTCCGGATACCGGCGCGTATTTCGGTTCGTTTACCAAAGGAATGATCAGCGGAACGGTGCCGATTCTGGCAGTGTGGTTTTTTTGTATCGGTGCATCTATTGATTTACGAGCAACCGGCACGGTATTACGCAAATCCGGCACACTGGTATTAACTAAAATAGCCGTGGCATGGGTAGTGGCAATGATTGCTGCTTCATTTATTCCTGATACCGGTATTCAAACTGGGTTCTTTGCCGGTCTTTCGGTACTGGCAATTGTTTCAGCGATGGACATGACCAACGGCGGTTTGTACGCCAGCCTGATGAACCAGTACGGAACCAAAGAAGAGTCTGGCGCATTTGTGTTGATGTCTCTGGAATCCGGTCCGTTAATGACCATGGTGATCCTCGGCTCCGCGGGTCTGGCTTCCTTCGAACCACACCATTTTGTCGGCGCGGTATTACCGTTCCTGATTGGTTTTGCGTTGGGTAACCTGGATCACGATCTGCGTTCCTTCTTCAGCAAAGCCACGCCGGTGCTGATCCCGTTCTTCGGCTTCGCGCTGGGCAACACGATTAACCTGAGCGTCATCGTTGATACGGGTCTGCTGGGCATCCTGCTGGGCGTCGCGGTTATCGTCATCACCGGTATTCCGCTGATTATTGCTGACCGCGTTATTGGTGGCGGGAACGGTACGGCAGGCGTAGCAGCCTCTTCTGCAGCAGGCGCTGCAGTGGCAAACCCGGTGATTATCGCCCAGATTAACCCGGCATTTGAACCGGTTGCCGCATCCGCTACGGCGCTGGTTGCCGCCAGCGTGATAGTCACCGCGATTCTGGTGCCGATTATCACCGCGCTGTATGCCAAACGTTTTAATAAAAACCCGGTCGTCAATGAGACGGCGGCTACCCCGGCAGACTCCCTGCACCACTAAACCTGCCTTTATCCCACTCACCGTTCCTGCTCAATTGATGAGCGGGGACGGTGCAAAAATCTCCTCAACCATCGCATCAACCAGCCGCTTCGCCGAACACAATCTCGGCATGCCCAACGCCACATTTTGCCAACGCTGCGTCACCGACCAGCTCACCGGATGACGCTGCGCATCGCACCAGTCTCCGAGCCAGCTCAACATATTGTTGTGCTCACCCGAGCCGCCAACAACCGGCGTGCTGAGCCAATGATGATAGTAATGACGCGTGGCGGGGGCCGCATTCACGCTGTCTGCCAGCGCCTGAGCAGCCATCGTTCGCAGGTTGTCTTTTAGCATTGACACCACATCGGCATTTGCTAACCGGCAGGCGTCACCAAAGGCTCCCCAACGCAGCTCCTCTAACGCCACAAAACAGCGTCCAGGTAACGACCAGCCGTCATACGCGCCAGCCCGCCAGCGGGTAAAAATTTGCTCGCTATGTTCGCCCGCTTGCACCGTCAGGCCGCGTTGCGCCACCGCCTTCTCTTTATAAGCGCCGCGCTGGGTAAACCAGTCAGCGAGTGAATTTATCTGCTGCAGAAGACCGGGCGTGGAGAGTCCACGCGGGTCTTCGGTTTGTTGTAAAAACATCAACCCTTCGGCGATCCGTACCAGCGCCAGATGGCCCGGATCGATCATGCCCGCCAGTTTTTCCACCAGTTTTAGACGCATCACCAGATGCTCGCTGGACACGCCTGCCAACACCCATGCTCGCAGTTGCGTCTGGGATAGCACCTCCTGCGTCAGACGCGCACGCAGCCGCTGCTGTTGTTGCAGAAAACCGCCGGAACGTTTGGTTTCATCTCCCTGAACCAGATCGACCATAAACTTCGGGTAGACACACTCCAGCGTCCGCCCGGGGCCTTCCAGTAACACGTTAGTCATGTGTGCTCGGTTGCAAAAAGGGTATTGATATCGTCGCGCAGCAAGCGGGAATCTTCATAAAGCCATGCCGCAGTCGTAATGCGATGCTGCAGTTGTTCGTTCAAGGCATTCACCGCAGATTCATTTTGCTGGCGCAGGGTCAGACTCTCACGCAGGCTCGCCTGTAATTGCGTCAAACACAGTGAAAAATCAGCAAAAAACGTGGCCATGCCTGCCGTAACGGAAATATCGACCTGCGCAGCTAAAGCTTTACGAATTTGTTGGCAAAACTGGGTGACATAGTGCACAAGGTTCTTATGCAGTGCGCCCATATCAATGAGATAACGCGTTTTTGTTTCGACGTACTCATTCCATCCCCAGTTGGGCTGATTCAACCAGCGAGAGAAGGTATCACGCACCACACCGCCAGTTGACGGCGCATTTTCCGCCGGAATATCCTGCTCAATGGCCTCGTTAAACAACTGGCGGGTGTTGAAGTTAAACATCGCCGCATGAAACGCCGGAAAACGGATCCGCGCACGAAAACCAGCGTGGTTCAGCTCCTCTTTCACCCGCTGCTCAATGGGGCGCATGGCGTCATTTAGCGCCCGGGACAGCGTCGACTCAAGCTGTTCAAAGCGCAGAGCTAAATCCCGGCTGATGCTTTCCTGCGCTGCCAGCAAGACAACTTCACAGGACGAGCGCATTTTATCCAGCACGATTTTCGCCTGACCTTCATCGTGCAACACCAGCATTTCTCCGGCCATTTCTGCCGAGGAAACGCCAGCCCCCTGGCCATGTTGTGACATCATCAGGACATTTTCTTTGATAAAGAACGTGTTGATGCCGCACAGAATCTCAGTCTGTTGCTCATTGAGATAGGCCGCGGCAGCCTCCAGCGCCAGCTCGACCTCATGACTGACTTCATCACTCACCCGCCCCTGACTCACTTCTAACTGCTGCATATCCTCTTCAATATGCGTGATGTTCAGCCGCAGTTTTTCATAGGCAACCGTTAACCCATGGGCGCGAAACTCCAGATATTCGTGCGCGCTTTGCGCATAGTTCAATAACTTATGCGACGCTGAGCGTAGCGCATACAGCGAAGCATTGGCGTAAGCGGCATGAATCACTTTCTGGATCGGCTGCTCAAACAGCGAATCCTCCCACAACAGATCGGCTGCATGGCGAATGTGCTCCGTATCCTCAAGATCGTTGGTGCACCAGCGTCGGCCAAGCGCCGCTTCGGCAAAATCCTGTACCCAACGTTGCACCTGGTGATCCGGCAGCCGCCCGCGAGCCATCAGCTCATGACGCGCCCTGTTCGCCAGATACCCCCACATCGAAGAAACCGGATAGATTCGCTCCGGGGCAATCCCACCTTGCATCAGCGTGCCGGAAATTAATGCCCGCACCTGCTCTTCATCGTCACTGTTGCGGTCTTTCTGATCGAATTTGTTCACCAGCGCATACAGCGGCACTGACTTGCCGACCGCCATGATCGCGTGGCGCACTTCTTCATCGGAAATCGATTTCAGTTGGGTGTAATCCATCACCACCAGTACCGCAGAAGCCCGCGCCAGCTGTTCATTCAGCATCTTTTGTAGATGAGGTTGCCCGGCCTCATTCGGCCCCGGCGTATCCAGCAGGGTTAATTGCCCAGGATAGCTCGCCTGACCGGCCAAATGGACAAATTCGACCTCGATAACCGGAATATGCTCAATCGCGGCATAGGCGGCAAAAGGAAAATCCACCTCCAGCGCTTTTGACAAACGCACCAGGTCATTCAGACTTTTAAGGCAATGGAAAATAGGCTGTGCGCCAAGATAATACCGCTCAAATGCCACGCCGTTTTCAATATGCTGCAGCAGGACATTCATATCCTTATCAATTTCCAGGGTCTGCGTAAGACGCTGGCGATCGCACTCGCGCACGCGCTGCTGTAAAACCTTCATTAAGGCATCGATAGGCGTGACATGTGAAAAATGCAACACCGGCTCTTTCTGCCCCGGCGTATGGCGAATTAGCGTTGGTAGCGCCGTCATGGGACGATTACGATTAGGTAAAACTTCGGTCCCTACAATCGCGTTAATCGTCGTCGATTTTCCCGCTTTCATGGTACCGACAATCGCCAGCACCATTTCCAGACGCGTAATCTTACGCAGTTCATTATTGAGCGTTGCCTGCTGGACATCCATGCCACGCGCGCTGAAATGCAGGGGCTGAACCACCTGTCTGCTATGCTCTCCTTGTTTTAGCGCGACATCATCCAACGACGTCATAGGCAATTTTTGCAATTGCCTGAGATGTTCAAGCGAGAGCATCAGCAAGCGTTCCGCTTCCTGACTTAATTCATATATTGTCTGTGTGTGCATGGAAAATTCTTCCTTAACGCAAATGGCATTACTTTTATTTAGCCCAATCGTTTTATTTATAGATTTTTTGGCTTTTATAATTACGTGTAGAAATAATTAAAATCAAAACAACCAACTGATATTATTAAAATAAATTTGGCGTATAACCGCTGGCCGGATGCCTCTCACTTATGTAATAAGTAAGAAAGATAAACAGCGTAGTTCAGTTTTAAAAAATACCCGCGTAATCCCCCTACTAAAATTAAGGGGGTCAATGATATTCAATCACAATGGCTTAGGCATCCGTAAGCAACGTTACCTATGAATATCAGATATTTCGCCTCACCTTATCTTAAATATCTAAGCGTAGCAATTTCCCTTAAAAAATATTCCGCCATACTTTCATTGAGGTAAAAGCAAAGGGTCTTTACAGCAGATCATTTTGCATAATCACGCAGTAGTCCCGACAAAAGCAGGGATTTTATGTATAATTGCGGCCTTTTTCGGCAATCTGCCATTTTTGGGCGCATTTGCCCCTGCTGACTTTTGAGGAAATCCACATGTCATTACCACACTGCCCACAATGCAACTCCGAATACACTTACGAAGATAACGGCATGTTCATCTGCCCGGAATGCGCTCACGAATGGAACGATGCTGAACCGGCTCAGGACAGCGACGAACTGATCGTTAAAGATGCCAACGGCAACCTGCTGGCTGACGGCGACAGCGTTACCGTAGTGAAAGACCTGAAGGTAAAAGGTAGCTCTTCCATGTTGAAGATCGGGACCAAAGTGAAGAACATCCGTCTGGTTGAAGGCGACCACAACATCGATTGCAAAATCGATGGCTTTGGCCCAATGAAGCTGAAATCTGAGTTTGTGAAAAAGAACTGATGCAAATTGCCTGATGGCGCTACGTCAATCAGGCCGATGCCAGCTCATCTGCCAGGCGGGAAGCTCATACTTCCCGCCTGGCTTATTTTTGCAGACGATAACTACACTTAACTGGTTTCTTTTACCTGAGGTAAAGATTATGCCGTTAAGTCCCTATATCTCCTTCGCAGGCAACTGCGCTGATGCTATCGCCTACTACCAAAAAACATTAGGCGCTGAGCTACTCTACAAAATCAACTTCGGTGAAATGCCCAAACCGGCGCAGAACAGCGAAGAGGGTTGCCCTTCAGGCATGAAATTCCCCGATACCGCCATTGCCCACGCCAACCTGCGCGTTGCGGGCAGCGACATCATGATGAGCGATAGCGCCCCCGACGGAAATGCCCACTACTCTGGCTTTACGCTGGTACTCGACACGCAAAACGTCGACGAAGGCAAACGCTGGTTTGATAACCTGGCAGCAAACGGAAAAATCGAAATGGACTGGCAGGAAACCTTCTGGGCTCATGGTTTCGGTAAAGTGAGCGATCGGTATGGCGTGCCGTGGATGATCAACGTCGTCAAACAGCAGCAACCTACAGAGTAATCCAACGGGAGGCCAGCCCTCCCGTACTGTCATCAAAAATCGCTCAACTCTTCATCACCAAGTAACCATCCCTTAACGAAAACGTCACATTAATCCGCCACGATGGGGCCACTTTTTAAGGGAGGTCGCATCATGCAAACGATTATTCGCGTCGAAAAACTCTCCAAGTCCTTCAATCAACATCAGGCGCTCAATGCGGTTGATCTGAACATCTGTTCCGGTGAGATGGTGGCTCTGCTTGGGCCATCTGGCTCCGGCAAATCCACCCTTTTACGTCATTTAAGCGGTTTGATCGTCGGTGATAAATCCCCTGGTAGCCACGTCGAACTGCTGGGTCGCACCGTTCAACATGAAGGCCGCCTGGCGCGCGATATCCGCAAAAGCCGCGCCCACACCGGCTACATCTTCCAGCAGTTCAATCTGGTTAACCGCCTGACGGTACTGGAAAACGTCCTGATTGGCGCACTCGGCAGCACGCCGTTTTGGCGCACCTGTTTTAGCTGGTTTAGCCAGGAACAGAAACAGCGTGCATTACAGGCGCTGACCCGCGTTGGCATGGCGCACTTTGCATACCAGCGCGTTTCCACGCTTTCGGGCGGGCAACAGCAGCGCGTGGCGATTGCCCGCGCGCTGATGCAGCAAGCCAAAGTGATCCTTGCCGACGAGCCGATAGCCTCGCTGGACCCGGAATCCGCACGCATCGTGATGGACACCCTACGCGACATTAACCAGACCGACGGCATCACCGTGGTCGTCACGCTGCATCAGGTGGATTACGCCCTGCGCTACTGCGAACGCATTGTCGCGCTTCGTCAGGGCAACGTCTTCTTTGATGGCAGCAGCCAGCATTTTGATAACGATCGTTTTGACCATCTCTACCGCAGCATGAACCGCGTCGAACAGAACGCGCAGGCTGCATAGTTCTAAAAAACCAGGCGTTATTGGCGCAGCCAGGCTGGCAAGTGAAATAGCCTGGAACAAAGACTAATTAAGGAAACAACATGAGCTATAAGACCGTTGCCGCGCTGGCCTTTACCAGCATGTTCAGCATCAGCACCTTGTTCAGCCCGGCGCAGGCCGAAGAGCAAGAAAAAGCGCTGAACTTTGGCATTATTTCGACCGAATCACAGCAAAACCTGAAGCCACAGTGGGAACCGTTCCTGAAGGACATGGAAAAATCGTTGGGCGTGAAAGTGAACGCCTTCTTCGCCCCGGACTACGCCGGGATCATTCAGGGAATGCGTTTTAACAAAGTTGATATCGCCTGGTACGGCAACCTCTCAGCAATGGAAGCAGTGGATCGCGCTAACGGACAAGTGTTTGCCCAAACCGTCGCTGCCGACGGCTCCCCGGGATACTGGAGCGTGTTGATCGTTAACAAAGACAGTCCGATCAACAACCTGAACGATCTGATCGCCAAACGTAAGGATCTGACATTCGGCAACGGCGATCCCAACTCAACGTCAGGCTTCCTCGTCCCCGGTTACTACGTCTTCGCCAAAAACAACATCTCCGCCAGCGACTTCAAACGCACCGTTAACGCCGGACACGAAACCAACGCGCTGGCCGTCGCCAACAAACAGGTCGATGTCGCCACCAACAACACCGAAAACCTCGACAAGCTGAAAACCTCCGCACCTGAAAAACTGAAAGAGCTGAAGGTTATCTGGAAGTCACCGCTGATCCCGGGCGATCCGATCGTCTGGCGCAAAAACCTCTCCGAAACCACCAAGGACAAGGTGTACGACTTCTTTATGAATTACGGCAAAACGCCGGAACAGAAAACCGTACTGGAACGCCTGGGATGGGCACCGTTCCGTGCCTCCAGCGACCTGCAACTGGTACCGATTCGCCAACTGGCGCTGTTTAAAGAGATGCAGGGCGTGAAGGGCAACAAAGGGTTGAACGAGGAAGAGAAAAGCAGCAAAACCTCGGCGCTGAAAGCGCAGCTCGACGACCTTGACCGTTTGACCGCCGCCCTGGGCGCCATGACCAGCGTGACTAAAGCGGTGCAGTAAACCTGATGCCCGGTGGCGTTTCGCTTACCGGGCAGACGATGTTCTGTAGGCCGGATAAGGCGTAAACGCTGCCATCCGGCGATAACCTACGCACGGAGCTAAACATGCAAACCATCACCGTCGCCCCGCCCAAACGTAGCTGGTTCTCACTGCTGAGCTGGGCCATTCTTCTCGCCGTGCTGGTGGTCTCGTGGAAAGGTGCCGAAATGGCTCCGCTCACGCTGATCCAGGATTCCGGCAATATGGCGACCTTCGCCGCCGACTTCTTTCCGCCAGACTTCAGTCAGTGGCAGGACTATCTCGGTGAAATGGCCGTCACCCTGCAAATTGCCGTCTGGGGTACCGCCCTCGCCGTTGTGCTGTCGATTCCCTTTGGCCTGATGTGCGCCGATAACCTCGTACCGTGGTGGATTTACCAGCCGATGCGTCGCCTGATGGACGCCTGCCGCGCCATCAATGAAATGGTCTTTGCCATGCTGTTCGTGGTCGCCGTGGGTTTAGGTCCGTTCGCCGGGGTAATGGCGCTGTTTATCCACACCACCGGGGTGCTCTCCAAGCTGCTTTCGGAAGCGGTAGAAGCCATTGAGCCGGGTCCGGTAGAAGGCATTCGCGCCACCGGGGCCAACAAAATTGAAGAGATTCTGTACGGCGTTCTGCCACAGGTCATGCCGCTGCTTATCTCCTACTCGCTGTATCGCTTTGAATCCAACGTTCGCTCGGCCACGGTGGTCGGAATGGTGGGTGCGGGCGGTATTGGCGTGACTTTATGGGAGGCGATTCGCGGCTTTCAGTTCCAGCAAACCTGCGCCTTGATGGTGTTAATCATCGTCACCGTCAGCCTGCTGGATTTCCTTTCCCAGCGTTTGCGTAAGCACTTTATCTGATTAGCGAGGCATTGATTGCTATGCACTTGTCTACACATCCGACCAGTTATCCAACGCGTTATCAGGAAATTGCCGCGAGACTTGAGCAGGAGCTTCGTCATCATTATCGCTGCGGTGACTATCTGCCCGCCGAGCATCAGCTTGCCGCGCGCTACGAGGTAAACCGCCACACCCTGCGCCGCGCTATTGACCAGTTGGTTGAGCGTGGTTGGGTCCAGCGTCGCCAGGGCGTTGGTGTACTGGTGCTGATGCGCCCATTCGATTACCCGCTTAATGCCCAGGCGCGCTTTAGCCAGAACCTGCTGGACCAGGGCAGCCATCCCACCAGCGAAAAACTGCTGGCGGTGCTGCGCCCGGCCTCCAGCCACATTGCCGATGCGCTCAGCATTAACGAGGGCGATAACGTGATTCATCTGCGCACCCTGCGTCGGGTAAACGGTATCGCATTGTGCCAGATCGACCACTATTTTTCCGACCTCAGTCTATGGCCGCTGCTGCAGGGCTTTAACAACGGCTCACTGCACGACTACCTGCGCGAACAGTCCGGTCTGACGCTCCTGCGCACACAAACGCGCATCAGCGCCCGCCGCGCACAGGCTAAAGAGAGCAAAGTGCTGGAAATCCCCAATATGGCGCCGCTGCTGTGCGTGCGCACCCTGAACCACCGTGAAGGCGAAGAACACGCGGCGGAATACTCCGTCAGCCTGACCCGCGCCGACATGATCGAATTCACTATGGAGCACTGAATGCATTTCGATACCGCTACCCGCCAGCGCTGGATGCGCGCGCTGGCTTACAGCAATGCCGATGCCCTGAACGCCCGCATCCACGCGCTCAAACTGACGCCAGACTATGAACTTATCCGCGCACCGGAAAGCGGACTGATGCAGCTCCAGGCTCGCATGGGCGGCACCGGCAACCGCTTCTTTGCCGGTGATACCACGCTTACCCGCGCAGTGGTACGCCTGAAGAGCGGCACGCTGGGCTACAGCTACCTGCTGGGACGCAACAAACAACACGCCGAGCAGTGTGCGGTCATTGACGCGCTGCTGCAGGAACAAACGCATTTCCAGAGCCTAATGGAAACCTTAATTGCCCCGCTGGAAGCGGAACGCGATGCGCTGATTAGCGCGCGCCGTGCCGAAGTCAACGCCAGCCGGGTCGACTTCTTCACGCTGGTACGCGGAGATAACGCATGACCTTACAAACCGCTTTTAATTTACCCGTTCAGGATGCTCAGCAGAGCTTTCGTCGCCTGCTGAAGGCCATGAGTGAGCCGGGCGTGATCGTCGCCCTGCATCAACTGAAACACGGCTGGCAGCCACTGGGCCTGGCAACCACCAGCGTGCTACTGACCCTGGTCGATGGCGACACGCCGGTCTGGCTTGCGCCGTCGATGGATAACGATATCGCCCGGCAGAATCTGCGTTTTCACACCAACGCGCCGCTGGTGGATCAGCCGCAGTTGGCGGCCTTTGCCGTCGCCGACGAACGCATCAGCAGCGAACAGCTTAACGCCCTCTCCGCCGGTTCCGCCGTCGCGCCAGAAACCAGCGCCACGCTGATTGTGCAGGTCTCTGGCTTAAGCGGTGGACGCATGCTGCGTCTGACCGGCGCCGGTATCGCTGAAGAGCGCATGATCGCGCCACAGCTACCGGAATGCCTGATTCACGAACTCACCGAACGCCCGCATCCGTTCCCGCTGGGGGTCGACCTTATCCTCACCTGCGGCGAACGCCTGCTGGCTATTCCGCGAACTACCCATGTGGAGGTGTGCTGATGTACGTCGCCGTCAAAGGGGGCGAAAAGGCGATAGCCAACGCCCACGCCCTGCAAGAAAACCGACGCCGGGGCGAAGAGACCATTGCTGAACTGAGCGTGGCGCAAATCGAACAACAGATGAACCTGGCCGTCGACCGGGTGATGACCGAAGGCGGCATCGCCGACCGCGAACTGGCCGCGCTGGCGCTGAAGCAGGCCAGCGGCGATAACGTCGAAGCCATCTTTTTGCTCCGCGCCTACCGCACTACGCTGGCAAAGGTGGCGGTCAGCGAACCGGTTAACAGTGCAGAAATGCGCCTTGAGCGCCGAATCTCTGCGGTCTACAAGGATATTCCCGGCGGGCAGTTGTTAGGTCCCACTTATGACTACACCCATCGCCTGCTGGATTTTACCCTGCTGGCCAATGGCGAAACGCCACCCCTGCGCAGCGCAGACGACGCGCAGGACACCTCTCCGCACGTCTTTTCCCTGCTGGCCAACCAGGGACTGGCAAAGCGTGAAGAGGATGATGGCGCCACGCCCGACGACATCACCCGCACGCCACCGGTTTACCCCTGTTCAAGAGCCTCACGTCTGCAACAGCTGATGCGCGGCGATGAGGGATATCTGCTGGCGCTGGCCTACTCCACCCAACGCGGCTACGGGCGCAATCACCCGTTTGCCGCCGAAATTCGCAGCGGCTATGTGGCACTGGAAACCGTACCGGAAGAGCTGGGATTTGCGGTGAACGTCGGTGAACTGCTGATGACCGAATGTGAAATGGTCAACGGTTTTGTCGCGCCAGAAAACGAATCCCCTCATTTTACCCGCGGCTACGGGCTGGTGTTCGGCATGAGCGAACGTAAAGCGATGGCGATGGCGCTGGTGGACCGCGCCCTACAGGCAGCCGAATACGATGAATCGGTCACGGGACCGGCGCAGGACGAAGAGTTCGTGCTGGCGCATGCGGATAACGTCGAGGCGGCGGGTTTTGTTTCGCACCTCAAACTTCCCCATTACGTCGATTTCCAGGCCGAGCTGGAACTGCTCAAACGCCTGCAACAGGAGGCCACCCGTGACCACTAACCTCTCCGGCTACAACTTTGCGTATCTTGATGAGCAGACCAAACGCATGATCCGTCGCGCAATTCTGAAAGCGGTGGCGATCCCCGGTTACCAGGTGCCGTTTGGCGGACGTGAAATGCCGATGCCCTACGGTTGGGGAACCGGCGGTATTCAGCTCACCGCCAGCGTGATTGGCGAGCCGGACGTGCTGAAGGTAATTGACCAAGGCGCGGATGACACCACTAACGCCGTGTCGATTCGCAACTTCTTTAAACGCGTGACTGGGGTGAACACCACCGAGCGCACGGAAGACGCGACGCTGATCCAGACCCGCCACCGCATCCCGGAAACGCCGCTGGTGGAAGACCAGATCATTATCTTCCAGGTCCCGATCCCCGAGCCGTTGCGCTTTATCGAGCCGCGCGAAACGGAAACCCGCACCATGCACGCGCTGGAAGAGTACGGCATCATGCAGGTGAAACTGTATGAAGATATCGCCCGCTTCGGCCATATCGCCACCACTTACGCCTATCCGGTGAAGGTCAACGACCGCTACGTCATGGACCCGTCGCCAATTCCAAAATTCGACAATCCGAAGATGGACATGATGCCGGCCCTGCAACTGTTCGGCGCAGGCCGCGAAAAACGCATCTATGCCGTTCCACCTTACACCCGCGTGGAAAGCCTCGATTTCGACGATCACCCGTTTACCGTGCAGAGCTGGGATGAGCCTTGCGCCATCTGTGGCTCAACCCACAGCTATCTCGATGAAGTGGTGCTCGATGACACCGGCAAACGCATGTTTGTCTGCTCCGACACCGACTACTGCCGCCAACAGAGTGAGGCCCTCAGCAAATGACGCAACCGCTGCTTTCAGTCAACAACCTGACCCATCTCTACGCGCCGGGCAAGGGCTTCAGCGATGTCTCTTTTGACCTGTGGCCTGGCGAAGTGCTGGGTATCGTCGGCGAGTCCGGTTCCGGCAAAACCACGCTGCTGAAATCGATCTCTTCACGGCTAACGCCGCAGAGCGGTGAGATTTTGTATCAGAACCGTTCGCTGTACGGCATGAACGAGGCCGACCGTCGCCGTCTGCTGCGCACCGAATGGGGCGTGGTGCATCAGCATCCGCTGGATGGCCTGCGCCGTCAGGTCTCCGCTGGCGGCAATATCGGCGAACGCCTGATGGCCACCGGGGCGCGCCACTACGGCGACATTCGTGCCACCGCGCAGCGTTGGCTGGAGGAAGTGGAGATCCCGGCCTCGCGTATCGACGACCTGCCAACCACCTTTTCCGGCGGCATGCAGCAGCGACTGCAGATCGCCCGCAACCTCGTCACCCATCCCAAACTGGTGTTTATGGACGAGCCCACCGGCGGTCTGGACGTTTCCGTACAGGCCAAACTGCTGGACCTGCTGCGCGGCCTGGTGGTGGAACTGGATCTGGCAGTGGTTATTGTCACCCACGATCTGGGCGTAGCGCGCCTGCTGGCCGACCGTTTGCTGGTGATGAAGCAGGGTCAGGTGGTGGAAAGTGGGTTAACCGACCGCGTACTCGACGACCCGCATCATCCGTATACCCAGTTGCTGGTGTCATCTGTTTTGCAAAACTGATTTTGTCTTGCCGGGTGGCGCTTCGCGACCCGGCCTACGGATCGGCATCGGTTGTAGGCCTAATAAGCGAAGCGCCATCAGGCAATCGAACGCAAAAATGCTTAAAGAGGCTAAAAATGAACGCGATTCGCGTTGAAAACGTCAGTAAAACCTTTGTACTGCATCAGCAAAACGGCGTGCGTCTGCCGGTGCTGCAAGACGCCACGCTGGAAGTTAAAAACGGCGAATGCGTGGTGCTGCACGGTCACTCTGGCAGCGGCAAATCCACGTTGCTGCGTTCGCTGTACGCCAACTACCTGCCGGATGAAGGACACATCCACATCCGCCACAGCGGCGAATGGGTCGATCTGGTGCAGGCTCCGGCGCGTAAAGTGCTGGAAGTTCGCCGTTCAACCATCGGCTGGGTCAGCCAGTTCTTGCGCGTGATCCCAAGGATTTCTGCGCTGGATGTGGTGATGCAGCCGCTGCTGGATCTCGGCGTGTCACGCGAGGAGTGCGCAGCCAAAGCGGCTAACCTGCTTACCCGCCTGAACGTGCCGGAGCGGCTGTGGCATCTGGCGCCGTCGACGTTTTCCGGGGGCGAACAGCAGCGCGTCAATATCGCCCGAGGGTTTATCGTCGATTACCCGATTCTACTCCTCGATGAGCCCACCGCCTCGCTGGACGCCAAAAACAGCGCCGCCGTCGTCGCATTGATTGAAGAAGCGAAAGCCCGCGGCGCGGCAATTGTCGGCATTTTTCACGATCAAACCGTGCGCGACCGCGTCGCGGATCGCCTGCACCTGATGGGAACAACAGCATGATTATCAATAATGTAAAGCTGGTGCTGGAAGATGAAGTGGTGCAAGGATCGCTGGAAATTGAGGGCGGAACGATCCGCGCCTTTGCCGAAAGTCAGAGCCAACTGGCCCAAGCGATGGACGGAGAAGGCGGCTGGCTGCTGCCAGGGCTTATCGAGCTGCATACCGACAATCTCGACAAGTTTTTCACCCCGCGCCCGAAGGTAGACTGGCCCGCCCACTCGGCGATGAGCAGCCACGACGCGCTGATGGTCGCCAGCGGCATTACCACCGTGCTGGACGCGGTGGCGATTGGCGATGTGCGCGACGGTGGCGACCGTCTGGAAAATCTGGAGAAGATGATCAACGCGGTGGAAGAGACGCAAAAGCGCGGGGTCAATCGCGCCGAGCACCGCCTGCATTTGCGCTGCGAGCTGCCGCATCACACCACCCTACCGCTGTTTGAAAAACTGGTCGGTCGTGAGCCGGTGACGCTGGTATCGCTGATGGATCACTCCCCCGGCCAGCGTCAGTTTGCCAATCGCGAGAAGTACCGCGAGTACTATCAGGGCAAGTATTCACTTACCGACGAGCAAATGGTCCGCTACGAAGAAGAACAGTTAGCTCTGGCTGCACGTTGGTCGCAACCCAACCGCACGGCGATTGCTCAGATGTGTCGTGAGCGCCAGATAGCGCTGGCGAGCCATGACGATGCTACCTGCGATCATGTGCTGGAATCGCATCAACTTGGCAGCGTGATCGCCGAATTTCCTACTACTTTTGCCGCCGCAGAGGCCTCGCGCCAGCATGGCATGAACGTGCTGATGGGCGCGCCCAACATCGTGCGCGGCGGTTCTCACTCCGGCAACGTGGCGGCGCATAAGCTGGCTGAGCTGGGGCTGCTGGATATACTCTCCTCCGACTACTACCCCGCCAGCCTGCTCGATGCGGCATTTCGCGTGGCAGACGATGATGCCAACTGCTTTACGCTGCCGCAGGCCATTCGTCTGGTGACCCGCAATCCGGCGCGGGCATTAAATCTCGACGATCGTGGCGTTGTAGCCGAAGGTAAACGCGCGGATCTGGTGCTGGCGCATCGCAAAGGCGATCACATCCATATCGACCACGTCTGGCGTCAGGGCAAAAGGGTATTCTGACTATGGGGAAACTGATCTGGCTGATGGGGCCGTCCGGCTCCGGTAAGGACAGTCTACTGGCAGAACTTCGCCAGCAGGAACCTGCGCAACTGCTGGTGGCGCACCGTTACATCACCCGCGCCGCCAACGCCGGGAATGAAAACCATATTGCCCTCAGCGAACCAGAGTTTTTTACCCGCGCCGGGCAGAACCTGCTGGCGCTGAGCTGGCATGCCAACGGCTTCTATTACGGCGTCGGCGTAGAGATTGACCTCTGGCTGCACGCCGGTTTTGATGTGGTGGTCAACGGCTCGCGCGCGCATCTGCCCCAGGCGCAGGCCCGTTACGGCGCTTCTTTACTTCCCATTTGCTTACAGGTTTCCCCGGCCATTTTACGCCAGCGCCTGCAGGCACGTGGACGGGAGAGCGAAACGGAAATCGCTGCCCGCCTTGAACGCGCGGCACGCTACACGCCGTATGACTGCCACGTCCTGAACAATGATGGAAGTTTGCTACAGTCTGTCGATACACTGCTCACACTGATGGGACGCAAGGAGAAGAAACATGTCTGTCTGTGAATTACGCCGCGCCACGCTATACGATACCGATGCGGTTTACGCGCTTATCTGTGAGTTGAAACAGGGCCAATTCGACCTGCAGGCCTTTAGCGCTGGCTACGCCGCAAATCTGCAAGATCCCAATATGCACTACCAGCTGGCGCTGCTCGACGGACAGGTCGTCGGCTTGATCGCTCTGCACCTACAGTTTCATCTGCACCACGCCAACTGGATTGGCGAGATCCAGGAACTGGTGGTGATGCCACAGGCACGAGGACTAAAAGTGGGTAGTCAGTTACTGGCCTGGGCCGAAGCCACCGCGCGCGAAGCGGGCGCAGAAATAACCGAGCTTTCTACCAGTACCCAACGCCTTGACGCGCACCGCTTTTACCAGCGCGAAGGCTATACCATGAGCCATTTTCGCTTCACCAAACCGTTGTAGGGGGAGCCATGAGTCTGACCATTACGCTGACGGGAACCGGCGGCGCGCAACTGGTGCCGGCATTTGGCTGTGACTGTGCGGCCTGCCAACGAGCACGCTTACAGGCGCAATACCGTCGACGCCCTTGTAGCGGGGTGGTCAAATTTAACAATGCGGTGACGCTGCTGGATGCGGGGATCCCGCATCTGATGGACGACTGGCCAGCAGGCAGCTTCCAGCAGTTTCTGCTCACCCACTACCATATGGATCACGTGCAGGGGCTGTTTCCGCTGCGCTGGGGCGTGGGGGCGACTATCCCGGTGTACGGTCCGCCGGATGAACAGGGATGCGACGATCTGTTTAAGCACCCTGGCATCCTCGATTTTAGCCATACCGTCGCGCCATTCGTGGTGTTTAACCTGCAAGGGTTGCAGGTGACGCCACTCCCGCTCAACCATTCAAAGCTGACGTTTGGCTATCTGCTGGAGACCGCGCACAGCCGCGTAGCGTGGCTCTCCGATACCGCCGGACTTCCCGACAAGACGCTGAAGTTTCTCCACAATAACCAGCCTCAGGTGATTATCATCGACTGCAGCCACGCCCCGCGCGCCGAGCCGCCGCGCAATCACAGCGATGTAAATACCGTTATCGCCTTGAACGAGGTTATCCGCTGCCCACGGGTGATCCTGACGCATATCAGTCATCAGTTTGATTTGTGGATGATGGAGAATCCGCTACCGACAGGGCTCGAAGCCGGGTATGACGGAATGGAGATTGTGCTGAGGTAGGTTTACATCGCACTTAAAGGCTTGTTAACAGGTCTCTGCCCCCTATAACCTTGCCAGCGAAAGATTGCGCTAACGATCGTAATCTTCTTCCATTCTGCGCTCTTCGTCTTCTAACTGACGCCGTTCCTGATCGAGCTGGCGCTGGCGGTCATCCAGTTGGCGGCGTCGGTCTTCAAACTGGCGGCGGCGATTATCATACTGCCGGCGACGATCGTCACTCATCTGTCGCTGCCAGCTTTCATCACGAGAGTCGTCATAATCCCGCCCGCTGTCCGGTTTGTATGCGTCGTTAATTGCCTGCTGAATATTGCCGATGGCGTCATCGATAATATCGGCCTGCGCCGATACGGTGGTCATCATCAGCAGAGTGAAAAGTAAGAATGTCGCGGAGCGTTGCATAAAACCAGCCTCATCAAGAAACTCGCCCCACGGTAATCAAAGCGTATTTGCGCGGGTAGCGGAGGAATCTCAATTACGCGAATGCCGCAGCGCCTGCGCCAGTTCTCCCCGGGTGAAGGGCTTACGCAATAACGCCACATCCGGCAGCGCCGGGTTATGCGCCGGACGTAAATCCTGGCCGCTAATCAGCAGGATGTTCAGTTGTGGATAATGTGCCAGCGCATGATTAACCACATCCACACCGCTTAAACCGCCGGGCAGCATTAAGTCGCTGATAAAAATATCAATCTCGGATGAAGCCGCCAGCATATGCATAGCCTGTTCGCCGTTGGCGGCCTCTAACGTCAGGTAGCCCAGCAGGTGTAATTGCTCACATAACGTCTGGCGCACATCGGCTTCATCTTCGAGAACCAGCACCAGTTTTTCACCGCGAGTCGGGGTGTGCTGTGCGATTGTCTCCACCGGTGTCTGCACCGGCACAACCGCGCGAGGAAGCTGCAATCTGACCGTCGTTCCCTGCCCAGGGGCGCTTTCAATCTCCACGCGGCCACCGGACTGGCGCACAAAACCGTAGACCATAGACAGCCCCAGCCCACTGCCGCTGCCGGTCTGTTTGGTGGTGAAAAACGGCTCGAAGACCTGAGCTTTCACCTCCTGCGACATCCCGCTTCCCTGGTCGGCAACTTCCAGCATCACCATATCCTGCTTACGCCCATCGCTGCGCGTGACCCGCTGATTCCAGGTACGGATTTTAATCGTGCCCGCCTGCCCGTCCATGGCGTCACGGGCATTCATCACCAGATTGATAATGGCGTTTTCCAGTTGGCTGACATCAATCCACGCGGGCCAGGCGGGAGACTGAGCTTCAATCTCCAGCGTCAACGTAGCCGGAAGAGAGTGGCGCATCAGTTCGCCCAAATTTTCCAGCAGCGTTTTCAGCTCCACCGCATGGGGATGCAACGACTGTTTGCGCGAAAAGGCCAGCAGCCGCTGGGTAAGGAGCGCCCCGCGCTCGGCGGCTTTTAGCGCCCGATTGACCCGTGGCGCATCGGGAGAGTCTGGGTTCACCAGATCCAGGCTGCCAATAATGACCGCCAGCAGGTTATTGAAATCATGCGCTAATCCGCCCGTCAGTTGCCCTACCGCCTTCAGTTTCTGACTGTGCAACAGCGCTTCCTCCAGCCCCTGGCGCTCGGTGCGGTCGATTTCCATCTGGCTGGTTTTTTCTTTTAGCAGTCGGGTGGTGTGCTCCAGCGATGCCGTATTACGGGCGAAGACGCTAAAGGCGCGGGCCAGCTCGCCCAGCTCATCGCGCCGCTGCAGGGCCGGGACGCTAACGTCCGATTCACCGTGCGCCAGCCGGGTCATCGCCCGCGAAATGGCCGTCAGGTTAGATCCGAGGTTACGGTAGATATACCAGCCGGCAAAACCGGTGATCACCACCGCCAACAGCGCAAACACTAAAATAAACAACGCGCCGGATTGCAGTTCCTGATGGCTTTGCGCCACCCGCTGTTCGGAGATCAGCGCCACCTGCGAAGCATACCGGTTGATATCGCTGTTGAGGATCGCCACCAGCGCTTTGATATGAAACATATACCAGTTGATCGCCAAATCGCTCTGCTCAAGCGCAGAAGAGAGCGGCTCCAGCTTATGCAACTCCTGGTTGAAGTCGGTGAGGATGTTGGTAATCAGCGGATTGCTATTTTGCACAGGCAGCGCGGGCATCACGCCGTCCAGTTGTTTCACCACCGAACGCGGCGTGGGTGTTTCAATGGCGGCAACAATTAAGCGGTCTATCTGCCCCAGCAGCACGTCATCCTGCGTGCCGGTCAGCTTTTGCAGATGACGTAAATAACTTTGATTCTGATACAGCGAACTGAGCAGAGCGTTACGTTCCAGATGTCGCCGTTGCCCGCGCTGCAGCATACCTTCCACGCTGCTTTGTAGCTCCTGGCTGCGCTGGATAATACGCTCGACCAGCGCCGGCTCCTGCTGCGCCAACGGCGCGGTGGCCAACTGTTCCAGCGAATGCTTCAGCGCCCGTTGCGTCTCCTGCAGCCGCTCCGCTTCACCTTTGTATTCCAGCGCGCCGACTACCTGCGACAGCCGTACCGCCGCCGTCGCCACGTTCGCCGTATCCCGGGCCAGGTTCATGCTGCCGGTCATGTCGTCAACGGTTTGCTGCTGCACCTGTTCCTGGATTTGACTGGCATGCTGAAACCCCAGCACCGCCACACCGCTTACCATCAGCGTGACCGTCACCACCAGCAGATTGAAGAACAGCAATCGTCCGCGCGCACTGGCGAAAAAGTGACGTCCTGGTTGCGGCATATCACGCTCCGTGAAGAAAAATCGCAATATGACAAATATGAACGGCTTCTGACATTTTGCATTTACATTCCTGTGATGGACTGCTGATATCGGCCACCCCACAGGAGATCCGCTATGAGCAGGACACCGGTTCTGGAGATGCGCAACATTGCCAAAGCGTTTGGTAAATTTTACGCGCTGAAAGGGGTCGATTTAACGGTCTGGCCGGGTGAGATTCATGCCCTGATGGGTGAGAATGGCGCGGGGAAAAGCACCCTGATGAAGATCCTCGCGGGCGCGTATACCGCCACCAGCGGTGAGATCCTGATCGACGGTCAGCCGTTTCACATTCGCGGGCCAAAAGACGCGCTCAGCGCAGGCATCACGCTGATTTACCAGGAGATGCAGCTCGCGCCGAACCTGACGGTGGCGGAAAATATCTTTCTTGGCAGCGAGCTGTCGCGCGGCGGTCTGGTCCAACGTAAAGAGATGGTGATGCAGTCGCAAAAAGTCATCGACCGGCTCGGCGCCCAGTTTAAGGCCAGCGATCGCGTGATGACGTTGACCATCGCCGAACAGCAGCAGGTGGAAATCGCCCGCGCCCTGCACCGTAACAGCCGCATTCTGGTGATGGATGAACCCACTGCCGCCCTCTCCTCACGTGAAACCCACCGCTTGTTTGAACTGATCATGCGCCTGCGCGATGAGGGGATGGCGATTATCTACATTAGCCACCGCATGGCGGAGGTGTATGAACTCTCGGACCGCGTCAGCGTCCTGCGCGACGGACAATATGTTGGCAGCCTGACCCGCGACAAACTCAACGCCTCTGAGCTGGTGCGCATGATGGTGGGCCGACCGTTAAGCGATTTGTTCAACAAAGAGCGCGATATTCCCTTAGGTAAAGCGCGCCTCAACGTCCACCACCTGACCGACGGCCATAAAGTCCAGCCGTGCAGTTTACTGGTGCGCTCCGGGGAGATCGTCGGACTTGCCGGGTTAGTCGGCGCCGGGCGTTCTGAACTGGCTCAACTGATTTTTGGCGTGCGTAAAGCCATCGGCGGCATGATTGAAGTAGACGGTGAACCGGTGGTGATCCACTCCCCTCGCGAGGCGATTGACCACGGCATTGGCTTTCTGACGGAAAACCGCAAAGAGCAGGGATTGTTTTTAGAGCTGGCGGCAGCAGAGAACATCACCATGGCGACGCTGGAACGTGACGCCAACTGGGGCATGCTCGATCGCAAAAAGGCGCAGGCTATTTCCGATGACGCCATCCAATTGCTCAACATCCGCGTTCCGCACGCCCAGGTACGCGCGGGCGGGCTGTCCGGTGGTAATCAGCAAAAGCTGCTGATTTCACGCTGGGTCGCGATCGGCCCACGCATTTTGATCCTCGATGAACCCACGCGCGGCGTGGATGTTGGCGCCAAAAGCGAGATCTACCGGATCATGAACGACATGGCGCGCAAAGGCGTGGCGATCCTGATGATCTCCAGCGAATTGCCGGAAGTTGTCGGTATGAGCGATCGCGTGTACGTCATGCGGGAAGGCAGCATTGCCGGTGAGCTGAACGGGCAAAGTATTACCCAAGAAAATATTATGACGCTGGCAACCGGCGTGAACGACTCCCATCATCAGGCGGTGTCCCATGAATAATCCAACCACTCCCCAGCAGGTGGCGAAATCCGCCTCCGCGAAAAAATTGCTGATGAGCGATCTGATGCAAACGGTCGGCATCTTGCCGATTCTCATCCTGATAGTGGCGGTGTTTGGCTTTATCGCGCCAAACTTTTTTACCGAAAGCAACCTGTTGAATATAACCCGCCAGGCGTCGATCAACATCGTGCTGGCGGCTGGCATGACCTTCATTATTTTGACCGGCGGGATCGACCTCTCGGTTGGCTCGATTCTCGGCACCACCGCCGTCGCGGCTATGGTCGTTTCGCTGATCCCTGAATTTGCCATGCTGTCGATTCCGGCGGCGCTGATGCTCGGTCTGGTGCTGGGGTTGTTTAACGGCGCGCTGGTTGCTTTTGCCGGACTGCCACCGTTTATCGTCACGCTTGGAACGTATACGGCGCTGCGCGGCGCGGCCTATCTGCTGGCCGACGGCACGACGGTGATCAATTCCAATATCAGCTTTGAGTGGATCGGTAACAACTATCTTGGTCCGGTTCCGTGGCTAGTGGTCATTGCGCTGGCGGTGGTGGTGATGTGCTGGTTCATTCTTAGGCGCACCACACTCGGCGTTCATATTTATGCGGTCGGCGGCAATATGCAGGCCGCTCGTTTAACCGGTATCAAAGTGTGGCTGGTGCTGCTGTTCGTCTACGGCATGAGCGGTGTGCTCTCAGGTCTTGGCGGGGTGATGAGCGCCTCGCGGCTATACAGCGCCAACGGCAACTTAGGCATGGGTTACGAGCTGGACGCCATCGCGGCGGTGATCCTCGGCGGTACCAGCTTTGTTGGGGGGATCGGCACCATCACCGGCACGCTGGTAGGGGCGTTGATTATCGCCACGCTCAATAACGGCATGACGCTGATGGGCGTCTCCTATTTCTGGCAACTGGTGATCAAAGGGGCGGTGATCATCATAGCGGTACTGATCGACAAATACCGTACCCGACACCATCAAAGTGCATAACAACAACATCTTACTTCGAGGAATACAGCATGAGATTGAAGCCCTTAGTCACCGCGCTCTGTGCTGGCGCACTGCTTGCTGCAGCTCCGTTTGTGCAGGCAAAAGAACTGAAATCGATCGGCGTTACGGTGGGCGATCTGGCCAACCCGTTCTTCGTGCAGATCACCAAAGGCGCGGAACTGGAAGCACGCAAACTGGCGGGTGATAGCGTTAAAGTGACGCTGGTTTCCAGCGGCTACGATCTGGGACAACAGGTGTCGCAAATCGACAACTTTATTGCCGCCAAGGTCGACATGATTATTCTTAACGCCGCCGACTCCAAAGGCATCGGCCCAGCGGTAAAACGCGCGAAAGACGCAGGGATTGTGGTGGTTGCCGTTGACGTAGCGGCGGAAGGCGCAGATGCGACCATTACCTCCGATAACACCCAGGCGGGTGAAATGGCCTGTAAATACATTACCGACCGTCTGAAAGGGAAAGGCAACGTCGTCATTATCAACGGGCCGCCGGTTTCCGCCGTCCAGAACCGCGTGGAAGGCTGCCAGACCGAGTTTAAACGCCACCCGGATATCAAGGTGCTGTCGTATAACCAAAACGCCAAAGGCAGTCGCGAAGGCGGACTGGAGATCATGACCGCGCTGCTGGCGGCGAATCCGAAGATCGACGGCGTATTCGCCATTAACGATCCTACGGCGATCGGTGCCGATCTGGCGGCAAAACAGGCACAACGTAGCGAATTCTTTATTGTCGGCGTAGACGGATCGCCAGACGCTGAAGAAGCGTTGAAGCGGGAAAACTCACTATTTGTGGCGACGCCTGCACAAGATCCACAGGTGATGGCTGCCAAAGCGGTCGAAATCGGCTATGACATATTGCAGGGGAAACCCGCCCCGAAAGAGCCCGTACTGATCCCGGTGACGATGATCGATAAAAACAACGTCGGCAGCTATAAGGGTTGGACGGTGAAATAACCCCTTAACCGACTGATGCTCTCCTGCCGCAAAGAGAGTAAAAGAAGTATGAGCGCCCGTCAGGGCGCTTACCTCATAAAAACTGAGAGTAATAAATATCCATTTCCCGCTCTATATTTTGACTCACTATCAAAGAATAAATCATAATTGCCGTATAAATAACCAGAATGCCGATAACTAAAGGAGTAAACGTATACCAGGGATGATTATTGAACATTTCCGTTGGCACGAGACTTACAAACCCTATACCCCATAAAATAATTGCGCAAACAATTATGATTTTCCAATAATTCCCGAAATCGAGCTTACCAAGTGCAGGCCAACATCCTGGATATTTAGCAGCTATTATTCCGGTTTGAATCGTGCCTGCGGATGCACTGGCGAATAACTGATGTCCTTGACCATATTTTGCAGCATCCGCAGCCAACGCCAATACAACCCAACGCTGAACCTCTGTGCTTTGCCCAGTAACGGCTTCCAGTTCATATCGACTATCGGCCAAAATGTTCACTTTTGCGTTTTCCACCCCACTAAACATTACTAATTTTGACTGTTTATCCAGTGAGTTGAACCACATCTTTTTAATTTTACTCACATCCACTTGTTGAGCAGATAAATATGCACTTACGATTTCATCAAGATAATATGGAGTACTGTCCATCATACGCAATAAATATAAAGGCGTGTCTTTATCTTCAAGCAATTTTGCATTGGTAAAAATAAAGGCATTAGCACTTTCGAAAAAATCAGAATTATTTTTATTGTGCAATTCAACTGTAATAACCAAGTTGTTTTCAGAAATATTTAGGCCAATCCAATCATTGATTAAAGAATAATCCGGACAATCATGAAGAATATTAACGTCTCCGACCTTATTGCTGGAGATGCCCAGACTTGCGAGTACCGCCCTGAAACTATTGCCGATAGTGTCATCCGCACCCTTAACATACAACCAGGTATTAAACGGACGATACTCTTTGACAAGAGAATTCTTGAGTGGTTCTATCAACCGTCTTAGCACTTTATCAACTCTGGCGTCATCCATTGAATCAACTTCGATATCAATTCGTAACGGCGTTGCAGAACCTGCTGGCGCTTCCCCTTCTAGTTTCTGAATTTTTAATGCCAGTTCAGGCACCGGGAGAATTGATGAATAGTCTAAAAGAGGCAATGCCTGTATTGCCCAGTTTTTCCACTTATACATACCATACTGCTCAAGGTAACCCGCATAATAAAACGGAAAAGATATTATACCGTGAATGATTATCACCACACACCAGATTACTAACACTATTAGAGAAGGGATTACTATTGCATTCCATGTCAAATTATCAGCAACTTTCTTTTCCTGAGGCCAGTTTAATATATGGTACATCATACATAACAAGAATATAGCACAGCTAATAACCAGCATAATATTTAGCGGGAATTTTCCTGGGTCTTGATAGGGATTCTTGTTTGGTATCTTCCATTTACTCATTTGCTTGTCCCCGCCATTGGCAGTGTGGTTTTTATTGCACAACCGCATGCAGCCCTACACCCATCCACAACAACGCCTCTACCGTCCATTGTCCAGGTTGGTTCAAAATCAAGTATGGGAAAGGTCCCTTTATGCGCAACACAAAGAACAGTATCCCCCATTAAAGCGACAGGAATTCCCATAAACTTGCTACCAGAAGCTTTGTTCACATACCCACCGTTTTCCAGCGGGTCATTTAGCCTGATTACACCTTTCATATTATTTCCCCGCATCCAGGTCACAGCGCATCTGGGTCCATCCCTTATAGCCCACCACCTCCGGTTCTTTGTCGGGCAGGTTTTGATAATTTGCCTTATAACCCTCCGTTAAATGGGCTAAAGCAGCTTTCATAAAAACGACCGTCCCCCAGGCCGCACCTGGAGATTCAGGTCTCATATGAGCATCTACATACTTACCCTTGGATTTATGTTTGCCTGGCCTGTAGAGATAATACGTGTCATCAAAGAACTTATAATCTATACCCGGACCGCCGGGTTTTAGACGCGGATCGTCAAAAGGGTATGAACTCATATACAAATGATTCTGCGAAGTGGTAATAAATGCCTG